>DAOTTP010000061.1:0-17158 GCA_034437835.1 Anaerolineae bacterium | reverse complement strand
GTGCGGAAGATCCCGATAACAAACATGATCGTGATGTTCGCCTCGTGCATCAAACACCACATACACAAGCCCTGAATAATCACAAACTGCGCGTAGACCAAGTACATCGAGTAAATCCAGCCGAACAGCAGCAGCAGAAAATACAACAAATACCCGTATTGGCCCAAGAACCCAATGCGCGGCTGAAAAAGGTGAATCAGCGCCATCGCGATATACATCCCGAATCCCAGCACGGCGATGGGGACATTAATCACCCCGCCAATCCGCAAATGCCCAATCGGGTGCGATTGCACCTTTTCACAGTTGAAAACGCTGCCCTGTACGCACACCATCGCGGTATTGGTCAGCTTGACATAGCTCAGGTAGCCGCTAATCAAGATGCCAAACACGATTAAAATCACCGTGATATTGCGGAGACGATTTGATGCGCCCAGATTTTCCATGCTCATTACAGTCGAAACATTGCTCATAGTGCTTTTTCCTCTCTCGATCTCATGTGTTTTCGGATTCAGAAGTCCCTCGCCCCTTGTGGGAGAGGGATTTAGGGTGAGGGGTTTAGCGTTTCTCCCACGCGGCCAAAACCGCTTGCTCTTTCTCAGCGCTCAATCCCGCCCTGAACTCATAATCGGACGGGCGACTGTTTGCCCACGTCAAAGCCGCCGCAATACTATCGGCCAACGGGCGGAAGGTCAGGCCGTCGCGCACAGCCTTCTGGACGCTGACCGCGTGCATATACTCAAATCCGGCGTCAGTAGCAGAAATCCACAGTGGCATCTCCGCCCATGATTGCACTTCTTGCGCGGCCAAAAACTCGGCGTCCATATAAACCGGCGACCCGCCCCCGCCGACCTGTGTCTGCGCGGTGGAGATAATCTCACCCAAGTTGGTCGGCGTGCCGGTGGTGTTATAGACCCCGCCTTTACGCGCCGCCGCCATCTTCAACACCCAGTCCGCGATGTCGCGGGCGTCGATAATCTGCATCGGGTAAGCGGGCGACTCCGGCGCGACGAAATCCGCGCCCTGTTGCACCTTCCACGGCCAATACGTGAAGCGGTCTGTCGGGTCATACTTGCCGACGATTAATCCAGCGCGCACATTCAGCACGCGCCCCGGCATAGCGGCTTCGGCGGCTTGCTCACACAGCGCCTTGAGCGGGCCATACGACTCGCCCGTGACGGTTTCGAGGGTCGGGTCATCTATCGTCCCGACCTCGCCAGATTCGTCCATATTCGGCTGTGAATAGCTCTTGTAGGCCGAGATGCTTGAGATGAAGGTGTAATGCTCGGTGCTATCTTTCAGCGCTTGCCCCGCCGCCGTAACATGGCGCGGGATATAGCCGCTGGGGTCAATCACCGCGTCCCACGTCCGCCCCGCCAATTTATCGAGGTCGGTATCGCGGTCTCCGATGATGGTTTCTATATCTGAAAACGCCGCTGGGTTCGATTTACCCCGATTAAACAGCGTCACGGTATGCCCGGCTGTCCGTGCGGCCTCCGCGATGGTACGCCCCAAAAAGACCGTCCCACCCAAAATTAAAACGTTCATCCAAACTCTCCCTTAAATTGGACTTAGAACACTCACCGGATTGGTATGTGTCTAATATCCGTGGCGACTATACTATAACGCTATCGGTTTGTAACCGGATGGTATTGGACAAAAGTAAAATGGGTGTAAAAAATGTCGGATGAACCTGTAAAGCGTGACCCGTATGCGGCCATGCGCTTCCGCGATTTCCGGTTGCTCATCAGCGGGCGATTCGTGGCGCAAATCGGCGAGATGATGGTCAGTTTCGCTGTTGTGTGGGAACTGTACGAGCGCACCAACGATGTATTCGCGCTGGGATTGGTCGGGTTGGTACAGGTCTTGCCGGTCATGTTGCTGTCCGTCCCCGGAGGCTATATCGCAGACCGCTATAACCGCAAGTGGATTACGCTGATTTCGCAGTTGGTTTTGGTCGCCTGTTCGCTGGCGCTGATGGGTATTTCGCTCACCAACGGGTCACTGCCCCTGCTCTACGGAATCCTCGCGCTGATTGGCGCGGCGCGGGCGTTCAATAACCCCGCCGAATCCGCCCTGACGCCACAGACCGTCCCAGAGGAATATTACTTCAACGCCGCGACGTGGAGTTCCAGCGTATGGCAGTTGTCGGCCATCCTCGGTCCAGCCGTCGCTGGGCTGATTATCGCGGCGACCAAAGGCGCGGCATGGGTGTATCTGGTCAACGCGATAGCGGGCTTAGTTTTGGTCGTGACGCTGCTCCTGCTCCGCAGCAAACAGACCGATTACAAAGATATTGGAGAGACGCCGTGGCAATCCGTCCGCGCCGGATTCGCCTTCGTCCGCAACAAGCAGGTGATTTTGGCCTCGATTACGCTGGATATGTTCGCGGTCTTGTTCGGCGGCGCGACCTTCCTATTGCCGGTGTTCGCCAAAGACATCCTACACACCGACCCTACCGGCTTGGGGCTTCTACGCGCCGCGCCGTCAATCGGGGCGCTACTGATGGCGGTCATCAGCGCCCGCCGTCCGCCGTTCCAACAGGCCGGGAAAACCTTGCTCTGGGCGGTGGCCGGATTCGGCATCGCCACGCTGATTTTCGGTATCTCGACCTCGTTCTGGCTGTCAGCGGCCATGTTGTTCGCGCTCGGCGCATTGGATAACATCAGCGTCATCATCCGCCATACGGTTGTCCTGACTCAGACCCCAGATGCGATGCGCGGGCGGGTGAACGCGGTCAATAGCGTGTTCATCGGCGCGTCGAATGAGTTGGGCGGCTTCGAGTCAGGAGTCGCGGCGGCGCTACTCGGCCCCGTCGGCGCGGTGATTTTTGGCGCGTTCGGCACATTGGCGGTGGTCGGGTTAACCGCCCGATTCGCGCCAAAACTACGCGATTACGGAACATTAGGGACATAACCTAAATATCGTCATCACTGGAGACTTAGAAAATGGATCGTCAACAAGCATGGGACATCGTGTGCGAATTCGTCCAGTCCGACGGGCTACGCAAGCACATGCTGTCGGTGGAAATCGCTATGCGCGCGTATGCACAACATTATGGGGAAGATGTCGATAGCTGGGGATTGGTCGGGCTGTTGCACGACTTCGACTGGGAAATCCACCCCGACCTAGAGCGCCACCCCATCGCGGGCGCGGCGATTCTGCGCGAGCGCGGCCTCGGTGAAGAGGACATCCGCACCATCCTCAGCCACGGCCCATTGGGCGAGGCAGACCGCGACACGACCCGCAACAAGGCGCTGTTCGCGGTAGACGAACTCACCGGCTTGATCACCGCTGCCGCGCTCGTCCGCCCGTCCAAAAACGTGCGCGACGTGGAAGTCCAATCTATCAAGAAGAAATGGAAAGACAAAGCCTTCGCACGCGGCGTCAACCGTGAGGACGTTGAGCAAGGCGCGGCCTCATTAGACGTTGACCTGTGGGAGTTCCACGTCCCCCTCGTCCTCAAGGCGATGCAGGAACACGCGGAAACCCTCGGAATCGCGGGCTAAAGGCGAGTGATGAGTGATGAGAGAAAACACCATATCCTCTAGGATTCCCCTTCAAACTACCCTCAAAAAGTCGTGTTGAGGGAATGGCTAATCTAACTCATCACTCAGGACTCATCACTGCCCTTAAACCTGTACGTGTACCGGCGTGCCGATGGTCGCCCATTGGAATAGCCAGAGCGCGTCCTCATTGCGGAGGTTAACGCAACCGTGGCTCATCGGTTGGCCGAAATTCTCATGCCAATACGTGCCGTGTAGCGCATACCCGCTGTAGAAATACTGAACCCACTGTACACCCGGCAAATAGTAACCGGGGCCGCTCATGGTCTGCGATTCAAGCCGATGATAGACTTTATAATCGCCCAATACCGTCGGCGTCCCCGGCAAACCCGTCGAGACGATGGCGGTAAAGACCAAGCCGCCGTCCTCGAAAGCATAGACGCGCTGCTCGCTCAGGTCTACCACGACTTGCTTCCCAGTGGTGATGGTCGCGGCGGGCGCACTGACCCCGCCTAAGGCTTCCGCGCTCGTGCCGGTAGTGACGGCAACTGCCCTGCCGGGGATGACCAGCACATCACCGACCAATACGCGGTCAGGGTTGAAGATGCTATTGGCGGCCACCAATTCTGAGAGCGAGATGCTGTAATTCCGCGCAATCACCCCCAACGTCTCGCCACTACGGACGACATGCGTAAACTGGACTTCGATAACCGCTGGAGTCTGTGGCCCAACTACGGCGAGGTTCTCTGGGTCAATCACGGCGCTGGTCTCTGCATCCGATTCAATTTCAGCGGCGCTTTCAGCCTCTGCGACGGCGACAGTGGCCGGCGTCCAGATGCTGAGGATTTGCCCAGACACGATCAGATTGGGGTTGCCGATTTGATTGGCGAGTAGAATCGTCTCCATCGAAACGCCGTAACGCTGGGCGATGCTGTTGAGCGTCTCGCCGGGGCGGATGATATGTTCAACGGGCGTACCAGCAATCAGCGGGTTATCGACCTGTCCGCTGCTGTCCGGCACAGTCAAGCCGGGGATGGTCAGCTTTTGCCCGATTTGAATGTTCCATGTATAGAGGATGCTGTTCTCGCGGGCGATATCATTCACCGACACGCCATAGCGTTGAGCGATGAGGAACAGGCTATCGCCATAGGTCACGGTATGCACCACGGGCGCACCCTCTTGTACTTGGTCTTGCGCCAAAACACCCGCCGTCGCGCACATCAATACTAGGATTAAGACTACAATACGCCGCATTTCCAAAACTCCCGATAATAGACATGGCACGCCACACCTCTACACATTGCCCTCATTGTCGCAAAAAACAAACATTTTGGCTACACACCGCTTGCCCTACCCATCAGCCCTTCAATTGCCCTTAGCGCGGTTTGGCATTACAATCGGCGACAGACTTTCACGCGGAAACCGTTAGAACTATGCTGCTTCGCGCTTATCGCTTTACTGACCGATTCGCCCTCATCGCCCTCAAAACCACACTTGGGACAGCCACGCTCGCCTCGGATGGTGTGCGCTGGGTGTTGGGTCGCCCCACCGGGCGGCGCAGCGGCCTATTGGGGATTCTTGGTTTCATCGGGTCAATCCTGCTCCGGCTGCTGATGTTAATTGGCGCAGGGGTAGGTGTTCTCGCGGGGTTGGGCGGCAAAGCCGTCACACGCGGAGTCAACACGGCAGCCGGAAGCGCTCAAGGCGCGATGGCACGCCGCGCCACCCGCGCAGAGATGCGCGCCGCCATCCCGGAAGACCCCTTACGCGCCCGCAATCGCGCCCTGAGCGGCCTATTGGTCGTCGCATTGGCGGCGGTCATCGGCATCGTGATTTGGGCGACTCAACCACGCCCGAACAACGGCTTTGGCCTCCAAAATCCTGACCTTGCTGTGGCGCAACTCTCTAACCCACAAAACGCTACTGCGACTCCATCAGACGGCATATCCGTCGTCCCACAGGTCATCCCAACCGTGACGGCGCTGCCCGCCGTCTTGGAATCACGCGGGACGATTGCCTTCACCCTGCGTGAAAACGGCCAGACCGACCTGTGGGCTGTCCCCGTCACAACCCGTCAGCCCATCCGCATCACCAATGACCCAGCAGATGAGCGTGACCCGGCGTGGTCGCCAGATGGGACGAAATTGGCCTATGCCTCTGACCGTGACGGCAACTGGGAACTGTATATCTATGACTTGCTGACCGGTCAAACCCGCCGCATGACCTTCAATCTGACGTATGAAGCCGCGCCGAGTTGGTCGCCCGATTCCAATTGGCTGGTTTATGAGACCTATCAGAATCGCACGCTAGATGTGTATGTCTTGCCGGTGACGGATGTCAACGCCTCGCTCCAACCCATCGCGTCCACATCATCCGCCGAGATGCGCCCCGCGTGGTCGCCGGAAGGCCGTCAAATCGCCTTCATTGGGGTAAACGAGTCGGGCGCAGACCTATATGTCGTCCAATTGGAGGACATTAGCAACCCGATTAACGTGACTCAATCCGCCGGACGGCATGAAGACTCGCCCTCGTGGTCGCCGGATGGGGCATATTTAGCCTACAGCGCGGTAGACGCGGGGCTGGCTAAAATCTTCGTCCAAAATATGCGTGACCTCGCCCAATCGCCGCAAGTGTTGGGGCGTGGACGTGCGCCGTCATGGTCGCCAGACGGCGGCGCGTTGATTGCCGCCGTCGATACCGCCGGAGCGACTCACCTGACCGTCTACCCATTCGGCAGTACTGAGGCCATCCCTCAAATCATCAGCGCCCCGCCGCGTGCCGATAAGCCGGTCTGGACGGGTCAACCCCTCCCCGCCGCGTTGATTAACAGCGGTGGCCTCCCCAGCGGCACACAGGCGCTCTATATCGAGCAAGAGACGCGCCGCCCCAACGGGATTTACGCGCTCGGCGTGTTGACCAACGGCGTGCAAGCGCCTAATCCGCAATTGAATGACCGAGTCAACGACTCGTTTAATGCCCTGCGTGAGCGCGTATTACAAATCAGCGGGCGTGACTTCCTCGCCCGACTCGACGCCGCCTTCTGGGACATTAATGACCGCCCGCAAGCCGGAGAAGAAAACCGCAACTGGCACAAGACCGGGCGCGCCTTCTCCCTTAATAGAGCCAGTGCGTTGGGCGGCTTCCCGCCGGAAATCGAAATCGTGCGTGAAGATGGTGAAGTCGATACCCGTTGGCGCGTCTTTTTGCGCGTCGATGACGCCGCCCAAGATGGTCAATTGGGTGAGCCGCTCCGCGCCTTGCCGTGGGATTTCAACAGCCGCACCTCCAGCGATGTGACCGCTTATCAAAACGGCGGCAAGCTGCGTGAGGCTATCCCCGACGGGTATTATATAGACATCACCGACGTGGCCGCGGATTATGGTTGGCTACCCTACCCCGCCAATGGCGATTGGCGTCTGAACTTCAACGCGATTAACTATTGGATGTTCTATAAGCCCGATGGGTTATCGTGGTTGGACGCCATGCGTGAACTGTGGACGGAAGACCAACTCGGCGGCTTCGCCCCCACCCGTACCCCCATCCCAGAAGCGTCGCCGACTCCCGGCGGCAGCGCAGGGGGCTAACCGATGCGCGGCGGACTCATCGCGGGGCTGGTCATTATGTTGGCATTGGGCGGATTCGGCGCACTGCTCATCTTGAACGCCGATACCAGCGAAAACACGCGCCCGGTCATTCCGACAGACCCGGTGACGATAGAACCGACGCGGGCGTGGCAAGACATCCTGCTCATCGGGTCGCAAGGCGGCAACGGCACGCCCATCCCTACCGTGGCGCTACCGGGGCAGAGTTTTGTCGTCCCGACCTTGCCAGTAGACACCCAGCCGACGGGCGCACTCATCCCGGCCAACGATGTCGCCATCATCCCGCCGATAGATTTGCCGCTATTGGGCGCGACGGCCACGCCCGCACCGCCGTCAGGGGATAACGCGACCACCGCGCCGCTGGCGACTCGGCTGGCGCAGACTCCGCGCCCCATCCCGACCAATCCGCCGTCGCTCCCCGTGCCGTATGCGCTCGACCCGCGTGACCATTACTGGTTCGCCCGCCCGATTGACCCTGACCGCACCAATCACGCCCTCAACTATTATGAGTACGGCACAGATGGCCCACAGGATGCGCCGTATCCCATCCATCACGGCATCGACATGCCCAACGAAATCGGGACAACGGTACGCGCTGGCGGCCCCGGCTTGGTGGTGTTTGCCACCAGCCCGACCACGCCGATTTATCAAAACTCGCCATCATACGGCAATGTCGTGGTGATTGAACACGATTTCGGCTATCAAGGCCAAACGCTCTGGACGTTATACGCGCACCTTGAAGCGCCGCTGGTCGTCGCCGGTCAACGGGTCGAGATGGGCGAGGCCATCGCCTTACTGGGCAACACCGGGCAATCGGGTGGCCCGCACGTCCATTTTGAGGTGCGACTCGGCCAAAATACCTACGGGACATCGGTCAACCCTAACCTCTGGCTTGCGCCGTATGTCAATCACGGGACGATTGCGGGTCGGGTGGTCGATAGTCGTGGAGAGTTCATCGACGATGCCGAGGTCACGCTGTTATTGGGCGGCATCCCGCGTGATGTGACGACCAGTTATGTCTTTCGCGGCAGCGGCTCACAGGTCAACCCCGACCCACAATGGGGCGAGAATTTCATTTTCTCAGATGTGCCAGCCGGGACGTATGATGTGGTCGTGACGCTCAATGGCAACCGCGTCATCCATCAAATCACCGTGCGCGAGGGCTTGACCAGCTTCATCGAACTTAGCCCGCCGGAAGGCAGTCCATCGCCCACCACCACGACGGAATCGTGACCTTTTGCTGCAAATAGCCCAGATTTTGCAGTACACTCGGTATAGCGTCAGGCAAGCGCGGGTTTTAGCGCTTGCAACGGCTTACCACCGTCCGTTAGAGTAGCATTTACACCTGCGAACGAAAGTATCGGAGATTTTTTATGACTATCCACGCAGCCCTGCGTTCTTTACTCTCCCGCATCGCGCTCGTCGCGGCGCTGGCGCTGGTGACTTTGGGCGCCTCCGCCCAAGCATCTGACCGCGCCATCACGCTGGGATCATCGATTGTCGGTCAAATCGAGGCCGCCACGCCGTTACAGGTCTATACCTATACCGCAGCCGCTGGTGAGCAGATTTCGATTAGCGTCACCGCTGAACCCGGACTCGCCCTCACCGTCGCCGTCACAGACGCGGGCGGCTCGCTGCTCGCCACCGTCACTGGCACTGCCGATGGCGGCGTTTCCATCCCCAGCGTAACGCTCGCTGAGGGGCAAAATTATGTGACGCTGTTCCCAGCTGCCGGGATCGCGGTCACGACGGTTGGCGCGTTCCGTCTCTTGGTAGACGGCAGCGCGGGCGGGGCTAATCCTGCCGCCACGCCGGACCCGGCAGTCCCGACTCTTACCCCTGACACGGTTATCCCGACGGAGCAACCGATCACGCCCGTCACAAACTATACTGTCGGGAGCGTGATTACGACGGGCGGCTTGGCCGTCAGCTTGACGTGGGCATCCACCGCCGACCTCAACCTAGAACTGCGCGACCCCACCGGTCAACGCCTGTTCTTCGATAACACCACCAACACCAACGGCGGTAGTTTCGGCTTCGATGTCAACGGCCTGTGTGAAGTCCTGACCGCAGACGCCCCTACCGAAACCGCGACCTATGTCCCCGGCGCAATCCCGACGGGCTACTATGAAGTCTTGGTCTATTACCGCCAAGAGTGTGAAAACAACGGCGCACAACAATTCACGCTCGATGTGAGCGTAGACGGCGTGCCGGTAGATACCCTCACCGGCAGCGTATCCGGCGTCAATCAGGGCGTCTATATCGCTAGTTTCTTGGTCAACACCGATGGAACTGCCCAGATGTCGTCCGAACGCGGCGTGTATGGCGATGCCCGTAGTCTGCCCATCCCAGCCGGTGACATCGTGAACAACCCCCCAGTCGGCGAATTGGCCTTAGAGACGCCCGTGCGCGGCACATTGGCGGGCAGTGCCTACTTCCAGACCTATAAATTCGCGGGCTTGACGAACGACATCGTATCCGTCAGCATGACCCGCGTCAGCGGTAGCCTCGACACCTTGCTATTGGTATTCGACCCCAACGGCCAGATTGTCGCGGATAACGACGACATCGTGGCGGGCAATGTCACCGATAGCGCCATCAATAACCCGTCCCTACGCCTGCCAGTAGACGGAACCTATACCGTGATGGCGACTCGCTACGGTAAGAATTTGGGCGGTACGGCGGGGCAATATGAACTGTTGCTGTCCGCGCAAACCGCTGACTTGCCGCAAGACATCCTCGACCTCGGCTTGCCGACGGGTGACATCCAAATCGCGCTGGTCTGGAATACCAATGCAGACCTGCAATTGCTGGTGCGTGACCCGGCAGGCGCATCGGTTTATGATGACGCCCGCGACATCCCATCGGGCGGGCGTTTGTTCTCGCAAGGGAACGTCAACTGCACCGTCCCGCTGACCACCCCCATCTCCTACACCTACTGGCCGACGGGGCTAGGTCGCGGCGGCAACTACGAAATCGAAGTGTGGTATCAAAACGAGTGCGCCGATACCCGCGCCGTCAGCGCCACGCTGTATATCACGGTCTATGGTCAGATTATCGGGACAATCCCGGTCACGCCGCGCCTTAACGAGCGTTTCGTGACCAGCTTCAGCATCGACGGCAACCGCAACGTCGCCCTCGGCCTCGGCGGTATCCTCGGCGGCAGTGAGACCATCGACTTCAGCCAGCGCCTCGCCTCGGCCATCCCGTTGACCCCCGGCCAAACCGTGCGCGGCACGCTCTCGATGGAGAGCAAGTTTGATGTCTACACCTTTGAAGGCACAGCCGGGCAGGTCATCACCCTGAACATGATTAAGACTCAGGGGACGCTAGATACCAACCTGTTCCTGATCAGCCCCAGCCAACTGGAAGCCGCCCGCAACGATGACGCCGCAACCGGTGTTACCGATTCGGCCATCTCGCGCTTCGCATTACCGGAAACAGGGACGTACACCATCCTCGCCACCCATTACGGCACAGTCTATGGCGCGACCACCGGTTCATACCAGTTGACGCTAACTCAAAACTAACTTGTCGGCGCAGTCCGCCCGTGCCGATAAAATGCCCTGCCCTACAGTACGGACGCCGAAGTAGGCGTCCGTACTGTGATTCCTGCCGAAATTGGTTGAAATGGTTATAATTAGTCGTTAACTTGACCTAGAATTGTCTGGACGTGTGCGTTAGAATTTGATTTCATTCCGTTCGGACTTGTGTGTCCAAATAACGCCAGAAAAACCCTAAGAAAGCCTGTGCTTATGAAAATCCGTCTCACCCTCTTATTGGCTGCTGTGCTGATGACTGTGGCCGCTTGCGCCCCGTCACAAGAACTGCGGAACGAAAAGTTCCTCGTGGACGACAGCCTAGTCCAAAGTGATACGGACTGCACCGCCCCGTGCTGGCGTGGCATCATCCCCGGCGTGACCGCATGGAGCGATGCAATCAGCATCCTCGAAGACCAAGTTGACCTCGCCGACATCAAAGTTGAGAATAACGGCGAAAGCGGTGAAGTCGCCGTCACCTTCCAACGCAAAGACGGCGTGCCGTGCTGCTTGCTTTACAGCAAGGACGCGGTATTGGTTGACCAGATGCTCTTGCAACTTGCGCCCCAGATTACTTTAGGTGCGGTGATTGAAGCGTTGGGCGAGCCTGCTTATTTCAATGGCACGGAAGTCGATGAAAAACAAGCGGCAGCCGCTTTGTTCTACCCTGACCGTGGCCTCGTGGTCTACTCGTTTGTAGCGGGTAAGACCGGCGATGTGAGTGCCGTCAGCGAAGTCTTTGCCACCTTGTATCTTGCCCCTAAGGATATGGTACAGGTGATGCAAACCAGCACCCTCCAAGCTTTCTCCGGCTATAAGGCATTCAGCGATTATCTGGATGACGAGCCGGCATTGACCCCCATTCCGGTTGAAGATGTCACCGCCGCCGATAGCACCGCTGTCGATGCCGATGGCTTTGCTACGCTGGAAACCGACGCCACAGCTGAAGAAACCGCCACCGAGACCGAAGCAACCCCTACCCCATAACCCATAGGCTAGTCCGCGGAAATCACGGTTTGCCGAACACGCACCGTCGAAGTATCCGTAATTGAATATCTCTAGGAGAGGCAAACCATGTCCCAACCCACCACCATCAGCGACCTCAAGGTCGGGATGCAACTGCAAGCCACCGTTAAAGCGATTGAGCTTTATGGCGCGTTTGTAGACATCGGTATCGGCAGTGATGCTTTGCTGCACATTTCGCAGTTCGGCAAGCCGATCAAGAACGTTGAAGATGCCGCCAAAGTCGGTGACAAGCTCACCGTCTACGTCGTCAAGATTGACGCCGAGAACAAGCGTATCGCCGTCTCGTTGCTCAAGCCCGCCACCGTCACATGGGATGATGTCAACGAAGGCGTCACCTTCACCGGCCAAGTCGTCCGCGTCGAGAGCTATGGCGCGTTCGTAGACATCGGTGCAGAGCGCCCCGGCATGGTTCACATTTCTGAACTGGCCGAAGGCTTCGTCCGTAACGCCTCGGATGTGGTCAAGGTCGGCGACAGCGTGACCGCCCGCGTCCTCAAGGTCAACAAGAAGAAGAAGCAAATCGACCTGAGCCTCAAAGCTCACGAAGAACCCCGCGTCCGCATCGTCGAGTTAGAAGAAGAAGAACCGATGCAGACCGCCTTTGCCGCCGCCTTCCAGAAGGCCATGAAGGGCAACGCCAGCGCCAAGAACGCAGCCAAGCACGCTCAACGTGCCAAGCAGCGCCAACAGCGCGAAGACCAAGATGAGATGTTCGAGCGCACCCTGCGCGGTCATCGCGGTTAATTCCAACACCTTCTAAAAGCACCCCGTCAGACATCTGGCGGGGTGCTTTTTTATTTACCGTAGGGGTAATCCGACAGGTCGCCCTTTTTTATCGCAACAGCCGCACCTCGACCTGGCTGCCTTTGGGCAAAAAGGTCACACCCTCTGGCACGATGAGCAGACCGTCCGCCATCACCAGCGAAAACAACGCACCAGAACTCTGTGTCCCGGTCAAATGAGCCGTCGGGAGACTCCCCTCGCGGGAGAGCATCACCCGTAGGTAACTCTGCCGCCCATCAGACGGGATGTCCTCCCCCGTCACGGCCGATACGGTCTGGGCATCGTCCGCGTGACCGGTCATCTGATACATGGCTGGGCGCAACACAATTTCTGCCGTCACCATCGCGCTAACCGGATTCCCCGGCAGACCGAAAAACGGCACATTTCCAATCCGGCCATACGCCAGCGGTTTGCCGGGGCGGATGTTGATTTTCCAGAAGCCGACCTCGCCCAATTCGGCCAATACCGATTTCACATAATCCGCCGCCCCCATCGATACCCCCGCCGAACTGACCAGAATATCTGGGCTGAGCGCTAATGCGACCTCGAACATCCCGCGCACGCCTTCTTGCGTGTCGGGCGCGGATGGCAAGACCGTTGCGATGCCGCCCCATTGCTCGACCAACGCCGCCAGCATCACGCCGTTGGACTCATAAATCGCGCCCGACGGCAAGGCATTGCCCGGTTTTATGAGTTCGTCGCCGGAACTGATAATCACGACATTCGGCTTACGACTGACCGCCAAATCAGTCAATCCTAACGACGCCGCCATGCCGATGTCCTGTGGGCGTAGCTTCGTCCCCGCCCCCCAAATAAATTGACCGCGCACGACATTCTCACCCAGCCGCCGAATATTATCTCCGGGTCTAGCCACCCGGTTAATCGTGACTTCAGATGAGCCAGTCGCGCCCGGATGACCACCCCATTCGGCGTCCGTCTGCTCCACTGGGATGACCGCATCGGCGCTAGACGGGACCGCCGCGCCCGTCATGATCCGCACCGCTTCGCCCGCCTTCAGCAATCCATCAAACACGCGCCCAGCCGCGACATCGCCAATCACGCGCAGAATCACGCCCGGTTCAGCCAAATCAACCGAACGCACAGCATAGCCATCCATCGAGGACGCATCGAACGGCGGCAAGTCTAAACGGCTGAAAACATCGGCTTCCAACACGCGCCCTAAGGCAAGCGCCAGCGGCACACGCTCTGACCCTATATAGTTGGTTTCTGACAGAATACGCGCCAACGCCTCGCTCACCGGCATCAAGTCCGCCATTCGGTTTGCTCCCCAATCTCTCAGCTTTTGGCTGAATCCGTGCTAGAATAGTTAAATTATTGTTGCATTTGCGTGTAAAATCATCTTACTGGTGCCGCGATGACGATGACTACATTCACCCCAACCTCACTCGAAGACTTACTCGCCGCCATGCCGCGCCTGAATCCCAATGACCGCGCCCTGATCGAACGCGCCTACCACAAGGCCGAGGCCGCGCACTTTGGGCAAGTCCGAAAATCAGGCGACCCTTATTTTACCCACTGTGTCGCAGTGGCGGCTATCCTTACAGACCTCAAACTTGAGGCCGACGCCATCGCAGCCGGGTTGCTGCATGACACGGTAGAAGATACCCCCATCACGCTCGATGAACTACGCGAGGAATTCGGCGTCACGGTGGCGCGACTGGTCGAAGGGGTCAGCAAGTTAAAAATCATCCCCGTCGAAGCCAGCTTAAATAAAGATAACGCAGGTCGGAAGAAAACAGTTATCAACAAAGAATTAGAATATATCCGCCGGATGTTCATGCACATGGGTGAAGATGTGCGCGTCATGTTCATCAAACTGGCAGACCGGCTGCACAACATGCGGACGCTGTTTTATATGAAACCCGACAAACAAGCGCGAATCGCCCGCGAGACGATGGATATTTTTGCGCCGCTGGCAAACCGGCTCGGCATCTGGCAGATTAAATGGGAACTCGAAGACCTGTCGTTGCGTTACCTTGAGCCAGACACCTACCGCAACATCGCCGCCCGCATCGACGAACGACGGGTAGACCGCGAAAATTATATGAATCGCATCGTCGAAAAATTGCGCGATGAACTGGCAAAAAACGGCATCACCAACGCTACGGTAGCCGGTAGACCCAAACATATCACCAGTATCTATAACAAGATGCGGCGCAAAAATATCCCGTTCGACCAAGTATATGATGTGCGTGCCGTCCGCGTCATCTTGCAAAACAATCACGAGTGCTATCAAGCGCTGGGCATCGTCCATAACCTCTGGAAGCCCATCCCCCGCGAATTCGACGACTATATCGCCCAGCCCAAAGATAACCACTACCAGAGCCTACATACCGCCGTCTATGATGAGAACGGCAAGACGGTTGAGGTGCAAATCCGCACATGGGAGATGCACCAGCACGCCGAGTATGGGATTGCCGCGCACTGGAAATATAAAGAGGGCGTCAAAGGCGACACCGAGTATGAGCGCCGCCTGAATGCCCTCCGCAAGATGATGGAATTCGGCAAAGAGTCCAACAGTAACGACGACGAATATATGGACGCGCTCAAGACCGAGTTCTTCCAAGACCGCGTGTATGCCGTCACCCCCAAAGGGGAAGTTATCGACCTGCCCGCCGGGGCGACCCCCATCGACTTTGCCTATCACATCCATACCGACATCGGCCACCGCGCACGCGGCGCACGCATTAACGGTCAACTGGTCAAGCTGAACTATAAGCTCAAGTCCGGCGACCAAGTAGAAATCCAGACCATCAAGCACGGCGGCCCCAGTCGTGACTGGCTCAACAGCGACGCGGGCTACTGCATCACCAATCGCGCCCGCGAGAAGATTAAATATTACTTCCGCAAACTTGACCGCGAGCAGCACATCTCAATGGGGCGCGACACGGTTGAGCGCGAATTACAACGCCTCGGTATGACCAACAGCATCTCATTCAATGCGCTGACCGATTTGTTCGAATTCCCGACCATCGAAGATTTTTTCGCCTCCGTCGGCGCGGGCGACATCACCAGCAACCAGATTTCCAACCGTTCAATGGAAGAAGAGCGCCGTCGCCAGCACGAACACGACATCAAGACCCAGCCAGAAAAACTGTATAAGCCGCGCACCCCGCCCGCCGTCCCGTCCACAGGCGCAATTATGGGCAGCGTCTCCGCCGGGATGCTCACTCGTATGGCTCCGTGCTGCAACCCCGTCCCCGGTGATGAGATTATCGGGTTCGTCACCCGTGGGCGCGGCGTGACCATCCACCGCGCCAACTGCACCAACATCGTCAATACCCCAGAAGCCGAGCGCAGCCGCTTGGTCGATGTGTCATGGGGCGCACAAACTGACTCCAACCGCTACCTCGTCTCATTGGATGTGGTCGCCTATGACCGTTCCGGCCTCGCCCGCGACATCACCGCCATTGTGGCCGATGAGCGCATCAACATCCACGATTTGCGCGTCATCCGAAAAGGCGACATCTCCACTGTGTCGCTCAAGTTAGAAATTAGCGAGCCGCGCCAAGTCACGCGCCTGATTTCGCTCATTCAACAAGTCAGCAGCGTGACCGATGTCTATCGCCCGCACGGGGCTTAACGCGGCGAAATTTCGAGATAAGCCCGCGTGTTGTATTTGCCAGTGAGCATGTGCATCAGGTCGAATCCGCGTTTGAACATCCCATACTTGCGGGTCAGGGCTTTGTTGGCGCGTTTGGCCTCATCGCCGCTGAGAACCCGCGCCATACCACCCGCTATTTCCCCCAAGATTTCGCCGCGCACCGTGCAGGGCGCAACCGTGACCGCGCCATTGTTGCCAATGCGCTTCAGTTTGCCCGCATTCCCCAACGTCAACATATAGAGTTTGCCATCCACGTTGGTGAACCAGACCGGCGTCAGAACCGCCTCCCCCGTCTTACGAAAGGTCGTCAGACTCATAAATTGCTGACCGTCCAGATTCGCAAATGCTGCTGTCGTTGTCGCCATGTTGTATCCCCCACTGATAAATGAACGCCTTATCTTAAACAATACGGCTAATGTGAAATGATTGGATATATCGTGAATCCGCCGCCGAGGGTTAAAACCCCCGTCTAATGCACTGCAAAACCCACTTTAGTGGGTTGCTTGGTTCATGAGTTGGGGAAAAAGAGTCCCTTTAGTTAACACCTTCGCCAATTTTGATTATCATGGACAACGCGGGCGTTATCCCTACAAATTCTCCCGTGACAGGTTTTTGTTGTAGGGACACGGCCTGCCGTGTCCGCTGATGATGGATGGTATCAATCGGATTTTGGCGAAGGTATTGATTTCACATTAGGCGTTTTTACCTTTTAGGGCTTTAGCCCGCGAGAAAGCCACGCCACTTTAGTGGCAGTGGATGAAAGCGTTCTTGGCTTTAGCCAGCGGCGCGTGTGGGTCAGGTTCGTCAGGACATAGGTCTAAGGAGCTGATAATCGTTGGGCATTTAGGCCTCCCGATGCTTTTGTGCTTGCCAAGTACCAAATGCGCCGATAACGAGAATACTAAGAATAAAAGCGAGATAGAGCCACGTTTTTAGAGCAGACCAATCCAAACCACTCGCGTTAGGATAGCGGAGCAGGTTAATCAATTGGAGTAGCGCGTAGCTCATAAAGGCCAACATCGCAGGGCGTAAACGTAGCCAATCATTTTCACTGACGCTTTGTGCGCCAGCGACACCCAT
>DAOTTP010000060.1:0-4230 GCA_034437835.1 Anaerolineae bacterium | reverse complement strand
TTTGAGGATTTCTCTTTTTGGCATAAAAATTAAACACGGGTAAAAACTTTCCTAGAAAAGCTAGTTTAACCGTGTAGACTGCAATACCTCCGCGCCCGCTATTACTCCCCCGCCAACGGTACATTCCTGACCGCCGACCCGGTACTGGGAGTCATCGGCGGCCCAGCCTCAACCTTCAAACCGTATAGCTATGTGCGCGGCAACACCGTCAATCTCACCGATCCGAGTGGGGAGTTCGTATTTCTTGCCGCATTGGCAACTATCGCCATTGTTGGGGCGGTTGGCACCATTCTGGGTGGGATAGGTGGTTTTGCAGTCGACATCTATAATCAATATGGTTAATGTGAAATTCTTAAATATATCGTCAGTCCGCCGCAGAGGGTTAAAACCCCCGTCTAATGCACTGCAAAACCCACTAAAGTGGGTTGCTTGGTTCAAGAGTCGGGAAAAAAGAGTCCCTTTAGTGGACTTTTCTTTCCCTCAGCCCTGCACTTTAGTGCTGGGCGGCGGATAAGTCTGGAAATTATCTATCGGGGCGCTTTCATTTCATATTAGGCGTACAGCACAAAAAAACGCCCTCATCCAGATTAGATGAGGGCGTGTGTTAGGACGTGTCAAATCGGGATTACTTGCCCGACTTCGCCACTTCTTCGACCATCTGGACGGTCTCTTTATCCTCAAGACGACTGCGATAAATCACCCACAGGATCACCGCCAACAGCGCGACCATCACCAATTGCACGCCGATGACGCTCTCGCCGTTCTTGGCATTGGCTTCCATCGTCACAATCAGCGGCGCGGCAATCAACGCCACCAGATTGACGACCTTAATCATCGGATTCAAGGCCGGGCCAGCCGTATCCTTGAACGGGTCGCCGACGGTATCGCCGACCACGGCGGCCTTGTGCGGTTCGCTACGCTTGCCGCCGTAATGCCCCTCTTCAATATATTTCTTGGCGTTATCCCACGCACCACCAGCGTTGCTCATGAACACCGCCATCAATTGTCCGGCGAGGATGATACCGGCCAAGAAGCCGCCCAATGCCGCCGCACCGAGCAAGAAGCCCAGCACAACTGGGGTTAAGACTGCGACCACCCCCACCGGCATCAGTTCGCGCTGTGCCGCTTGCGTACTGACCGCTACCGCCTCGTCATAATCCGGCGTCCTAGTGCCTTCCATCACGCCGGGGATGCGGAGTTGTCTGCGGACGACGTTAATCATCTTGAATGCAGCGCGATTCACGCTACGGATCAACATGGCGCTCACGAGGAAAATCAAGCCGCCGCCGATCAAGAAGCCGATGAACACCATCGGTGATGCGATGTTGATTCCGGTGGCGTACAACGTCTGACTGCGATCAACGCCCAGCCCCAACTGCACGACGCGGGTATCGGTCAAGAACGAGCCGAACAGCGACACTGCCGCGATCACTGCCGAACCAATCGCCACGCCCTTGGTGATGGCCTTGGTAGTGTTACCCACCGCGTCCAGTTGTTCGAGGATTTTACCGCCCTCGCCGCCGCTTTCACCCGCGAGTTCCGCCACGCCCTGCGCGTTATCGCTGATCGGGCCAAAGGCGTCCATCGCAACGTTATTGCCGGTCAGCGATAGCATACCGATACCGGTCATAGCGACCAGATACAACACTTGTGTGAATTGGTCAACGCCGCCAATCGGGGAGACGGCTGCGATTCCGACGCTGCCGAGGATGCTGATGGCGATCACCACAATCGCCCATGTGCTGGACTCCAAGCCCGTCGCCATACCGCTTAGGATGACCGTCGCGGGACCCGTCTGTGCGCTCCGTGCGATTTCTTTAACCGGGCCGTGTTCGGTATCGGTGAAGTAAGCCGTGACCTTATCAATCACAATCGCCAACACGATACCAATTAAGACCGCCGCCAACGGTTGCCACAGCAACGCCCCGCCGTTGATGTTGGGGTCTCTCATATAAAACAGCGTGAAGGCGATGAACATGACCGTGCTGATGGCCGCCGCGGTGTAGAAGCCGCGTGTGATGACCCTGAGCGCATCCTTGCCGCCCTCGCTGCCCGTCGCATCCGATTTGACGAAGTAAGTGCTGATGATCGACGACAACACCCCGATTCCGCGCACAATCAGCGGGAAGATAATCCACAACGGGCTGCCGGTCACAGTAGACAACGCCAGACCGAGGATCAACGCCGAGACGATCGTCACTTCATAGCTCTCGAAGATGTCCGCCGCCATGCCCGCGCAGTCGCCCACGTTGTCGCCCACCAGGTCAGCGATGACCGCTGCATTGCGCGGGTCGTCCTCTGGTAGACCGGCCTCGACCTTACCCACGAGGTCTGCGCCGACATCCGCCGCTTTGGTGAAGATACCGCCGCCGACGCGCATGAACAGCGCCAGTAGCGTGCCGCCGAAGCCGAAGCCGAGCAGTACGTCTGGTGAGGCGATTCCGTAAATCAAGAAGATGATCGTGCCGCCGAACAAGCCGAGTCCGTCAGTCAACATGCCGGTGATTGTGCCGGAACGGTAAGCGATACGCAGCGCGTCCTTATAGCCGCGCTTGGCATCCACCGCCGCCGCCGCCACGCGCACATTGCCTTGAACAGCCATGTTCATACCGACATAACCGACTGCCGCGCTGAACAACGCGCCCATCAGGAACGCGCCAGCACGCCCGATAGCGATTTGGCCGCGTGCGACTTCGCACGGAGCGACGCCCGATGTCGAGTTAATGCCCGCCTTGACGATGGCCGCTTCTTGTTCAGCGATGACCGCGTTATTTTGCAGCAGGAGCAAATCGGCAGCATTGAGGCTGGCATTGGCCGCCGCCACTTCCGCCATGACGACATCCCCGTTGACCGACTCACGCGCCGACTCTGCCACCGTCGGGCAGTAATGCTCAATCGCATACGGGGTCGGGTTCACGACATAAACGCTGAAGAACAAAACAACCACCAATACGCCGACCAGCACGATGATGATTTTGAACTGCGAACGCAAATAAGCGTTCGCGCCGGTACGGATGTAATTCCAAACCTCTTGCATTTTTGCGCTGCCCTTGGGTTCTGCCAAAATCTGGCGAGCCAACAGGACAGCATAGGCCAGACCCGCAATTGCGATACCCAGCACAACGAAAATCAGGCCATTCTCAAGACTGCTTAATGCTCTCATATTTTCCTCTATCAGGGTCATAACAAGAGACACAAAAAAACCACGCATAGGCGTGACTTCTTGGTCACGTCAGAGTATAACGCTAACCGCGTAAAAGCAAAGTTTTGCACAAAAACAACCTGTATTTTTTGGGCATATTCATCCTTGAGTTAGTTCCCGACAGTTTTTATGTCGCCTAACCCAATCTCTCGTAGGGGCGCAGCGTGCTGCGCCATCCTTGCAACTTTCAGGCATGCACGCCATAATCGCCAAATAATGCTCCCAACTTTCGCCATTACCCATCTATCAGGGCGGACAACGCGGGCATCGTCCCTAGAAATTCTCCGTTGACGCGCTTTTGAATACACATTATCGAGAATTTCGTAGGGGCGCATCGCGATGCGCCCAAGCCGTAGGGACAAGATCCATCTTGTCCGTTTTTATTCACCTGTCCCTACGACATCACCGTTTGCGTGAATTTACGCACCCACGGCAAAAATACCGTCCCCACAGCACGCCTCATCACCCAACCCCAAAACAAATCGGCGCGAGATATTCCGTGCCGTAGGGACAATATCCATCTTGTCCGTTTCTATTCACCCGCCCCTACGCCATCACCGTTTGCCTTCCAATTCATCCGCCTTGCGCGTATCCGCATCCGCCTCTGAGGTGCGCCCCAATGCGCCATAAGCTAATGCACGGTTGCGGTAGGCAAGGACATAACGCGGGTTAATCTGAATCGCCCGCGTATAATTCTCGATAGCCCGCTGAGAATCTTTCTTGCCATTGTAATAGGCCGCGCCACGGTTAATGTACGCATCCGCATGTTGTGGGTTGAGCGCAATCGCTTGGGTGTAATCCGCAATGGCGCGGTCATAGTCTTGCTTTTTACGATAGGCAATACCACGGTTATGGTACGCCTTCGGATATTGTGGGTTAAGCGCAATCGCTTGGGTGTAATCCGCAATGGCGCGGTCATAGTCTTTTTTATCATCATAAGCCAACCCACGGTTGTTGTACGCACCCGCGTAGTGTGGGTTGAGCGCAATCGCTTGGATATAATCCGCAATGGCGCGGTCAGAGTCTTT
>DAOTTP010000059.1:0-15359 GCA_034437835.1 Anaerolineae bacterium | reverse complement strand
CGTGAGGATTAAATCATATTCCTCGTCGGTAAGTTCAATCTGAAATTTCACTTGTGCCAATACAGACATGATTTATCTCCTTAAACCTTCTCATACGCCCGTTCGAGGCGGTCAGCGAGCGCGTGCCAAAGTTGGGTATCGAGGGCGGCTACTATCGGGTCAAGCCACAACAAAATCGGGATGCGTGCCGCGTCGGGGTCGGAATAATCGCCGGTTTCGGGGTCGTATTGGTTAGCACGAACGCGGGCATGGTCATCTGGATAGCGCCGATAATAGGATTCGCTGAGAGCGGCCACAATTTGATTGGCGGCTGCGCTCACCAATAACTCGACTCGTTCCAGCGGTTCGCGCTCTTTTTGGGCGGCGCGGGCGAGTTCTAAAATGGCGAGGATGTACTGGGCTGCGCCGGGGGCGTCGTAATCTAACATCGCTTCATCCGGCAGGCGGTCAGGCGCAAAACCGTAGTTCATGACCCCCAATAAAATTTGATTGGGCAAGCCAGACAACGGGTTAGACGGGGGATAATTCTGCTGAAAGGTGGGGAGAAATGCGGTGAAACCCTCCACAATCGCGGCAAGCGCGGCGAAGAACGGTAAGCCCTGCACCAGTCGGGCAAGTGACATCTGCGCGGCGCTCCACTCACGGGCGGCGGCGGCAGTGCGCAACGCGGCAAGGTCGGCGCGGGAATCGGCGTCTAAGGCGGCATCGGCCATTTTGAACGACCTCCCATACCTAAACAAAAACGTCCCCAGACCAGCGGCGGGGAACGTCAAACGTTCAGACGGGGTGTCGTCTACTCATCTTCCCGCACGCTGCGGACGGACTTAGCACCTGCCGGAGGCTTCCGGGGCTGCTGTGGGATCGTCGGCCCGTGTGCCTACCCCACTCTTGATGAGTTATGAACATTTTAGCCGATAATATTTTCTACGACAAGCGCACAAAAATCACGCGTGCATTTTAAGTGAGTGCAAAACATCATGTTTGGCGGGCGCGCATGGGTGTGCCTCTACGAACCGTCAGCGATTTAGTAGGGGTGACAACGTGCTGCGCCCTATATGCACTTGAAATACACCCAAAAATCCCCCTCTGCAAATGGTTGAGGAGGGGGATTTTTAGGGGGTAGTGTTAATTCAGAGAGGCCAGTAGACCGCGAAGCTGTCCGGCGGCGGCGCTGGCGGCGGCCATATCTTCCGCATCAGCGGCGGCACGTAAGCCGTCAAGTTGGGCGACCACCAGACCAGCGTTCGTGCTATCTATCGTATGGGCGATTCGCATCCAAACCCACTCCAGCGTGGTCACGTCACTGACGACGCCGCCCAAATCCTGAGCCGACTCGTCTACCAGAATTTGAGCAGCCCACAGGTCAAACAGCGCGAAATCCACTTCAACCACAGGGCGGTAACGCAATTGGAAGTTGAGACTGGCTCTGGCGACATTGATGGCCGATTGGCGCGATTCAATCGGCTGGCGCGCATCAACTGCCCCGATCAATTCCACCAGCGCCCAACTCATGTCAGCATCCAACATTCTGGGCGCGCTACCCACCAATTGATAGGTGTCCCACGCCGCCATCATGCTGTTGAGCGTCGCCGAGGTCGCGTCCCAGTCGCCCGCCTCAGCCGTGTTGAAAATCGTCATCGCGCCGCTGAATAGGCTGTCCATCTCGGCGAACAAGGGATCGTCAAGGATGTCTACCGGCACGGCCAACGCAATGGCTTCCATCTCACCGAGTTTTCCGGTGAAAAATTCACCGTAGCCGGGGGTAAAAATCTTGCCCTCCGTCGTACCATCCATGTGCAGTTCTTCGGTGACGATTGCGCCTTCAATGATGCCGCTCGGTCCGTGAATGGTTGTATCAATCGCGGTCACGGTGACTTCTTCAAAAACGATGCCGGGGCTGTTTTCTGGGCGATAGACATCCCCTACTTGCGGATTGCTGGGCATAATCATCGCGGCTGGGCCATCTCGACCTGCCAGCCATGTCCCGCCGGTGCTGTAGACCACGCCATCCGCATAATCAAAGACATCCTCGCCCAAATACCAGACCGAACCGTCATCGGCTTGGGCGTACCAGTCAATCGCCACTTCTTGGATTCGACCATCTAAAAACGCCATATATTGCGAGGAAAGCACCTCAATTTGTTGACCTTCCCACTCGATGATCTTGACATTAGTCAGCAGTGTGGTCTCGGTACGGAACGGCAGACGGTCAACCTTGCCCATCAGCACGACGCGAGACAGCGAACTGATCGGGAACAGCGGATTGGTGATGTCGGTTGGGTTTGAAAATGACGGTGGCGTGAGATCAACGCGGGCGCTGTCCGGCGCACAGCCTTGACCGTCGTCCGTCCCGCAGACCTGTGCGTCTTGCGCGGCGGAGAACGACCCGGATAGTGACAACAGGAGGACGAACATAATCCCAATGAACACGAACTTATGACTAGATTTCAACATGACAGTTCACCTTTTCTATGTGTGAGCGTCCTCGTCATGAGAACGGTGTCGGATACCGTTCAAACTAACGGGTCAAAATTAAATAGCGATTAAACCGCTATGAAGTCGGCAAAGTCACCCCAAATTGTGTCCCCACCCCAACTTGACTCACAACCGTAATCTCACCTCCGTGAAGCTGAACAATGTGTTGGGCAATCGCCAGCCCCAACCCAAAACCGCCGTTGTCGCGACTGCGTGAGCGATCCATCCGATAGAAACGGTCAAAAATATGCGGCAGATGTTCCGGCGGGATGCCCGTGCCGGTATCGGCCACCGTCAAGCGCACTTGACCGCTGGTCTGTGTGAGCGTCACGGTGATTAGGCCGCCTTCTGGCGTATATTTCACCGCATTCTCAATCAGATTCAGCGCCAACTGAATCATACGTTCCTCGTCGGCCTCAAGCCGGACTTCAGGCAAGATGTCGCGTTGGATGTCGATATTCTTATGTTCAGCGATGGGCGCAATCTGGTCGATGACCGTCCTGATGAGCATCGAAAAATCGACCAAATCTCGGTGGAGCGTCAAGCGGTGTGAGTCTGCACGCGCCAGCGTCAACAAGCCCACCGTCAACGCCGTCAGACGCCGGACTTCCTCTTGAATCGAGTCGAGGGCGGCGCGATATTCCGCCGGGGTGCGCTCTTGCGACAGTATCACCTCAACCCCAATATGCATAATTGAGAGTGGTGTTCGCAATTCATGAGCTGCATCTGCGGTAAAACGCTGCTGATGTTGAAAGGCGCGTTCAATCCGATCCAACATGGTATTGAACGTCAGGGCGAGTTGCCCCAGTTCATCATCAACCCGATTGAGGGTGATACGCTGCGTTAAATCGCGCTCGCCGATTTGCCGTGCGATGCGCGTGATGGCGTGAATCGGGATCAGCGCCCGACTCGCCAAAAACAGGCCGCTACCCGCCCCCAATAGCACGGTTAGCAATAACGCGCTGGCGATCATCCAGAAAATCAGGGCTTGGGTGGCGTTGACCTCCGCCAGCGAGACCCCGACTTGCAAAGCCAGCGGGTATCCCTCTAACGGGAGCGTATAAACGCGCATCATGATGGCCGTATCGCGCAGTGGGAGCGTCTCGTAGCCCGCGTTTACGTTACGCGCCTGTGGGCTGATGTCCACTTGATAAGGCTCGCTGGTTTCAATCACCAGACCTTCGCGCTGGTCAATCACGCGGATGAAGAATCGCTGCCCTTGTAAAAAAGCATTCACCACGTCATCCGGGTCTCTGAATCGGACATTGACCTGATTATCGTCGATGAAATCGGCGCCCTGTAAAGTCACGGCCACTTGAGTCGCCGTCGCCACCAGCGTGTTCTCGAGTTGCCCCACTAACCAATCGGATGTGAGCCTATAAAAGGCTGCCCCCAGCGCCAATTGAATGCTGATGAGGATGGCCGTGACCCATAGTACCAAGCGTAGCCGCAGACTTTTAGGCGTGAGCCGGGTCAACCAGTTGGTAGCCGCTGCCGCGAAGGGTGCGGATATATTTGTCGTCGTAGTCATCGTCAATTTTCCTCCGTAGGAATCGGATGTAGACATCCAATACATTCGATTCGGGGCTGTAATCGTAATTCCATAGGTGTTCAGCGATGACTGTGCGAGAAAGGACTTGATTGGGGTGTAGCATCAGAAATTCCAAGAGTTCGTACTCTTTGGTCGTCAGTTCAATCAGTTTATCGCCGCGTTTGGCGGTGTGTGTCACCGTATCTAGGCGCAAATCGCCCAATTGTAAAACGGCGGAGGTGTGCTGCGTATCTCGCCGAGTCAGCGCCCGCAAGCGCGCCAACAATTCGCGGAAGGCGAAGGGTTTAACCAGATAATCATCCGCGCCGAGGTCTAACCCCGCCACGCGGTCATCAATCGTGTCGCGGGCGGTCAACATCAAAATCGGGGTTTGGATATGGCGATTCCGTAGGGCTTGGCACACTTCCAGACCGTTTAGGCCCGGCAGCATGACATCAAGCAGGATGACATCATAAGGGAAATTGAGCGCCCAATGCAGCCCATCCTCGCCATTCACCGCCGTGTCAACCGCATACCGCTGTTCCTCAAGCCCGCGCTTGAGAAAGTCCAGCATTTTAGGCTCGTCTTCAACAATTAAGAGGCGCATAGTTCCCAGTTCCTTAACGATAGCGGGGCATAAACAGCATGGACTGCGAAAATTAAATGGGGATTAAAGTACCGGCTAGTTGCCAACGGCTAGTAGATGGGTTTATACTCGCAACATATAACATAAAAATATCCAAACTTGACCTGAGTTTCCTATCATGATGGGGGTCTTTGGACGTGTCTGAACAGTCCAACCCGATTAGTGTCCATATCGTGGACGACCACGAAATCTTCCAGACCGGCATCCTAGATGCGGTTGAGAAGTTCGGGATGCGCGTCACCGGGCGGAGTTCCACCGGTTATGACGCCTTGCATAATATCCGCGCCCAGCGCCCAGATGTCGTTTTAATGGACATCGGCCTGCCGGACATCAACGGGGTGCATCTGGCACGCCAACTGACACAAGAACGCATCCCGTCGCGCATCATCCTGATTACCGGAATGCACGACCCCGCCCAGACTCTATATGCGCTGCGTTCTGGGGCGTGGGGCTATCTGAGTAAGGGGATTACCGCCAGTGAACTGATCGTCGCCATTGAAACCGTGGCGGCGGGCTACTACATTGGTGAAGACATGCCCAAGATGGCGCCCGACCAGTTCAAAGTGTGGATGGAGAATCAACTTAGCGCCGTCAGTCGCAACTCCCGCGAGACTTCGACGGGGCATTTTGTCCCCCTCAGCCCGCGTGAACTGGAAATCTTGACCTGCTTGACGATGGGCATGAGCAATAAAGAAATCGCCCAACATTTGCATATCAGCCAGCAGACGGTCAAAAACCACATGACTTCAATCATGACCAAACTCAATGTCAATGACCGCACACAAGCCGCCCTCACCGCCCTGCGTAACGGCTGGGTGAGTCGCTAACGAGAGCCGCTAGGAACCCTTTATGATGGACAACCGTCCCCCCGCCGCAACCCAAGACGCCAAACAACAGCTTGTTGGGATGATTAATGATGAACTGGCTGGCCTTAAGCGCCGCATTAGCGAGATTCGTGGTCAAATCACCCAGCAACAGACCATCGTTGACCGCGAAGAACAGCGCAATTCCGACATCGCCGCCCACCTCATCACCATCCGTCACTCGATTGACACTATCCCGCGTGAAGATGTGCGTGACCGGTACGAGGAAGCGCTAGAGGCACGTCAACGCCTTTCGACCATGCGCTCCCAACTAGAACGATTCCAGTTCACGCTGGAAATCATGCAACAACAACTTCAGTTGATGCAGCAAATCGCCAGCAAAGTACAGGGCGCAGACCTGACAATCGATGAAGAACACGAAGACGGAGCCAACGCGAAGGCCGCGCTGAACATCAAACGCATCGTGGAGGCTCAGGAGGTTGAGCGTCAGCGCCTCGCCCGTCAGATGCACGACGGCCCGGCGCAATCGTTGACCAACTTCATCCTACAGGCCGAAATCTGCCAGAGGTTATTCGATAAGTCCCCACAGGATGCTGGTGAGGAACTCAACAGCCTCAAAACAGCCGCTAAACTGACATTGGGCAAGGTGCGCGACTTCATCTTTGACCTGCGCCCGATGATGTTGGACGACCTCGGCCTCATCCCGACCATGCGGCGTTATGTGGCGCGTTTCAAAGACCGCGCCGACCTCGAAATGGAGCTGGAAATCAACGGTGAGGAACGCAAGCTGGAAGATTACCGCCAAATCCTGTTGTTCCGTGGCATCCAAGAACTGATCGCCCATGCCCGCGATTACGCCAGCGCCAGTCGCGTGAAAATCCGCATGGATATGACTACGGCCATCATCAAGGTATTGGTTGAAGACGATGGGCGCGGTTTTGACCCAGACTTGATGGAAAACTCCGACGAGAGCAAGCTGCCCAGCCGCGTGCGTGATTTAATCACCATGCGCGAGAAGTTCGTACTGGTCAAGGGCGCGACCAAAGCCTCGTCCACCGACAACGGTACGACCATCCGGCTAGAGTTGCCCGCTGGGTAAGCTTTACTTGGGGTGAGATAACTGTCTTTTGTGCAAATTATGGGCAGTGTGCGCTAAACTAGATGATGGTATGCGCTTTGCCTGTATGAATAACGGGGAGGGAAATGAATGAGACGAATTTTTATTGTGGTCATCCTACTTTTGGTGGTTGGCGGCATTGCGGCATTCTTGCTGCTCCGTAACAACCAGAACGCGCCCGTCACGCAGCCGGGGCAGACCCCAGTTGCAGTGCAGAATCCGGCCAATACAGCAGTTCCAACCAGCACCCCTGCCCCAACTGCCGCGCCGACCATCGAAATTGTGGTGGCGTTGCAGAAAATTAATCGCGGTCAGGTCATCAGCCCGGATGTCATCACGATACGCTCATGGCCGGATACTTCCGCGCCCGTCAGCGCCATCACCGATGCCGAACTGGTCATCGGTATGATCGCTCGTACCGATATCGAGCGCGAGTCGCCCATCAAAACCACCGACATCACCACCAGCTTGTCGGACTTGGCCTCGGTTGGCTCTGATGCTGCTTCGCAGTTGCCGCCCGGCACACGCATGATTGCTGTCCCGATTGACGCCCTTAGCAGCAATGGGTATGTTTTCCAACCGGGTGATCGCGTGGACATCGTAATGTCATCGCTATTTGTGGACTTGGATGAGGATTTCCAATCCATACTCCCGAACGACATTCAGTTCATTATCTTGACGACGGAGGGTTTCTCACTAGCGCAGCCCGTCGATGGTCGTTTTGATACCATTCCGTTCAACTACAACCTCGGCGACAATATCCAGACATCCTTCCCGGTCATCCTGCGCCCAAGCGAAGCACCTCGCCCGCGCCTTGTGACGCAGATGGCAGTACAGGATGGTTTGGTCATCTATGTTGGAGAGTTCCCCGCCAATGGGCGTCTATTCAAGTCGGCAGAGTTAAGCGCATCACCCGATGATGCGGCGGCTCCCACGGCGGCGGCAGCTCCTTCAAGCGGAACTGGCACGCCAGCAGCCCCACCTAAGCCGACCTATATGTCATTGGCGGTCTCGCCGCAAGAAGCACTGGTTCTGACCTACTTCATCCAGACCGGGGTTCCGATTAACTTCCTGCTTCGCCCCGCCAACGAAACTGGCCTCGCAACGGTGCAACAGGTTGACCTCGACTACATCATGAATGCCTACCGTGTCACTGTGCCGCGCAAATTGCCGTATGGCCTTGAGGGGTCGCTCTCCAGCCTTCGCCAATTGCTAAACACAACAGCCATTGGGCTGAATGAGTAAGCCCAAGACCGCCAAGAGCGCGGTTCTGTAAAACGGGCCGCCGGGGAGCGCCAAACGTCCTCGGCGGTTTGTTTTTCTCATGACACCTTGTGTAGGATTTGCGAGTACAATTTATTTATGTCAAACGTTCTGTAATATATGCAGACGGGATTGCAGGAGCAAGTGCTGAATGTCTGGAGCCAAACCCGCAGCCGGTGGAGATAGCAAACCCCAACAAATTACGATTTTGTTGGTTGATGACATCCCCGAAACGCGAGAAAACATCAAAAAATTGTTGGCCTTTGAAGCGGACATGAAAGTAGTCGGCGGGGCGGGCAACGGGCGCGAAGGCGTTGAGATGGCCAAAGAACTCAAGCCTGATATCATCATTATGGATATCAACATGCCGGATATGGACGGCTTGCAGGCCACCGCGCTCATCTCAAAAACCGTGCCACAGTGCGCCGTCATCATCATGTCCGTACAAGACGAGATTGATTATATGCGCCGCGCAATGGGCGCGGGTGCGCGCGACTTCATCGCCAAGCCGGTCAATATCGACGACCTGACCAATACCATCCGATCCGTCTACCGCAACCATGAAGCCATCCGCAAGCAATATCAGATGGCACAATTCGCCACACCAGACCAAGCCATGAAACAGGCCGCCAAGCTGGAAAGCGCTCAGGGAGAGCGTCCGGGGCGTGTGATTGTGGTCTATAGTCCGCAGGGTGGCGCAGGCGTCACCACCATCTCGACCAGCATCGCCACGCTGTTGATGAACAAGGGTATCCGCGTGTTGATGGCCGATGCCGACCTCCAGTTCGGTGACGTGGCAACCTTCCTCGACATCAAGGCACAAGCCACCATTATTGAACTCTTGCCGGATGCAGACGACCTCGACCCGGAACACTTCGACAATATCATCTCGACGCACGGCAGCGGCCTCAAGGTTTTGGTCGGTCCCAACCGGCCCGAACTGGCGGAAGTGATCATTAAAAATCGCCCCGGTGTCTACGCACAGATCATTGATAAAGTCCGCAAGAATTATGACTATATCGTGGTCGATACCGCCAACGCCTTCGATGATGTGGCGATTGGCTTGTTCGATATCGCCGACCAAATTGTGCTGGTCACAACCCCGTCGCTGCCCTCAGTCAAGAACGCCCGCTTCGTGATTGACTTGTTTGACAAGCTGGGCTATCCCGCCGATAAAGTCACAGTGGTGCTGAACAAGGTCTATGCCGAGCGTGACCGCAAGAATTCGTCATTGCCGTCTGACCGCATCCAGTCCTTCCTCAAGCGCCCCATCGGGATTGAAATCCCAGTGGTTGATGAGCGCGTCCTGATGGCTTCGACCCTACGCGGCGTCCCCATCACTGTCGCCGAGCGTGACCGCACCAAGCCGCCCCTCAAACAGTATGCCGATCTCGCCAAAGCCCTGACCGATGTGCTGGCAGATGAGGAGGAGGAGGGAGGTCTGCCGATAGTGAAGGTCGCGCAGCCCGAAAAAGAAAAGAAGCCCGGTGGTCTGTTCCGGCGCTAATTCCCCCAGCAGGTTCGATGCGCCGTGGATAATTCTTCGGCGTGAGTTGTGAGGAGATCAAAAGATGTCCCTATTAGAACGTCTCAAACCCGGTAGTACCCCCCAGCAGGGCGGCCAAACCCCTCCGGCTGGCGGACAGGGCAATGCCCCACGCCCGACGGGTCAAACTACCGGCGGTGGGTCAGTCAACAACCAGCCGCAAAAAGTATCCGTCTCCGCCGCCGCCTCACGCGCTAACGACGCGGCTGGCGCGGCTCAGACAAAAGGCGGCAACCCGCACGCCGAATTTAAGCAGCGCGTCCAGAACAAGTTGCTGGCCGAGATGGATCAATTGGAAGGTGCGCGTAAGAGCGAAATCCGCACCGCCATTGAGGAGCTTTTCAACACCATTTTGGCCGAGGAGAGCATGGTTCTCAGTCGTACCGAGCGCCAGCGCTTGTTCGAGGCGATTGTGGCCGACATCCTCGGCTTCGGCCCGATGCAGATCCTCTTGGATGATGACACCATCTCCGAGGTCATGGTCAATGGCCCCAAGAACGTTTTCGTTGAGCGCAAAGGCCAAATCACCCGCGCCCAAGTCGCGTTTGACGATGATGACCACGTACTCCGCATCATTGACCGCATCGTTGCGCCGCTAGGTCGTCGTGTTGACGAATCCTCGCCGATGGTAGACGCCCGTCTGCCGGATGGTAGCCGTGTGAACGTCGTCATCCGCCCGATTGCGCTGTGCGGCCCGACCATCACCATCCGTAAATTCAGCAAGACCCCGCTGACCCACCATGACCTGATTCGCTTTGGTTCGATGACGCCGGAAATCGCTGAATTTTTGCGTGGCTGCATCATCGCGGCGCTAAACGGCGTCGTCAGCGGCGGCACGGGTTCGGGCAAGACAACCTTACTCAACGTGCTGTCGAGCTTCATCCCCAACCATGAGCGCATCATCACGGTTGAGAACGCGGCAGAACTCCAACTCCAACAAGAACACGTCATCACGTTAGAAACCCGCCCAGCCAACATCGAAGGCTCAGGCGCGGTCACCATCCAAGACTTGGTGGTCAACTGCTTGCGTATGCGCCCTGAGCGTATCGTGGTCGGGGAGTGCCGTTCTGGTGAGGCGCTAGACATGCTTCAGGCTATGAACACCGGCCATGACGGCTCACTGACCACGCTGCACGCCAATACCCCGCGTGACAGCGTAGCCCGTCTGGAAGTCATGTGCTTGATGGCTGGTATGGACTTGCCAGTACGCGCCATCCGTGAGCAAATCGCGGGTGCTGTGGACTTTGTGGTGCAGCAAGCGCGTATGCGCGACGGCAGCCGCAAAATCACCCACATCACCGAGATTCAAGGCATGGAAGGCGATATGATTACCATGTCCGACATCTTCGAGTTTGAGCAAATCGGCTTTGAAGGCGGCAAGATTATCGGGCGCATCCGTCCGACGGGCATCCGTCCGAAATTCATGGAGCGCATGGAAGATGCGGGCATCAACCTCCCGCCGCAAATCTTCGGTATCGGCCAACCCCAACGCCGTTAAGGGCGAGTCCCTAGTCCTGAGTTAAAAGCAGGCGCACGGGAAAAAGTTCAAGTAGAAAGGTGCAAGGCACAAGGTGAGGGCATCCCCTAACACCTTGTACCTTGCACCTTTGTTTTTATCTCATATTCAGACCGTAGGGACGCCCTTCTGGGCGTCCGCCACTTGTCCCGAAAACGGACGGCAAGAATGCCGTCCCTACAACACTCAATTTAAACTTGAGCCTCGGTTTTTATCTCAGGACTTGGGACTCAGGACTCATCACTACCCTTTTGCACCCACGCGAAGGTCTTGTGCGCGAGTTGGTCAAAGGCGCGCACGCTCATGGCGATATGCTCCTCTTTGGTGTCCTCGATTTTGTTATGCGAAATCCCGTGTAGGCTCTGCGTGAACATCATGACCGTCGGGACGCCCGCACGGGCGACTTCTGCGGCGTCGTGTAGCGGCCCACTCGGTAGCCGGTGAGCCGTGCCGGTCACATCACGCACCGCTTCCTCACAAAAATCCAGCAGAGTCGGATTGAACGGGATGGGGTGAATCTGCCACAGGCGCGTCCATTCGACGCCACATTTTTCTTCTTCAGCGAACAATTCACTGGCGACTTTGGCCTCTTGCAGCATCGCGGCCAAATGGTCGGCCTGCATGTGGCGCTGGTCTAGGGTGATGTCGCACTGCGCCACCACCGACGTGACAATCCCCGGCAAGGTTTTGACGCTGCCACAGGTGCAGACGCCGCCGTGCCGGACGGCAATCTCACGGATGGCGAGGTGAAATTTGGCCGCCGCGCCCAACGCATCACGCCGCTTGTCCATCGGGGTTGAGCCAGAGTGCGCGGCCTGCCCGATGAAGCGGATGCTGTGACGCTCTACGCCGAACGTGCCAATCACCACGCCCAACGCTTCATCGCGGTCAAGCAAAACAGGGCCTTGTTCGATGTGCAGTTCCAGATAGGCTTTGGCGTTCGCCAATTGCGCGTGTGCGCCCAATGCCGTATCCAGATTGACGTTGAATTTCGCCAGCGCTTCCGGCAAAGTGATACCGTCTTTGTCCTTCAAGGCGCGTAACTCGTCGGGAATCATCGTGCCGGACGCGGCGCTACTGCCGAACAAGCTACGCCCGAAACGTGCGCCTTCTTCATCTGCCCAATCGACCAAGCGCACCGTGACCGGCGGCGTCCCCTGCTCAACGATATGCCGCAGCACCTCTAAGCCCGCTAGGACGTTCAGGCAACCGTCCAGCCAGCCGCCGTTCGGCACGCTGTCGATGTGGCCGCCCATCAGGACTTCTTTATCAGACTCGCCGCGCAATGTCGCCCAGATATTGCCCGCCGTATCGGTCTCAACCGTGACCGGTAATTCCGCCAACTTCGCCAGATACCATGTCCGCGCCTTGTGCCATGTTTCCGTCCACGCCACGCGCTGTGCGCCGTCGGCATCACCGGTCAGGGCGCGGAGTTGCTTTAGTTCATCAATCGTGCGTTGTGGGTTTAACATTATTTCCCCTGATTCTAAACAAATATCCTACCACAAGCATACCGCGCTACGCCGTCAGACCAAAAATCCAATGGTATGGCGCTGATGTAGGGATAGCTTTTTTGCCGTCCGTTTTAGGGAATCCCCCACACAATCACCGTTCCGTCCATGCTGACGCTGACCAGCCGCGCCCCATCGTCTAGCGCCCATAGCTCAATCACTGGTGCAGCGTGGCTGCCGATAAATGCGGCTGACTTCAACGGAAATTCTTTATCTTCGGTGAGTTCCCATGCGAAAACGCGGTTTTCCTCACCGCCAGAATACAAAATCGTCCCGTCCGGCGACCAATCTAGCGTCATCACCGCGCCAAAATGGGCGTATTGGGATGTGAACACCTCCCGAGTCGCCATATCCCACAGCGTCAGAGTGCTGTTGTATTCTCCTGCCGCCAAGAACATCCCATCGGGGCGGAAGGCCAGCGACGTGACGCGGGCATTATTCGTCAACGTGAACGGCTCAGAATCACCCTCAGTCACACGGATGGCGCTAACCGAGTCTAATTGTGCCACGCCGCCTTCCCATCGGGCGATTAAAAGTTCATCGGGAATCGCTTCAACCGCCGACTCATGAATCACCGCGCCGGTATCGACATCCCAGACCATCAGACTATCGCCGCCCATCGTCATGAGGGCATTTTCCGGCAGGCTGACGGCATCGCCCACCCACGTCGAAATCGTATCGGAGTTCATCGTGGCAAATCCAATGCGCGGGGTGAATCCGGTCAGAGTGTGGTCGCCGATGCCATCTGAGATATGGACTTCATGGTCAATAATCTGCGCGGTCAAGCCGTTTGCATGTGATTCTTCGGCCTCAATCGCCCCGCCGCCCATGAGGATGTCCAGATACAGCACTGTGCCGTCGGAATCGGTGACGCCGGTGCTACTCACCGCGCCGCTACCGTCATTTTTATGACCCATCCCCGGCGTGGTTGAGAATCGGACACCTCTGGCTGGCACGTTGAAATTCGCCATCGCGCCGCGTTCTGGCACAGGGCCAGCGATGACATAATCCAACTGCTGGCCGCTGGTCAAATCATAGACGCGCCCCGTCCCGTCTCCCGCGCCGACGGCCAATAATCCGCCAGTCGGGCTGAAGGCTAGGGCGGTGGCCGATATATCCATAGAAAAATACTGCGGCTCGGCGTCAAGGTCGGTCACATCATAAACCCAGACGCCCACGGTTGAACCGACGACCAAACGCATCCCATCTGCCGAGAATTGGGTGAGAGTTGGCTGTCCGCGCCCCAAGCGCAGTAGCGGCTTAACTTGTTCAACATTGGAAAGCGTGATGGGAGTGGCGGGGATGTCTTGCGCGGTCAACGGCGCGGAAAGAGTCAGCAAAGAAACAAACCATAACAGCAATATCGTCCTCATGGGTGGTGTGTCCTTTTGTGTTTCCATTTATATTACACACATAAACGTTCTACCATCTCGTTTTGTTCCTGACGATTATTCTTCCTTGTACGGACACCCCATGGGGCGTCCTCCTCCCCTAAAAACGCGCTAATCCCGACACGGAGATTCACCCCAATGCACACATGGAATATCACGCCCACCGAGGCCGTCGCGCTCCAACACCGATTGGCCGCCCAACTTGACCATACCCCGCCGCTTGACCTCAGCCGCGTAAAAATCGTCGCGGGGGTGGATGTCAGCGTGCGGGATAATATCTCGACGGCGGCGGTGGTCGCGTTGTCATTCCCCGATTTACAGGTGCTTGAAACCGTTACCGCGCACATCCCGACGCCGTTTCCGTATGTTCCGGGGTTGCTCACGTTCCGCGAGGGCGAAGCGATTCTGGCCGCCCACGCCCAACTGCAAGCGCAGCCGGATGTTTATCTGTTTGACGGGATGGGGCGTATTCATCAGCGCCGGATAGGGGTTGCCAGTCACATGGGATTATGGCTGAATCGGCCAACGGTGGGGGTGGGGAAGTCGCATCTGTTGGGGGATTATGCCGAACCCGGCGTCGAGGCCGGTTCGTGGTCGCCGCTGACGGTCAAAGGAGAGGTGTTGGGCGTGGTGCTACGGACGCGCACAAACGTTAAGCCGGTCTATGTGTCATCCGGCCACCTGATTGACCTCGATTCCGCGCTGAAATTGGTCTTGGCTTGTACGACGCGCTATCGTCTACCAGAACCCATCCGCGCCGCCCATAATGCTGCGGGGAGGGTCATTTAAGACACGCCGCGCCCTCTAGTAACTTGAGCGCCGCACGCATTGAGTCGCTGTATTTGTCGCCATCACCCACGAGATTTTTAAGCACATCTTGTCGACCACCGGAATAATAAGATGGCTTGCGGTTGTTTTTCAGCCAAGTATCGAGCGTATCTTTGGGTTTACGTGCCTCATCCCAGTTTTTCTGTTTCTGGTTGAGCCATTTACACACGCCGCTATCCGCCAATACCCATGCTTCAACCTCATCTTGCGCGGGGATATGCTTAATTTTATGCTGCTTGCAGGACTCGACAATTTTCTTCTGGTGCGTTTGATTCGGGTCAGTATGTTGGTCGGCGTCATATAACACGGCGATGCAATCATGCTCTTTGAGGCGCGTTTTCGCATCTCGAATGAGGTCGTCTATTTTGCTGGATAGCCGACTAATCCCACCTGTTTTTCCGGGGGAGATAATGGGTTTGACTTGGACGGAAATTTTTTTGGCGCTCAAAATCGCTCTAATCAACTCGCAATCGGTTGCGTCTTCGACAATCAGGTAAATTATGCCGCTCAAGAATTTGTCCCCCCAAACAGATTAGTCAGCCAGACTTCGCCGAGGGCATATTCATCCAACCAATTTTCTTTGACGAAATCTGGGACGTGACTGACCGTGGTATAACCATCCTCACCGCGTTCAACCACGCGGACTTCCTCCGGCTTGAAATAGTTCAGAAAGGTCGGATTATGCGTGGTGAGGATGATTTGGCGTGGGCG
>DAOTTP010000058.1:0-14093 GCA_034437835.1 Anaerolineae bacterium | reverse complement strand
ACCGCCGCCCTGATGTTAATGAGCGACAACGCGGTTCACAGCGCGTTATTTCTGATCATCAATTTCATGGGTGTGGCTTTCCTATACCTGATGCTCGAAGCCCCGTTTTTGGCGATGGTACAAATCGCCGTATACGCGGGCGCTATCATGGTTTTATTCCTATTCGTCATCATGCTTTTAGGGGCGGAAAAAACAGGGGCGGGCGCACATTTGCGCCGCTTCCGTTGGATGGCTCCTGTTGCGATAGGTCTGGCCGTGATTTTCATAATTTCGGTGGGTTGGGCGCTCACCAGCGGAAAAATCGACACGCAAGCGCCGCCTGCTGTTGATGCACAGGTGCGCTTTGTTCACGCCGCCGCACTGCCCGCCGCTGTTTCGGCTGCAAGCGAACCGGTGGTAAGTGATTTGCCTACTGACCGCGTGTTTGTGCTGTTGGTCAACGGTGAAGTGGCCGACGAGAGTTTTGCCTACGGTGATGTGAGCGATATGCTGTCCGTCACATCGGGGGCGGCTGTCATCAGCCTGCGCGAGGCCGCTGACGGCGCTGACCTCGTGACGACCACGTTGGAACTGGCGAGCAATAGCGTCCAGACCGTGGTGTTGGCTGGGGATGAGGCCATCAGCTTCTATGCCGTGCCGCAAAGCGATGTATCTGGGCTGACCGTGTTCAACGCCTACGCGCCGTTGCCTGCTGTGGCATTGGGCGACCTAAAGGGCGAACTCTCCCTCGAACGGCGTGTTTTGCCGGTTGGGGCGGATGATGTGCCGTTTGGGACGTACACAGAGCCGTTGGTGTATCCGGCAGACTTCCCGAACTGGATCGTATTTCTGCCCGGTGGCCTAGACGTTACCAGACCTGTCGTCGCGGGTGAAACACCGGCTACGGTGGAAGTCGCCTCGGATCAGGATTTACTGAATAACGTTGTGCTACGGGTGAGCAAATTCCTGCCGGAACTGCGTTACGGCGACAACACGCTCATTATCTTGAGCGCCGAACGCTTGCCGGACGGCAGCACGCGCCCATTGGCAACCCGTTTTGATCCGGTAGTGGTCGAAGGGTTCGGCTCACCGATACGGGTAGGTCGGACGCTGTTCACGGATTACCTGTTGCCGTTCCAGTTGGTTGCGCTACTGCTGCTGGCCTCAATGGTCGGGGTGATTGTGATTACCTACCGTGGCGACCACGTACCCAAGCCCAGCCGTGAGACACGCCGCAAAGTGGCACGCCCACTGACCAGCGTCATCACCAGTCAGACCGGCACAGATTTGAACGACAGTGCGCCGCAGTTGCCCGAACACGCCGAGCAACCGGCGGGCGATTAGCCGCGCCTGCACAGGGGAAGACAATCATGGTTCAAACCGAAGCCTACGTTATTCTAAGCATGGTTCTGTTCGCAATTGGGACGCTGGGGGTACTCTTGCGCCGCAACGCGATCATCGTCTTTATGTCCGTCGAGTTGATGCTCAACGCGGCCAATCTCGCGCTGGTAGCGTTCAGCCGTCAGTGGCAAGGGGTGGACGGTCAACTGTTCACATTCTTCGTCATGACGGTGGCCGCCGCCGAAGTCGCGGTAGGTCTGGCGCTGATTGTGGCGATTTTCCGCACCAAGCAGAGCATCAACATTGACGAACTGCACACGATGGAAGGGTAAGGGCCGATGCAAAACCTCGCGCTCATCGCGCCACTGCTCATCTTATTTCCGGCAGTCGGCGCATTCATCAACTTTGTTTGGGGACCCAAGCTCAATGAGCGTGCGTCCGCCATCATCGGTTCAGTAGCAGCTGGCGCAACGTTCTTCGTCGCGCTGGGGCTATTGACCTACCTGACCGGCAATTTCTATCAGCCTGCCATCGTCAACCCGCCGTTGTTGGACGGGTGGATTCGCATCCCGTCGGTTGGCCTCGAAATCCCGTGGCAGCAGCGGATTGACACCCTCAGCGTGACAATGATGATGTTCGTCACGTTTGTCGGGACGCTCATCCACATCTATGCCGCCGGGTATATGCACGGCGATAAGCGCTTCAGCCGCTTTTTCGCCTACCTGAATATGTTCTTGGCGTTCATGCTCATCCTCGTCAGCGGCAACAACTTGCTGATGATGTTCGTCGGCTGGGAAGGCGTGGGCGTCTGCTCCTACCTGCTCATCGGCTTCTGGTGGGACAAGCCCAACGGTGAAGGCATCAAGAATTCCAATGCTGCGCGTAAGGCGTTCATCGCCAATCGTGTCGGCGACTTTGGCGTGTTGCTGGCGCTATTCCTGACCTTCTGGACGTTCGGTTCGCTGGACTTCTTTAAGCCGGGTGAAGTTGCCAACCCCGCGCATTACGGGCATCTTGTCCATGAGGGCGAAGCGTCTCACGCGGAAGAGGCAACTACCGCCGAGGGCGAAAGCCACGGTGAAGAAGCTGTTCCCGCCGAAGGTGAAGCTCACGGCGAAGAAACCACCGCTGCCGAGGGCGAAGGTCACGGCGAGGAAGTCATGGCCGCGACTGAATCGCACGGCGAAGAAGTCATGGCCGCGACTGAGCCAGAATATGTCGATAATGCACACCTGACCTATAACGAGCTTGGGATTTTCGGCAAGGCCGAAGCCCGTATTCACCTCGCAGACGGTGAAACACTCGACGCCGGAGACGGCACACAAATCAGCCGCACGGTTGTTATTGGGCCGTGGACGGCGGATATTCAGACGGTTATCACGCTGATTGTGCTGTTCATGCTGTTGGGCGCGGCGGGCAAGAGCGCTCAAATCCCGTTGTTCGTCTGGCTACCGGACGCGATGGCTGGCCCGACGCCGGTTTCTGCGCTCATCCACGCCGCCACGATGGTCACGGCGGGCGTGTACATGATGGTGCGCTCCAACACATTCTTCTATAACGCGCCGGAAGCCTCGCTGGTCGTGACGATTATCGGCGGCACGACGGCGTTGGTCGCTGGTTTCATTGCCATGGGGCAGTGGGACATCAAGCGCGTGCTGGCGTACTCCACCGTCTCACAACTCGGCTTCATGGTCGCTGCCGTCGGCATTGGCGCGTATGGCGCGGCCATCTTCCACATGATGACGCACGCCTTCTTTAAGGCGCTGTTGTTCCTCGGTAGTGGCTCGGTCATTCACGGCATGGAACACGGCCATCATCATCTGCACGGTCATGATGACCACGGTGGGCATGATGACCACGGTGGGCATGATGACCACGGCCATGATTCGCATGGGCATGATGATAAGCACGGCCACGACGACAAACATACAGCCGCGCACGCTGTCGAAGAGAAATTCGACCCGCAAGATATGCGGAACATGGGCGGCTTGCGCTCTAAGATGCCGATTACCTATGTCACCTATCTGATTGGGACGCTGGCGCTGGCCGGTATATTCCCGTTTGCTGGGTTCTGGAGCAAAGACGAAATCCTCGCGGATTCATGGTTTGCTGGTGTGTTCGACGGCAAAATCGGCGGCTATATCGCTTTTGCGCTGTTGATTGCAGCGGCTTTCATGACTGCCTTCTATATGTGGCGTCAAATCGAGATGGTCTTCCACGGTGAAGCTCGTCACGAGGCCGCTAAGCACGCGCCGGAGAGCGTCTGGCAGATGACCGTCCCACTGATTATCCTCGCGGTATTCAGCGTGTTCATCGGCTTCATCAACATCCCATCTGGGATTGGCTTCTTCTCGTTGGGCTTGGATGGCGTGTTTGGCCTGCATACCCTGACCAACTGGCTGGAATATAGCGTTTTACACGCTCATGCCGGCGAGTTTAATGGTTTGGTCGCGTTGATTGCAACCGTTTTGGGTTTCGCCGCGATTTTTCTGGCGAACCGCATTTATGGCGGCAACAAGGCTCTGACCAATGACGGTAGAGACCCGTTGCAAGCGAACGCAGCTACCGGCCCGTTCTGGGCGCTGGCGAATGCGCGCATGTATTGGGATGAGACGTATCAGCGGCTGTTCATTGGGCCGTTCCAGCGCATCTCGCAACTGCTGGCCGACATCGACTGGAATTTCTGGCACGATTATGTCCATGACAGCGTGATTACCAGAGGTTTTAATGGCGCGGCCAAACTGTTGAGTGAGCCTGTCGATCAAGGGTTGATTGACGGCACGGTGAACGGGGTTGGTCGTCTGGTCAAGTGGTTTAGTGGCCTGTTGCGCCGCGCCCAGACGGGTTATGTACGTGTATATGCGGTGGCGCTGTTGGTTGGCGTGGTCGCTGTGATTGTATTGATGCTGCTGCCCGTTCTTCGGGGCTAAGTGAGGGTAACGATGGAAATGAGTGGACTTTCGCTCCTGACGGTGACTCTGTTCCTACCGATGGTAGGGCTGACCATCCTGATGTTCTTGAACGAGGAAAAGCAGCGCAATGCGATTCGCTGGACAACGCTGGGTTTCAGCATTGCGACCTTCCTCATGACGTTGGTGTTATGGTCATTGCATGACCCCGCCAACCCCGGTCTCCAATTCGTACAGCGTAATGATTGGCTGCCGACCTTTGGAGTGAGCTATTACGTCGGCATGGACGGCCTCTCGCTCATCCTGCTGCTGTTGACCACTTTCATCATGATTTTGGCGGTGTTGAGTTCATTCACCAGCCACATCTTCGAGGAACGTGGGCGCGAAAAGCTGTACTACATGTTCATGCTGCTGCTCGAATGGGCGATGATGGGCGTGTTCGTCGCGCAAGACCTCGTGATTTTCTACATCTTCTGGGAAGTCACGCTCGTCCCGATGTATTTCTTGGTCGGTATCTGGGGCGGCGACAACCGCGTCTATGCAGCCGTCAAGTTCTTCCTATACACGATGGCCGGTTCGATTTTGATGCTGTTGGCAGTCCTATATGTCGGCGGCAATGCACAGACCTTCGCCGTGCCGGAAATCGTCGCACAGATTCAGTCTGGCGCGTTGGTATTGCCGTTCGACGGACTGTTTAGTACGCAATCGTTCCTCTTCCTCGGCTTCCTAATCGCGTTTGCGATTAAAGTCCCGATCTTCCCGTTCCACAGTTGGTTGCCGGACGCACACGTCCAAGCGCCGACAGCAGGCTCGGTCATTCTGGCCGGTGTGCTGCTCAAGATGGGTACGTATGGCATCATCCGGTTCTGCTTGCCGATGTTCCCAGAGGCGTCGGTGGCGTGGGCGCCGTTTGTCGGGACGCTCGGCGTTATCGGAATCATCTATGGCGCGTGGGTCAGCTACGCGCAAAAAGACATTAAGAAATTGGTCGCGTATTCGTCGGTAAGCCACATGGGTTTCGTCGTCATCGGCATTTTCTCGCTGAACGCGGCGGGTATGCAGGGCGCTGTCCTCCAGATGGTCAACCACGGCATCAGCACAGGCGGTTTGTTCTTGCTGGTCGGTATGCTGTATGAGCGCCGCCACACCAAGGACATCAACGCCTATGGCGGTATCTGGAAGGCGCTGCCGTTCTTCGGCGCACTCAGCCTGATTATCACCCTGAGCAGTATGGGTCTGCCCGGCCTGAACGGGTTTGTTGGCGAGTTCACCATCTTGCTCGGCACGTTCGGCAGCCAGACCTTAGGCTTCACCTTCGCGCTGTTCAGCACGTTGGGCGTCATCTTGGCGGCCATCTACATGCTGTATATGTTCCAGAAGGTCTTCCTCGGTGAGTTGGACAAGGAAGAAAACAAGCACCTGCACCCGATGGCATGGTCGGAAATCACCGTCTTGGTGACAGTGGTCGTCCTGATTTTCTGGATTGGCGTCCAGCCCTCGATGTGGTTTCACATGGTGGATGCATCAACCAAGTCGATTATTGATGGCGTCGCCCACTTCGCCCCGCAAATCACCGCAATGTTGAAGTAGGGGGGGACATGACAACCCCAACGCTTTCCGAACTCAATATCGGCGCAACGCTGCCCGCCGTGCTGTTGGCTGTGGGGACGATTTTCCTGCTGATGGTGGATATTTTTCTGCCGAAGGAACGTCGTCACCTGACCGCATGGCTGGCACTGGCCGGCGTCGGCATCAGCTTTGTGCTGACACTGGCGAACTTCAAAAACCAGTCTTACGCGCTGGCTGATATGTTCGTGGCTGACCCGTTCAGCAGTTTTATGAACATGATCGTCCTGATTTCTACCGCGCTGACCGTCCTGCTCGGCATCGACTATATGCGTCGCACCGGCATCGCCCGTGGCGAATTTTGGTCGCTGTTGCTGCTCTCGACTTCCGGCGTGATGTTCATGGCCTCGGCCAATGACCTGATTGTGGTGTTCATTGCGCTGGAATTGCTGTCCATCCCGTTGTACGTGATGGCAGCCTTTCGCAGCAATAACGCCAAGAGCGAAGAAGCGGGTATGAAGTATTTCATCCTCGGCGCGTTCTCCAGCGCGTTCTTCGTATATGGCGCGGCGCTCATCTACGGCGCAACTGGGACGACCAACTTGCCGGAGATTTTCACGGCAGTAGCGGGAATCACCAGCACCGGTGGCGCATCGCTGGCCTATCTATTGGTTGGCGCTGGTCTGATTATCGTGGCGTTGGGCTTCAAAGTAGCCGTTGTGCCGTTCCACATGTGGACGCCGGATGTGTATGAAGGCGCACCGACCCCGGTCACAGCCTTCATGAGCGTCGGCGCTAAAATCGGCGGTTTCGCGGCGCTGTTGCGCGTGCTGGTCACGGCGCTGCCCGCACTGGCCGCTGGGCAATCGCCCGACCCTGTTTGGCAGAATACCGTGATGATTATCGCGGCGCTGACCATGATTGTCGGTAACTTTGTCGCCGTCAGCCAGAGCAACCTCAAGCGGATGCTGGCGTATTCCTCCATCGCACACGCTGGGTATATCCTGATGGCGGTGGCGGCGGCTGGCAATCCACTTCAATCTGACGCGGCTGCAAAGGCGGCACTGGTCTATCTGCTGTCGTATGCCTTCACCAACATCGGCGCATTCGCGGTGGTGCTGGCGATTGAGAAAAACGACGGTAGCGGCATCGAACTCTCCAACCTGATTGGCCTTGCCCGCAGCAAGCCGATTCTGGCGGCGATGATGGCGGTGTTCATGCTCAGTCTGACGGGTATCCCCCTGACAGCAGGCTTCACCGGCAAATGGTTCATCTTTCAATCGGCCATCAGCGCAAATTTGTTCCCGCTGGCAATCATCGGCGTTTTAACCAGCGTCGTGAGCGCGTTCTACTATATGCGCGTGGTCGTCAATATGTACCTGACAGACGGCGCGGGCGACCCCGCCGAAGGCGCGACCCCGTATGTGAACTGGGCAGTTTACGCCTCGTTCGCGGGCGTGGTGGTCTTGGGTCTGTTCCCGATTTTGGCGGTCAACCTGACCGACGCTGTGACGCTGGTAGCGCTGAACGTCCGCTAACCCTCGCATGGTAATCCCCCTGTCCAGACCGGATAGGGGGATTTTTGTTGTAATTTGATAGGAATGGCGTGGCAGTGTAGAGGATTATGCCTTGCCGTCGATGTGTTTGGCCTCTTCCCACAAGTCATCGGCGTAATGCTTGAAGTCGGGGCCGAAATCATACATCTCTTGGGCGTATTCCCGCAAGAGGGCGGGGGTGCGCCCTGATAGGCTCAACAGGCGCTCATAGGCTGGGCTTTTCATCTGCACGGGCAGTTGGCGGGAGCGAATGTCCAACGCCAGCGCGTCGCGGATTTCAGCGGCGGTCTGGGCGCGTTGCACCGCTTGGACGAACTGTTTTTCGGCGCGCTCGAACTCGACCTCACGAGTGCTTCGCCGGAATAATCCCAGATAATGGTATACAATCTCAGCTAAGGTTGGGGGTTGGGGTTTTGCGCCCATCGCATAACCTCTCTTTGGGTGATTAACTAACGGTATTCCAATTTATTGTTGTAGAACAGTTGCGATTCTAATCTAAAATAGTGAAAATCAGGAAAGAAAATTTCCGACCCGGTAGATCAACGATTGCTCACCGACTATGGCTATAGCCCGTTTGACATGGACACACCCAGAAACCAATGCCCCGATGTCGTATGACCTCTCGGAAGGCTCACAGGTGACGATTGGCCGCGCCGCCGCCAATGAAATCAGCGTCCCGCATGTGACCGTCTCGCGCCAGCACGCCTCAATATCCTATACTGATGGGATGTTCGTGGTGACTGACCTCGGCAGTTCCAACGGAACATTCCTGAATGATGAGATGCTCAGTGGCCCGTTTCCGCTCATGTCTGGGGATAGAATCCGCTTGTTTGGGCCAGAAATTCTGTTCACCGCCACCCTGTCTGATGAAGAGAATCCCACACAACCGCAGCCACTCAGCGAACTGCCGGTTAATCCGGCCAATACGCCGACATCCATTGGGACGCCGCATCTGCTGTTTTTGAGCGGGCCGCAGAAAGACATCACTGTGCCATTAGGGATGCACGACATCCGCATCGGGCGGGCGACCCAGAATCACAGTTGGGAAATCGGGATTCAGGATGCCTCGGTCAGCCGCCCACATTCGCGATTGCACAAGGTTGATAATGCGTGGGTCGCGTATGACCTCGGCAGTTCTAACGGGACGTTGGTCAACAATGTGCGCGTGAACGAAAAGGGCAAAATGTTAGCCGACGGGGATGTCATCACCATCGGCTCGACGATGCTGCAATTCCGGTTATGACGACGCCAATTCCAAGACGGCTACTGTGTCGATGTAATAGGTCTGCGGCGACAGGTCAATCGGCTGAACGCTAATCAGGCGGTAGCCTTGACGTGTTAGGCGTTGCGCGTCACGGGCGAGGGTCGCTGGGTCACTGCTGAGGTAGACGATTCGCCCCGGCTTGAGCGCGGCCAACTCATCAATGATGGTCAGGCTGAGGCCGTCTGGAGGCGGGTCTAGGATTACGCGGTCAAGTGCGCCATCCCATTCGATGAGCGCTTTCTCAGCCGTCTCATGTAAAACCGTCACATTGTCAAACCCTCGGAGGTTGTACAGCGCGTCCGCGATGGCCGGGGCATGACTGTCTACCAGCGTGACATGAGCAGCACGCCGCGCCGCTATCGCGCTGAAAAATCCGACGCCGCCGAACAGGTCAATCACGGTTTCGCCGCCTTGTAAGGCCAGCGCGTTTCGGACTAATTCCATCAGCGCGGAGATTTGGTCATAATTAGACCGGATATAGCTCCCAGCGTTGACGCGCCATGCTTGACCGTTGATGTCCAATGTCAGGTATAGGTCGCCAATCAGGTTGATGGGGGTGTTATCTGGTAAGACCAGATTCACGCTGAACGGGAAATCGACTTCCAATTCGGGTGCGTCCTCCTCATCGGCCACGGTCAAAATCAACATGGTCTGGTTATCTGTGCCGCGTGCTAGCTTCACCCGTTGGATGCGGGCATCTTCCAGCGTGAATTGGTCGAAAATCGGCAGCAAGTCGGGGTGAAGGATATGGCAGACCTCTACGACTTGTGATTTACCGGCGATGGTGGAGGGTAGGGCGAGGCCGTCTGAGGTAGGGAGGAAGCTCAGGCTGCTGGCATAGCCCCATTGCTGAGGGCTGCGGATGACCGGTTGCACCACCGCCTCTAGCATCTCATCGTCAAACCCGCCGACGCGCCCCAATTGGTCGGTCAAGACGTCTTGTTTGAGCAGGAGTTGTGCTTCATAGTCGATAAATTGCCACTGACAGCGCCCGCACCGTCCCGGCCCAAAGTGTGGACATTCTGGATATACGCGGTCTGACGACGCTGCGATGAGCGTCACGCCTTCAGCGAATAACACGCGGCCACGTTCTGATGTGACGCGGGCTTTGACAATCTCACCCGGCAAGGTATAGGGGATAAAGACGGTTTTTCCGCCGCCGCGCCCAATCGCACTCCCGCCGTGCGCCATGCCGAACAACTCGACTTCAATCAGGTCTTTATCGTCTTTTTGGCTCATGGCTTGGGGACTCGCTGGCCTTCAACCAAGACTGCCCCGACCAGCGCTTGAATCTCTGGCGACATAAAGCCTTCTTGGGCGTTGATGGTACGCTCGTAGTCGGCTATCGTCACAGTGATGCTGTATAGGAATGGCAGCGGCGGTTCAGCGGGGACTGCGCCGAGGAATGTCGCTTCTACCGTGAAGAAGTTTGACGCATCGACCAGCCCGCCGATAGTGGCGATGGCGGCAGGGGATAGCGTGCCTGTCCCCGCACCACGGGTGATGGCGTTGTCCTGTCGGTTGAGGGCGATGACCTCATCAGCGGTTGTGCCGTCCTCGAATTGAGGGCCGCCGGTACGGATGAGGACGATGCGATCAAAACCGCTGGGCGCTGGCAGGACTTCCTCAGTCGGGACAGGGGCGGCGGCTGGGTCTGGGGTCGGGAAGGGCGTCTCTACGATGGTCGGGTAGACTGGGACATCCAACGTCGGAAAGACGCTGAACTGAGTGGCTTCCGTCGTCGGGAGCGCGTTAGGTTCGGTGGTGGCGACATCTGTTGCGAGCAATGTGGCCGCTGAAGTCGGTAATTCTGGGGTGGATGTGACCGACGGCTCACCGCCACACCCAGCAAGAAGCAGGGCGGCGGTCAGTAAGAGTATGCTTGGGAGGGTTCGTTTTGTGTTCATAACCTGAGTGTCGTTCAAAAACGGGTATGAAGCAAGTGAAGTTTGTTCGGATTCGCTATAATATTCCCTATGAACCGAAAGGGACGAGATATGGCTTGGCTGAGACGGCTGGGCGCGACTGTATGGCTGGTATTGATGGGGGTCGGTTTGACCCTTGCGATGCCCGCCGCACAGGATAGCCCCACAACAGTTTTTGAACAAAATCTGCGTGCAGACCTCGATTTGCTGGCGGGTATCGTATTTGCTGGGACTCTGCCCGACACATGGACGAGCAATACCAGCACGGCTGCCCCTAATTTTATCGCAGACCTGTTTTTTGATAATGAGCAGCTTGCCAATACCGTGTTCGGTGAAGGCATCCGCCCTGATGACTGGTTTGGCGCATCATCCCCCACGCGGGAACTGGTATCGCGCAATATACGACATGACCTAGAAGTTAGCGCATCCTTCTATTATGGCGGCGCGACCCGCCCTGAAGGTTGGCTGGGCGCACCGGGACGGAATCGATGTGACCGGACGTTGCAAACCATCCTATTGGTGCTAGAGCGAGACTTCAACGTGACGCCGACCTCTATTGAGGCCGTGGTGGACTATTGCGCCGTCCTGTTGATCGAAGTTGAGGCCAATATCTATATCGACCTGTTGCCGTCGGTGGGGACGCAGATTCAATCGACCGATAACACCGGCGGTCTGCGCGGCGACCTTGAGCGCTTGGCGGATGAGAAACTCGGCCTTGAGACCCGCCCGCCGGGGTGGATTGGCAACCGCGAGGCGGCTTCTCCGACCTTCATCAATGACTTATCCATAGATGTGAATACGCTGGCCGATAACCAATTGGGTCTGAACGTGCGCCCCAATGGATGGAATGCCATCTCCATCAGCACATCGGGCGCGGTTGCAGTTCGCGCACTGCGTGCCAATATCGAGACATTGGCGGATGAAGTCATGGGCGAGGGCCTCCGCCCGAACGGGTGGCAAGGGACAGACCCGCTTGGCCGCTGCGATACCACGCTTCAAACGCTCGTGACATTGGTTGAGGCGGGGGGCGCGGACATCCGGGGTAATTTGACATCCGATGAACGGAATAGCATCGTGTTATGCTCACAAGCACGCGGGGTTGCGATACAGGCCGCTGAATCACTGCCCGTGATTGCCTTACCGGGGGGTGGGGATGGCGGCACGGTGGACAGCCGACTGCTGTTCAAGTCACGTTTCGCGTTCAGCTATCTGGATGTGACCGCGCTGCAATACATGGGGCCAATGCCGTATGATATGGAGTTCCGCCCGTGGTATCGCAACTTCCAAGAGTCCGACATGATGTTCGTGACCGGGCAAGATTTTGCGGTGTTCATTGACCGGAAGTGGACGAATATGCCGGAGGAAGTTTTCCGACTGCTGCCCAACCTAGAAGGCCGCAAGCCGCTGACCTTCTGCGATGCGAGATGGTGCAACGGCCCCGGCCCGACCCCGACTCCGACTGGCAATGGCCCGATTATCGACATCCTGAACGCTGGGACGCCACAGCCGACCTCTATCTCTCCGGGGACTGGCCCCATCCCAACTGGCAAGACGTTGGTGACGTGGAACAACATCCGCGTGACCTATCTGTTTGATAACCCGGCCACCCGTACCGCGCAAGTCGCGCTGGAAATCTGCGCCGAACCCGCGCAAATCACCTGCGAGTCGGTCATCAGCATCTATGACAACCAGACCGGCGGCTATAAGCCCATCTTGCAACAGTACAACGGCCTGAATGTGTTCGACCTGCCGTATAACTACCAGACCAACGTGATTGTCGAAGGCTCGACGCGCTATAGCCGCGACATCTTCATCAGTGAGCCGGGGCTACGCAGTACCCAGCCGACAGCCACGCCCAGCCCGACACCTTAAACGGGGATACGAATATAGGGGCGGGGATATGTCTCCGCCCCTATGTTTTTCCATCCCCGCCTAGCGCCACAGGGCAAACGCACCAAATCTCAAATTTCGGCGGACGCCCCGTTGGTCGTCCCTACAAATGACGATTAGGGTAGGGACGCGCAACGGCGCGTCCATCGCCAGTACCATTTTCTTCCCTCATCTAAATTTTGATGCGTTTGCCCTACTTAGCGCCATCTCATCCCGTGTTAAAATCCGACGAACGCGGTAAAATATCCGTTTCAGAACAGATTCTTGGATGAACGGGTTTCCATGACGAAAATTTTTATCAGCTACCGGCGTGCCGACAGCCAAGAGACCACAGACCGCCTTCATGACCAGATGACGGTCTATTTTGGCGATGGAAACGTCTTTCAGGATGTCGATAACATCCCGTTTGGCGTGGATTTTCGCAAATACTTACAGGCCGAAATCGCCAAGTGTGATGTTGTCTTGGTCGTCATCGGCTCAGAGTGGGGGCGACTGATGGGCGAACGCGCCGACGAACCGAACGATTTCGTGCGGATTGAGGTCGAGAGCGCCCTGAAATTGGGTAAGCATGTTATCCCTGTCACCATACGGGGCGCAGACATGCCCAAGTCCGCCCACTTGCCGGAGACCGTCCGCGATATTTGTTGGTTGAATCGGGCTGTAGTGCGCCCTAATCCCGACTTCAAAAGTGACTGTCGTCGGTTGGCAGACGGGATTAAGGCGTTTTTGGAGGGAGTCGCACCCCTCACCCCCCAGCCCCCTCTCCCACAAGGGGCGAGGGGGAGTATTGAGACTCCCATGCAAGGGGCGAGGGGGAGTATTGAGACTCCCGTGCAAGGGGTGAGGGGGAGTATTGCAGAACCTGTGGTTGAGGCGTTGACCCGCGCCCGCGCATTTGCCAACACCGGCAAGCGTAACGCCGACTGGAAACCAGACATCATGACCTCCTCAACCCTGAAAATCTCTGACATGCGCTTTTGCCTCGTCCCGACCGGGACGTTTCAGATGGGGAATGATAAAGAGGCTCACGATGGTGCTGCTGATGGCGGCCAGCAAACCTTCAATCAACCGTTTTATATCGCGCAGTATCCGGTGACCAACGCACAGTGGACGGTAGCGGTCAAAGCGAAGGCGGTGAGCGAGCCTGAAGCAGATGGCGACGCGCTTAAATGGTATAAAGACCCAAAAATGGCGAACGCGCCGGTGGTTGGGGTGAGTTGGAATGAGTGTCAAAAATTCGCCAAATGGATGGGTTGCCGTCTGCCAACCGAGCGCGAATGGGAATACGCGGCGCGGGGCGTGGATGGGTTGAAGTACCCGTGGGGGAATGACTTCATCGCGGATAACGTGGTGTATGGCGGGAATAGCGGCGGCCAGCCGTGGGATGTGACGACCCAGCCCAGCGGCGCGAGTTGGGTGGGCGCGTTGCACCTGAGCGGCAATGTTTGGGAGTGGTGTAGCAGTCTGTACACCGCCTATCCGTATGCGGATGGGCGTGAGGACTTGAGCGCCACCGGTATGCGCGTCCTTCGGGGTGGGTCGTGGTACTTCACTTTAGTTATCTTCCGCGCTGCGTGCCGTTTCTGGGTCAACCCGGATTATACGAACATCAGTGGGGGGTTTCGTCTCGCCCGCTCTCAATAATTCTGATTTTCTGTTTTCT
>DAOTTP010000057.1:0-9147 GCA_034437835.1 Anaerolineae bacterium | reverse complement strand
CTAAATCCCCCTCTCCCACAGGGTGGCGAGGGGGACTTTTTCGGCGTTTTTGTCCCTCGCCCCTTGTGGGAGAGGGACGGTTCAACGCTAGGTGAACAGGGTGAGGGGAATATTCAAACGGCCTCTAACTCAAGTCGTTCTTCTGGCGACAGTTCACCCGCGCTATTCTTATCTAAGAGCGAGTCAATACAATGCTGAACCTCGGCGGATATTTTATAGTTGGCTAAGTCTTCCAAACTCGGTTCTGATGCCAGAAAATCCGCCACATCCATTGCTATCGACTGTTGGACGTTAATCGCCATAAGAATTACCCCTGTACTATGTGTGTTTATTATATCCCCGATTTCACATCCTTCGCGCTGTTAGCCTCTGCTACAATAAATCCCACAGAGGTGAGCATCCATCATGACCCGCAAGCATAAACCCAACATTGACCACACCCTACCAGAACATCACGCGCCGCTGCACGGCATCCTACGCGCCGTCCTCACTGTGCCACAAGCGCTAAACGAAAAAGACTTCCAAAAAGTCGTGCGCCTCCACCCCAAACCCGGCGGCGGACTCTATCGCCACAGTGACCTGATTGCCGCCTACCGCGATTGGGCGGGGACGGGCGACCTCCCCCCACTCAGCGACGAGGCCATGCGGCGACTGCAACTAAAACCGATGCGGACGAGTTCCGGCGTTGCGCCCGTGACCATCCTCACCAAACCGTTCCCTTGTCCCGGAACGTGTGTGTTCTGCCCCAATGATGTGCGGATGCCCAAGAGTTATCTGAGCGATGAACCCGGCGCACAACGGGCGGAGCAGAACGGATTCGACCCATATTTGCAGATGATGTCGCGCCTGCGCCAATTCACGTTGATGGGACATCCCACTGACAAAATCGAGGTGATTATCCTCGGCGGAACGTGGTCGTTTTACCCGGAAACCTATCAGATTTGGTTTGTGCGGCGCGTATTTGACGCCCTACACGATTTTGGCGCGGGCATCGACCAGTCCGACGCGGTGCGCGATTTGTTGACCCGCGACTCGCGCTTTGATGGTCAATCGACCACCGACCAGATGATTCATGGCGCGGATTTGTCGCGCAGTTATAACTTAGTCGTCCAGACCATCTACGCCGATGAGATGGCACGCAGCCGCGACGCCCAAGCGCGATTCGACTCCGCCATCAGCGAACGCACCGTGGTTGATGAGTACGCGACATGGGCGGAACTCGAAGCCGCGCACCTCATCAACGAAACCGCGCCGTGCCGGTGCGTCGGGCTGGTGGTCGAGACGCGACCCGACCATATCGACGCAGCGGAGGTATTACGCGCCCGAAGACTGGGCTGTACCAAAGTCCAAATCGGATTCCAGAGCCTTGATGACCGGATTTTGAGTATGAATAAGCGCGGGCATGATGTGGCCGCCACCCGCCGCGCCGTCGCGTTATTGCGCCGCGCCGGATTCAAGATTCATGCCCATTGGATGCCGAATCTGTACGGCGCGACCCCCGACTCTGACCGAGCGGATTATGCCCGCCTGTTTGACGACCCCGATTTTCGCCCCGACGAGCTAAAACTCTACCCGTGTTCATTGATTGAGAGCGCCGAACTGATGCAGATTTATCAGGCCGGCGGGTGGAGTCCGTATACGCACGACGAGCTACTACATCTGCTGGCCGACTGTATGGCGCGGACGCCGGAATACAACCGCCTGACGCGCATCATCCGCGACATCCCCTCTACCGACATCGTGGACGGCAATCGCCTGACCAACTTCCGCCAATTGGCCGAGGAAGAAGTTAAGCAGCGCGGCCAGCATAATTCGGACATCCGCGCCCGTGAGGTTGGCTTCCGCGAGGTGGCCGCCGACTCGCTAACATTAGATGCCCTCGAATACGAGACCGGCGTCGGGCGCGAAATCTTCTTGCAGTTCATCACGCCGGAGCGGGCGATTGCCGGATTCCTGCGCCTGAGCCTGCCCGATCCGACCTTAGCGCCGCTGACGCCAGAACTCGACGGCGCGGCCATCATCCGCGAGGTGCATGTGTATGGTCAAGTGGTCGGAATCGGCGGCGAATCAGGCGGACGCGCTCAACACGCCGGACTCGGCTCGGCCTTGATTGAACGTGCTGTAGAGATGACGCAAAGCGCGGGCTACCGGACTCTGGCGGTTATATCGGCTGTCGGGACGCGGGTGTACTATCGGAAACGTGGCTTCGCCGATTTCGGCCTCTATCAGGTACGCACCCTTCTATGACCCGCACCCAGCGCGACGGTATCCTGTTTATCATCCTCGCCGCAGTAGCTTACGCGCTACTGCCCATCCTCGCCAAAGTGATTTATACCGACCCCGCCTTGCAGCCGCTGGATGTGCTGACATGGCGATTCATGTTCGCCGCGCCCGCCGTCTGGATTGCGGTCAAGCTGATGCGCCCCGCCCCGCCGCCGCCCGATTTCTCGCGGGTCAAGATAATGGGGATGGGCGTGCTGTTCGCGTGTATTGCGGCGTGCGCGTTCTTCGCGCTGCAAACCGTCCCGGCCAGTTTGTATACCGCCTTGCTTTACACCTACCCCGCGATGGTCGCCATTTTGAGCGCGATGCTGGGGGAACGCTTGCCGTTGCGCGGGTGGATTGCGTTGGGGTTGACGTTGATTGGCGTGTTGCTGACCATCCCCACCGACTCTGGGGTGGATACGGTGGCGACTCCGTTGGGCGGAATCATTTTTTGCCTGTTCAACGCCTTTTTATACGCGATTTACTTGGTCATCAGCGGGCGACTGCTCAAAGGGCAGTCACAGACCGCCGCTCATACCAGCCTGTGGAGCATCACCGGGGCGCTGTTGGCACTGATTGCCGTCGCGCCGTTCCACGGCCTGACTCTGCCGACCTTGCCGAGCGCATGGGCGGGTCTGGCTGCGCTGGGGATTATTTCTACCGTCGTCCCGTCGTTTGCGATGCTGGCCGGGATTGCGCGACTGGGTGCGGCGCGGGCGTCGATCCTCAGCACGTCCGAGCCGATTCTGACGGTGATTCTGGCGCTACTGTTACTGCCTAATGAACAGATGACATGGGTTCAGCTTTTGGGCGGCGTCCTCATCATTATCTCAGTGATTGTGCTGGAACTGCGCCCATCTACCAAAGAGGCGGCTATCGCTTAGATTAGAAATAGGGTGGGCGGGGCGTGCGCTAAAACGCCCTATGCTATACTGCTTTTTGAATGTCCACCTAATCAGCTTATCTCACCTCTTATGCGCTTATTCTATCTCGCTTTGGCGTTTCTGGGACTGATGACAACCGGTTGTCAATCTGATCCCAATTCCTACCCTCAGACCTATGTCGCTACCGTCGTCATCAAGACGCCCGCCCCTGATTCTGCCCCAAGTGTCGGATTCACCCACGAGGGCTTGAACGTCAGCCTGCCCAAACCGCAAGGGTGGGAATCGTTCACGACGGAATATGGGGTGGTGATTGCGGAGCATTTCGGCTCGGTGGCTGAACAGGGCAAGCTGCAAGGGCTGATGGCCTATGTGTTTGTTACCCCACTGACCGACCTCCCAACGGTGGAGTCCGATACCCCGACCAACCGCGCCCAACAGGTCTTGGCGCAAATCGTCAGCGATGGGTCATTTATCGGTACGGCACAGGTCAGTACGCCCATCGGGTTTCTCTGGGATGGCGTCCCGTCGGCTTATTATCTGTTGACCGACCACGACAGCGACCTCAAGACGCTGGTGATAGGTGTGGCAATCCCAGAGACGGAATTGCTGCTGATTGGCACGTTGTCCGCCCCGATGGAAGAATCCGAGGCCATCCGCGCCATATTAGAGAGTCTATTTGGTGGTTTGAGCGTCAACGGCGCGGTGATGCGCCCCATCGGGTTAGACAGCTTGCCCGACCCATTGGTTTTCCCGTAGCGCGAAAAATAAAGGCGACCCTGCTGAGTCGCCCCTATAATTTGTTGGCCTATTCCCCGACGATGCGTGCCGCGAGGGTACGCTCCCCATTACGGCGGCGGTATCCGGCGGGCGGATTGGGCTTGAGGTTGGTCAGTTCTTCGACGATTTTGCTCAGGTAATCCGCCACTGGGGTATAGCTCATGCCCAGTTCGACCTTCGAGCGCGTATTATCGAGTTCGGACATCCAGACATCGCTGAACGGTGAGCAATCTGGCAAAAATCCATCCGAGACCAACCGGTCACGCGGGACGGTCACGATTTGCGGCTGCACACCTACCGCATCGCCCAGCTTGCTTAGAAATTCGGCGATGGGCAACGTCTCATCTTGGCTGATGTTATAGGCGCGGCCTTTGCCCTTGCCGCTCTCAATCAAAGTCATGAGCGCTTTAACGATATCCAGCGCGTAAATATGGCGGATGGGGTGGTTGGGCAGGTCTGGCACGAGGATAGGGCCGCCGTCGCGCAAGCGCAACACATAACTGTATAGGCGCAGGAATTGGTCACGGGCGCTGTGAACCATCGGCAGGCGCAAGACGGTGGATGGGAAGCCAGTGCTGGCATTGGCGTTGTGCAGCACATCCTCACAGGCGCGTTTGTCCACGCCGTACAGCCATTCTTCATAATCATAAGTCGCCGGCGCGGGCGGCGCGATGGTCGCCCCGGCATAATCTTCCTCACGGAACGGGCGGGTAATGCCGTCGCGCACAAGGTAGACTTGACCCGACGACAGCGTGATGTAATGCCCGACCCGCCCCTCTAACAGGCTGACGATGGTCTCGGCCTCTGGGCGGCGGAATAATACCGTATCGACCACTGCATCGAAGCTGCGCCCGGACAGCGCCCGCCGCAACTGCACGGAATCAGTGCGATCACAATGCAAGCGCGGCAGGCTTTCTGGGAGAGAATCTTTGGTTAGACCGCGGTTGAGCAGGGTGACACGGTGGCCGGAGGCCAGTAAACGTTCGGTTAAGTAATGCCCGACTTGGCGCGTCCCGCCGATAATTAGGATGTTCATTAGATGCTTAAAACCTCTTATTCAAAACTTGTCACTTGGTTATAGTGCGATAGCGCCAGCGGATTTGCCAGACGCGCAGCGCTGCCTCGAACACGATGCGCCCGCGCATTTTGCTGACCCCTTTTTGGCGGTCTGGGAAATAGATGGGGATTTCGACCACCTTCAAGCCCAGCCGGTGGGCGGCGTAGACCATCTCGACTTGAAACACATAACCGTTGGAGCGGACATCATTCGCCAAAACTTTGCTCAATCCGTCTGCACGCCACGCCCGATAACCGCCAGTGGCGTCATGTACGGGGATTTGCAGGATGGTCGGGACATAGACCGCGTTGGCGAACCAACTGAGCAACTTGCGGAAACGCCCCCAATCGGTATCTACCGCGCCATCCCCCGAAAAACGAGAGCCGAGGCACATATCCGCCCCTGCTTCTAATTTGGCGATCAGTTCTGGGAGATAATGCGGTTGGTGCGAGAAGTCGGCGTCCATCTGAATGACCACCTGTGCGCCGGCATCAATGACTTGATGGAAGCCCGCCCGGTAGGCCACGCCGAGTCCACCTTTTTCCGGGTTGTGCAGCACATCAACCCGCCCGGCGTATTCGGCCTTCAGGCGTTCGGCAATCTGCCCCGTACCATCTGGGGAATTGTCATCTACCACCAATATCCCCAAACCGGGAATCGCTAATCCCAAGACCTCAGAGACGATGAGCGGCAGATTTTCCGCCTCGTTATAGGTGGGGATGACCACCCTAATTGTTTGAAACATCACATACCTGATGTCTGATTGAAAAAACCCACAAAACGGGGTAAGTCTACCATAATTCTCACATATCGGGGCGCAAGAGATATGCTATACTTTAATCCATTGGGGAAGGATGCGTTATGTCCAAGCAACAAGATAAACCCAGCCTCTGGGATGATTTGGTTGAGGGTGCGCGTGAAATAGCTGAAGCATTGGGGCGGATGTTGAACCCTGACCAGCAACCTAAGCGGGTTCCTGTCCCTATTCCTGTGCGCTCAACGCCACCACCGCGCCGCACGCGCCGTTAGAACCCTATACATCACCCAAAAACAAACAGCGGGTTGGCATTTAGCGCCAATCCGCTGTTTTTATAGTATAGGTGAGGGCGTGACTCTTGAAACAGTATAGACGCAAAAGAAAACGCCCCTGCAATTGCAGAGGCGTTTTCTTTTCGGTTTCGGGTGCGAAACGTCGAACCGTTGCCCTAGTAAAGACTAGAGAGCGCTGTTCACGACGGCGAAGGCCGAGTTGACCTGACCGCCCAAGGCGCCGAGCAAGACGATGACGACGATGGCGACCAACACGAGGATGAGAGCATACTCGATGAGGCCTTGGCCTTTTTGACTTGGGTTGAAAATCATGATGAGTTCTCCGAGTTGCAATAACCGATTTTCTGCATTGTTGCAGTAGTCGCATGTGCGATTGACTAAAATGTATCACGCATCAAAATTTCTGTCAACCACCCATCTCAATACTTCGTGGTTTTCGATATATCAATATTCAAACAATCGTTTCGGCATATTACGAACTTTCATTCAGTGTTTCGGGTTGCATCACGGGGACGGCCTCTAAATGGGTGACGAGGCTTCGTAACGCAACGGGCGCATGACCTGTGGGCAAAATCTTAATGAATCGTTCTAATAAGAAGCAATCATTGACATTTGTGCCGTATAGCGCGGCCAGCGAACGCCCGTCCGGAGCTTTTAATAAGAGGGGATACTCGTGTTGCGCGTGGAATTTAGGCGCGAGCAGAATAGTATTAAGATTTACCCGCCGCCCTTCAATCACTTGTGAGGTTTGGCGACGGGCGGCCTCATCTAAACCATCTTGGGCGCAAGCCGTCAGCACCGCATCGACCAACGCAGGGGTGTGGGTCATCCAAGCCCGCAGACCAGTCAGCGGGGAAGGTGGCACGGTCTTGCCGCTGAGGGTCATGCGGATTGCCCCCATCAGGGCGCGTAGATAGCGTCGAATCATGGGACGAACCTCTGGTTTTTGGCGAAATCTAGGCGGGCGAGGTTGGCCGTACAGTCACCGTTAAAGCGCACGAGCGCGTCCGGCGATTGCGCTGCTCCAGCTTCTGATTCCAGCCGGACATACACCAACATCGCCTCTGGGCGCGAGTCCAACGTGATTTCCCAGCCCGTCGTCGCCCCGTACTGTGAGTTTGAGCCGATTCGGGCGCGGGTCTCTACCGCATCGCTGATGACCCGCACGAATAACCCAGCGGCCTGTTCTGCCGATAGTTCTCCAGCCTCGCCCATCACCCGCCCGCCGATACCTTGCCACGCGCAGCTCAAGGTATTGACCGTATTGGCGCTGAAATCGGCCTCCCCGCGTATCACATAAGGAAACGGGATGGGCGTCTCGGTGAAGGTCGCGGTAGGAGTGAACGTTAAGGTCTGAGACGGCGTGGCGCTTGGCAATATCGGCGTGGCCGACGGCAGGCCGGTAGATGTTGGGGTTGAGGTCAGGGTTTTGGTGACGGTAGGGCGCGGCGTGAAGGTCGGCGGTAGGCTGGCCGTCGGGGTTGCCGTGGCGGTTGGGGTATTGGTGGGCGTCTCAGTGGGCAAGTCGCCGATGAAGGTGGGCATCGGGGTGATTTGGGGCGGCGGCGCGGGCGAGAGCAGCGCCGCTAGCGCAACCGTCAGCACGCCCAACACGGCCACGAAAATCAAAAGGGTGATGGCATTGAAGAATCCACTGCGGCGCACGATGGGCAATCCCTTGATTTTCGAGCGAGTCCAGCCCAAGAAAAGTGTTGAGAGGCAGAAGGATAGCACAAAATGGAAATTTCGCGGTATAGTCTCATTATGGTATGGTGGTCGCGCCCATCCAAATTTATCCACTTGCATATCCGGGCGCGCAGAGAAGGAATTATCCGGGATGGACCGTAAGTTTCAAATCACCTCGGCCAAAAGCGGCGCAGCGTTCGGGGTTCGCGTGGTCACACGCGCCGAGGTTGCGGAAATCGGCGGCACGAATGAAGAAGGCGCGTTGCGCGTGCGCCTGACGGCGGATTCCGCTGAGGCGGATGAGGCCAATACCGAATTGATGGCATTGTTCGCCAGCGTATTGGGCGTCAAGGCCAACCAAGTTGAAATCGTGGCGGGGCATCAGTCACGCGACAAAATCATGTGTGTGCTGGATGTCTCGGCATCGGAATTGGAAAGCAAGTTGGGCATCCGCAGTTAAGCGCGGGCGTCTTTAGGATTTTTAGATGGCGAGCTTGCGGTTGATGACCGGCTTGATAGGGGTGTGTGCCGCGCTGATGTTGTCAGCCTGCGGCGCTGGTGATTCTGCGCCTACTCGCACGCCTCCGCCCACTCAAGCCTTGAATACCGCCGTCCCGACCCACACTGCCACTGACGCCCCCCCGCCCACGGTCACGGTGACGTTTCCGCCGTCGGCTGCCGAATTTGTGCAGACCGAATCCGCCCAGCATACGGCGGAAGCCCCCGCCACACCGACGGGGACGCCAGTTGACCCTGTGGCGCAAGAATTAGCGGCGCTGGCGGCCGGGCGTTTTGCGCGTGAGGAGGGATTCGACCCCGATGCCATCCGCGTGGTTGAAATCGAGTCGGTGATGTGGCCGGATGCGACTCTGGGATGTGGCACGCCCGTCCCGACGCCGAACGGCGTGACAGCAGCCCCCGGCATCCCCGGCTACCGAATCCGCGTGCAGGTGCGCCCCGCTGGCGCAGCCGCCACCTACCACGCCGATTTTATCCGCATTATCAGGTGTGACGAATCATGACCGATTCTCAACGACTTCAACGCCTGCGCGACGCGGGTTATAAAATCACCCACGCCCGCCAGACCGTCTTAGAGGCGTTGGAGCGCGGCGGCGGACACATGACCTCCGCGCAAGTGTTGGACGCGGTGGCGACGCTTGACCCGGCGATTGGCCGCGCCAGTGTTTTCCGCACGCTAGACATGCTCTCGCGCTTGTCGCTGATTCGCCCGACCTTTGTCGAGAGCAGCGGGACGCCGGTATTTGTGCTGTTGCCGAACGGTCATCATCATCATGTGGTGTGTACCGGCTGCGGCGCGGTGATTGAGTTCGACGATTGCGGCCTTGACGCGCTGGCGACTCAACTGGAAGCCAGCACCGGCATCCATATCATCGGCCACCTGTTAGAGTTCTACGGCCTGTGCGCCAA
>DAOTTP010000056.1:0-3617 GCA_034437835.1 Anaerolineae bacterium | reverse complement strand
GTGCTAGAGTTCTGAACACGAATTGCTCCACCCATATTCGCTTTGCCATTAATGAGTTTCAATCCAGACAGAGTTAGGTCAGCACCGGAATCAACGTCAAAAATGCGTACTTTCTTGTTTCCGCTAATGGTGATGATATCTGCGCCAAGCCCGACGATTGACATGTCTGTGGTAACTGTCGGCAATGGACCAAGCAAGAGAATCGTACCACTCAACCCTGCTTGGAATGTGATTGTATCTGCCTCGGCATTGGCATTAGCATCTAGCATCGCCTGTCGAAGGCTTCCGACTCCAGAAGCATCAAGGTTTGTGACGGTAAAAGTAGCTCGCTGACTTGGTGCATCAGGTAAAGGTAATTGTGCGGATGCTTGCATCGTCAAAAAAGCAAGCACAACAATGATTAGTGATTTGAAGTGTGAAAATAGAGAGCGTTTCATGTTTTTAATCCTACATTTAACATTAAGATAAGTTAAACGCTTTAAGTTTAATTTGTCAACATACAATCTGTAAACTAAATACCTTGTGCAAAATACGATTGATACCATCTACCCTTATACGACAGTGCCTACCGTGTCTCTACAGTAAAAACTTGTCACCGGAGAATTTCTAGGGACAATGTTCATATTATCTATTACAATCAACATAATTTAATTTATTAAGTTTTAACTATTGTTTATTAAGTGTATATTCCGGTTAAAACTAGTGATATCCAGATGCGAAAAAGCTATCCCATAATGTAGACAAAAATCCAGCATATTGATGGAAAATTAACGATTTTCATCCTACAAATTGTACTATGCTAGTAGGATAATATGTGCAAATCGCACAAGCCGCCTTGTCCTGAGCATTTGGGTTAGGCGCACAACATCACCCAAAGGAAACCCCTCATGATTATCGGCATCCCCAAAGAAATTAAGACCGACGAAAACCGCGTCTCGCTCCCTCCGGCGGGCGTCGGACAATTGACGCTGCACGGTCATACCGTGTATGTCGAGCGCGGCGCAGGCGGCGGTAGCGCCTTCAGCGATGATGAATATACCAAGGCAGGCGCGACCTTGCTGGATAGCGCTGCCGATGTCTGGAACAAATCCCAGATGGTGATTAAGGTCAAGGAGCCGCAAGCCAGCGAATATCCGTATATGCGCGAAGGGTTGGTGCTGTTCACTTATCTGCACCTCGCCGCCGCCAAAGAACTCACCCACGCCATGCTCGACAGCGGCGTGACTGGCGTCGCCTATGAGACCGTGACCGACCCGCACGGGCGGCTACCCCTGTTGGAGCCGATGAGCGAAGTGGCCGGACGCATGAGCATCCAAGTCGCGGCGCATTATTTAGAGAAGAAGCAAGGCGGGCGCGGCGTCCTGATGGGCGGCGTCCCGGGAACGCGCCCCGCGCATGTGGTTATTTTTGGCGGCGGCACGGTAGGCACTCAGGCGGCCAAGATGGCGCTGGGCATGGGCGCACAGGTCACGCTGTTGGACATCAACATTGACCGGCTGCGCTATCTGGATGACGTGATGCACGGGCGGTTTATCACGATGTACAGCAACAGCATCAACATTGAACAGGCCATCCACAGCGCCGACGCGGTGATTGGGGCGGTTCTGGTCACGGGCGCGAAAGCCCCGCGTTTGATTCGCCGCGATATGCTCAAGGATATGCCCGACGGCAGCGTGATTGTCGATGTGGCCGTCGATCAGGGTGGTTGTGTTGAGACCACCCGCGCCACAACCCACAGCGACCCGACCTATGTGATTGACGGTGTGGTGCATTATGGCGTCGCCAATATGCCGGGAGCCGTGCCGCGCACCAGCAGCCTCGCCCTGAGCAACGCGACCCTGCGCTATGCCTTGCGGATTGCCGACCACGGTCTATACGACGCGATGCAAGCCGACCCCGGCCTCGCGCTCGGTATGAATATCCACGCCGGACAGGTCACGCATACGGCGGTGGCCGATACATTTGGCCTGCCGATGGCGAATATGGCGTCGCTGCGCTTTTAGACTCGCGTTAGCCTCAGTGACGTGAGGGCGGGGCGTGTTATACTCAGTTCATGGACTTTCTATGACTGGATACGCCCGATGTCTGCCCTCACGCCCGCCCTCAATCTCCGCGAAGAACGTCTGATGACCGCTTCCGCCCGCCTGATGGTGGGGGTCGTCGCGCACGCCGGTTTAGCGTTGCTCTTGGCGCTGGCGGGCATCGCCGCCGGATTGACTGGCGGCGGATTATTGGGCGGCCTACACGGGTTGATTTTCCGATTCGTCGGGACGGCATCTTCGGCATGGGTGGCCGCGCTCTTGTTGTCCGCGCTGGCGGGCATCGGCGTGTTGTTCGTGCGAGTCGGGGTACAGGCGCATGAGCGTTGGACGTGGGTCGCCACCGGAGTCGTCATCATCCTGAGCCTTGTGGCGTTGGTCGCCTTCGGATTTCTGCCGGCCTTCTTGACCATCGCGGTAGTACTATGGGGCATCAGCCCGATTTCGCGTTCCCCCAACACGCTTCAACCCAACCCCGTCGCGGTCAAAGAATTGCGTGAGCGGATGCGTGGCGGACGCGCTTTCGCCGTCATCACCGTCTATCTGATGTTGATGAGCGCCTTCGCGGTGATTCTGTTTTTCGCCAACGCGCCGTTCACACGCGGCCTATCCACCAGCGTGACGGGCGACCTCGGACGCGCCACCTTTGGCGGGCTGGTCGGGTTGGAACTGGTCTTGATGATGTTCATCGCCCCGGCCTTCACCGCTGGCTCTGTGACGGGCGAACGTGAACGCCAAACCTATGATTTACTCAAAATCACCCTATTGCCGCGTGCGACTTTCTTGGTCGGCAAGCTCGAATCGGCGTTGGGGTTCATCGTCCTGCTCTTATTGGCCGCTATCCCGCTGCAAAGCATCGCCTTCTTATTCGGCGGCGTCACCGAGACCGAACTCATCCTCTCGTTGGTGATTTTACTGGTCACGGCGGTGACGTTCGGCGCGGTAGGGGTGTTCTTCTCGACGCTGACCGAAAAGACGGTTACAGCCAGCGTGCGCTCATATTCCACAGCGTTAATCGTCATGCTCGGCGTGCCGCTGATTACCGGATTCTTCGGGAACGCCTTCTATGCGGTGGTCGCTGGGACGGGGACGGGCATGACCGGCTCGCCGATTTGGGAAGGTTTCCTAATTTATCTGGGCGCGCTGTTGACCAGTCTCAGCCCGTTCACGGCGGCGGCGACCTCTCAGACCTTGCTCTTAACTCAGGGACAGGCCGGATTATGGTCGGCGACCCTCAGCACCAATGGCGCGGTAATCCCTCTGGCTGCCCCGTGGATGACCTTCAGCATCATCTATCTGACTCTGGCCGTCGTGCTGATTTCGGCTGCCGTGCGGCGCATCCGCGCCCAAGAGGAGTAATCCTATGACGGATTGGCAACCGATTCAAGATTTACCCTCGACTCTTCTGACCTATAAAACAGAAGATTTACATTCACTGGTCAGCGTGTGGTTAGAGCAACGCGAACGCTTGGAACAGCGCGGGGTGCTGCAAAAATTCCTCGAAAAATTAATCCGCCAAATCGCCATCGAAACCGGGGTGATTGAGCGCCTTTATACGATTGACCGAGGCGTGACCCA
>DAOTTP010000055.1:0-4026 GCA_034437835.1 Anaerolineae bacterium | reverse complement strand
ACATAGTACGGGTGCGGCTGTTGTGGGGTCGCCGACAGCAGTAAAAATCCGATCCCCAAAGTCGCCAGCGCCAGCAGCGCCATCCCGCGTTCGCCATACCGTGCGCTCAACGGTTTTATGACGCGAGTCTGGACAATCACGAGGATGATGCCCGCCCACAAGAAAATAACCCCGTTTCCCTGACCCAACAATCCCGCCCGATTGAGCGAAAACAGCCCCAATAGCGTCTCGAATCCATAGAACAGCAATTGTTGGGCGAACATCAGCACCAAGAGCAGGCCGAGGTTACGACTGGTCAATAATGTGAAAAATGTCCCGACGGCTTGCACGGGTTTCATGCGCCCCGTCCCGCGCTTTTCCGGCGGGAGAGTCTCTTTGAACGTGAACAGCGTCAGGAAAATTGAGACGAGCGAATACGCGGCGGCGATGAAGGCGGGCAGGGCTAAACTGTTGCTAAATTCCAGTGAGCCGATGGCGATAATCGGGCCGAACAAGAACCCTAACCCGAACGCCGCGCCGGTGATTCCTAGCCCTTGTGCGCGGGTTGAGTCGTCGGTGATGTCGGCTAAGGCCGCTTGCGCGGTAGCCAGATTCGCGCCGAACAAGCCATCGAATACCCGCGAGAGAATCACCATCCATAACGAGCCAGCCAATCCGAGTATGATAAAGCCGATGCACGTACTGAGTTGGCTAATCAAGAGCAGCGGCTTGCGCCCGTAGCGGTCACTCAACGCGCCCATGACCGGCACGCCAATCAACTGTGCCAGCGGGAAGGCCGCCGCCGTCAATAAGACTTCAAAGGGAGACGCGCCGAACGCCACGGCGTACAGGTGGAGTAGCGGCAAAATTACGGTTAAGCCCAGCACATCAACAAATGTTAGGGCGAAAATAGGCAGGACGCGCTCAAAACTCAGGCCGCTGGGCGCGGCTTGCGGGTTTTCAGAGGAAGGGGCTTCAGTCATGAGGCAAAAGTTTCTACCGGAGGCTCATCCGACTTGGGGAGGAAGCGCGAAAACACGCCCACGGTATATTTTTCGACCAACCATTGGGCGATACGCGCCGTATTATAGGCGTCATCCCCGCCTCTGTGATGGTCGCCTTCAAAGGTTAACCCGATGGCCGTCAGCGTGGTACTCAGACCCAAGCCTTGTTTTGCTTTGACGATTTTGGCATAGATGCGTTTCAGGTTTTGGTGATACGGGGTGAAAGGATAATCTACGCCGCGCAGCGTGCATTCGTTCTTCATCATCTTGAGGTCGTCTGACCCCCAACTCACCCATAAGCGCTGGTGTGCTGCATACTCATCGCGCAGCCAATCACAGGCCGCCGCGAACGGGATTCCTTCCGAATCGACCATCTCTTGCGTGATGTGGGTCAGTTCGGTACAGAACGGGCTGATTTCTGAGTCGGTGGGTTTGATGAGGACTGTGCCGCGCTTGACGATTTGGGCGCTAGTGAGGTCGAGCGCGGCGATGCCGATTTCGATGACTTCGTTGCGCTGTCCGGCGGGCGGTGGGCCGAGCCAACACGCCGCCTCAAGGTCTACTACCAGCACCATGTCTTGAAGGGTTGTCATATTACGGCGAATCCGATAATCACAGGTAAATGGTGGACGATAATCTTGGGCAAATGGTAAATCCCTGTAGGGACATGGCACTTCCATGTCTGTTATTTTACCCCCACCGTGTCCGCTAGTTTACCCCTGAAACCGGCTCAATCCAAACGTGGATATCGTGGTCGATGCGGCGATAGATTTTTCCGCGCTCAATCGCTGGCTGCTCATCTGACCTGTTTATCAGGCGCACGCGCAGACGGTCTGCCCCCGGATGCCCAATCGACACCCACTCGTCCAACAGCATTTGGGCGGTCATGAAGGCGTCAGAACCGGCGAAACAATAGGCTTCACCACCGCCCTGATACGGGATGAGGCACGCGCTGGCCGGACTAAATATCGCGTAGCCGCTACCAGCGTCTAAGCCATAAGCCTGTTGGCCTTCTGGGATGAAATAGGTCGCTAACTGTACGTCCGGCGGCGCGTTGAGCATGGTGTATTGCATCAGCCCTGCCCAGATGGCGGGGGCGGCGGGCGCGGCGCTCAGGTGATTGATTTCGTCATCCTGAGACAACAGTTGGCTCAGGCTGGCCGTATCGAGGTTGGCGGCCTCTAATGACCAAAGTGTGAGGGCGCTGCTGCCGACCTGACGCACCAGCGGCGGCACGGCAGCGCTGCCGCGCATCAGCACGAATCGGCACGGGATGTTATGTGTGCTGAGGAATGTGCCGTCGGGTTGGGGAATCAGGCAGGCCGATACTTGTGCGGCATGGACTTGGAGCGGGACGACCATCCGCCCACGCGGCTTGAGTTGGCGAATCCACGCCGGAGGCACATCCCAGATTGCTGCCGTCGAGACGATGCGGTCATAAGCGGCACGCGGGGCGTACCCGGCTGCGCCGTCGGCGGTCACGATGGATACGCCGCTGACGCCCGCCCGATACAGGTTGTCTTCGGCGCTCTCGGCGACTTCGGCATCCAGTTCCAGCGAGGTAATCCGGCCCTCCTTGCCGACTAGAGTCTGCATCAGCGCGGCGTTATAGCCCGTCCCCGCGCCAATCTCGAGGACGTTCATGCCGGGGGCAAGCTCTAGTTGCGTCAACATCTCGGCCATCATGGTCGGCTGACTGGCAGAGGTGATGGCCGCGCCAGTCGTGTCACGCTTGGTGATGACGGCGCGGTCAAGATAGACATCCTCCAGCGGGATTCCGGGGAGGAAGGCGTCACGCGGGACGGATTCAAAGGCGGCGGCGGTGGCTTCATCGGTGAGGACGCCGGCCTGTCGCATGGCCTGAATCAACTGCCCTGCGTGTGGTTTGGGGTCATTCGAGGGGGTTGGAATACCAAGCACGTCGTTTCCTTAAGGTGACGCCCGCATCAGCTTGTGCGGTGCGGCGGGCGGTGCGGACACGGCCTTGTGCGTCGATATGAACCTGACCGGCGTTCTGTAACCGGGCGAAATCTTCTGGGGTGATGATGGGGGCGGGTTCACCGCCGAGGCGTTCCAGACGGTCTGCCATATCATCTTTGACCGGGGCAGCAACCGGCGGCGCGGGCGGCGCGTCCGCGATGGTCACACGCGGCGGCACAACCGGAGCGGTCTCTGTTGGGGCTTCGGTCAAGGTTGCCGTTTCCACCGAGGCATCTTCTTCGATAAAGTTATCCTCGTATGTCCCGTCGGTGGGCGGGGTCGGGGGGATTAGGTCGGGCATAGGGTACTCCTTTTACTCGTCTTCCAGCCGCCGGGCGGCGGAGTCTTCATCTTGCTCCGGCGGGGCGGAGAACATCATATCGGCGAGGTCGTCCAGCGACATGGCTTGGTCAGCCATCCGCAGACGATCCCCGCAGACCATACAGTGTGGGTCACGGGCGATATTCACCCACACGCCGGAATGGGCGGGGGTGGTCTGGCCGGACACGATTTCGAGCGGCGCGTTCGCCATCACCAGCGTATTGGCCGGGAAGTCGGGGCGCGCACCTTTTAGCAATTCATTCAGCGCGAGGTCGGCTTGCGCCGAGGCCACGCGGGTGACGTGTATCCAGAGCGCCGGTTCGCCTTTCAGCGTCCCGTTCTCTTGAATCAGGCCGTAGTCCAGTTCTTCGCCGGGTTGGTCACCCAAGCCCTCGCGCAGTTCCGCCGCCCAACACGCATAACACGGGCCATCATACGGGTGGATGACGCAGGTATCGCCGCCCTCGCCGCGTGCATACACCCCGGCATAAACCGCCGTGAGGTTGCGTGCGAGGCACAGGTCATTGATTTTATACTTCGTGCCTTCGCCGTCCACGCCGACCACCACCAAATCCACGCCTTCTAAGGCGTCTGGGTGCTTGGTGATGTCGTCCGCGATGATTCGAATCTGCGCGTCTGAGTTGCGATGGCGAATCAGGTCGGCCATCACTTTGGCCTTGTTCCAACCCAGATAACGCGAGTCGGCGACGTGACGAGTCAGGTTGACGGCTTCGAGGTCTTC
>DAOTTP010000054.1:0-6893 GCA_034437835.1 Anaerolineae bacterium | reverse complement strand
GCGTGCGCGGCAATTGCTCAAGCAAGGGAAGGCGGCGGTCTTTCGTCAATACCCCTTCACCATCATTTTGAAAGAACGCGACGGTGGTGACGTTCAGCCCATCGCGCTCAAGCTAGACCCGGGCAGTAAGAATACTGGGATAGCGATGGTCGCTGATTTCAAACGGGGTAAGCGCGTGATTTGGGCTGGGAAGCTCACCCATCGCGGGCAGCAAATCCGAGATAATGGAGGGGTGATTTAAAATCCAAACGATCTTTGATCGGGGTTTTAGCATAAAACACGTAACTACTCAGCCATCATTTCTTCCCTCAATTTGATGATGTAGAGCGTAAAATTGGCTGAGGCGCGGGGAAATTCTTCCCTCAGATGATTGGACTGAGTACCGGTCAAAACCTCATTTCCCCCTCAAATAGGGGCTGAGTAGTTACCTTTGTTCTATCAATACCTTCGCCAATTTTGATTATCACGGACAACGCGGGCGTTGTCCCTACGAATCCTCCCGTGACGGGGTTTTTATTGTAGGGACACGGCCTGCCGTGTCCGCTGGTGATGGATGTTATCAATCGGATTTTGGCGAAGGTATTGCCCTTACTTGCATCGTTTGTTGAGCATTTACCAAATTACTGTTCAACCCCTTGGATCGAGTGTATACTCACCCGATGGCAATGCAAATCTTGGAACGGAGCCATCAGAAAATCACTTCAAGGTATACCAATTCAGATCGTAGGAGTTATTGATGGGATTCACACAGGAACACAGACGTATCGAGGAAGCAAAAGAAAGTCGAGTTCACTGGAAACAGTGGGGACCTTACCTTAGTGAACGTGCATGGGGTACTGTCCGCGAAGATTATAGCCCCTATGGTGCAGCATGGGAATTTTTATCCCATGACCATGCTCGTAGCAAAGCCTATCGTTGGGGGGAAGATGGATTAGCGGGCATTAGCGACGATAAGCAGTATCTCTGCTTTGCGCTAGCATTATGGAACGGGAATGACCCGATTCTTAAAGAACGGCTCTTTGGGCTTACGGGCAATGAAGGCAATCACGGGGAAGATGTAAAAGAATATTATTTCTATCTCGACAGCACCCCCACCCATAGTTATATGAAAATGCTGTATAAATATCCGCAGCATGAGTTTCCTTATGGGTTATTGGTTGACGAAAACCGCCGCCGCAGTCGTAAAGAATTTGAATATGAATTGATAGACACAGGGATTTTTGACGATAATCGTTATTTTGATTTGGTCGTAGAATATGCTAAATCGACGGCTGAGGATGTTTTAATTCGCATTTCCGTCACCAATCTTGGTCCTGAACCTGCTTCGCTTACCTTGTTGCCGACCCTGTGGTTTCGTAATACATGGTCATGGGGTTATGAAGCGGGTCCGATGGGAGATGTTCCACAGAAACCACGATTGGGGCTGGAAGACAATCAAACGATAGTGGCTGAACACCCTGTATTAGGGAAATATTGGCTGTATAGTCAGGGCGCATCTGAGATTATCTTTACGGAGAATGAGACTAACCGTGAGCGCTTGTATGGTGTATCAAACGACAATCATTATGTCAAAGATGCCTTCCATCGCTACATCATCCAGCAAGATCAAAGTGCGATTAATCCGGCTCAATCTGGTACCAAAGCGGCTGTGGTGTATACGAAGCAGATTGACTCAGGAGCGACAGTAAGCATCTCATTACGATTGTCAGCACAGTCACATCAACAGCCATTTGTTTCTTATGATCTAGAGTTTGCTAAACATATCGCTGAAGCGGATGAATTTTACAATAGTATTCACAGTGACAAGTTGTCTGAAGATCAGAAAAATGTTCAGCGACAGGCACTGGCTGGTATGATGTGGAGCAAGCAACTCTTCTATTATGATGTAGAACAATGGCTGGCTGGTGATCCAATAGCCACTCCCCCCGAACAACGGAATTCTGGTAGAAACCATCAATGGCAGCATCTCAACAATTTTGACATCCTCTCGATGCCAGATAAATGGGAATATCCTTGGTACGCTGGCTGGGATTTGGCATTCCATTGCATTCCGCTGGCGATGATTGATCCAGTTTTCGCCAAAGAACAACTCGTCCTCCTTACTCGCGAGTGGTACATGCATCCTAACGGACAGCTCCCGGCTTACGAGTGGTCTCTAAGTGACGTGAACCCACCCGTTCACGCTTGGGCCGCTTGGCGTGTTTACGAACTGGATGGCAAACAAGACCAAGCGTTTCTGAAACGAATTTTCAACAAGATGCTTCTGAATTTCACATGGTGGGTGAATCGTAAGGATGCAGAAGGACGAAACATCTTTCAAGGCGGGTTTCTAGGATTGGATAATATTAGCCTATTTGATCGTAGTGCAGTTTTACCAACGGGCGGTTATATCAACCAGAGTGATGGAACCGCTTGGATGGGTTTTTACTGCCTTGTCATGTTAAATATGGCGTTGGAGTTAGCAAAAAATGATCGTGCCTATGTAGACATGGCGATTAAATTCTATGAGCATTTTCTCTGGATAGCGCGGGCAATCAGTGGGGACGCGCATGATGGCGTGGGGCTATGGGATGAGCAGGATGGCTTCTTCTACGATATCCTCAAGTTACCAGATGGGACTGTACGTCCACTCAAAGTGCGATCGCTGGTTGGGTTGATGCCTTTGATTGCCGTTGAAACGATTGGACAGGAAACCTTAGATTATTTCAGCGATTTTGCCCGTAGTATCAAGTGGCTGTGCCAACATCGCCCACTTCTTGCCCAGAATCTGGCAAGTGTAGATGTTCAGGGTTACGGTAGCGCTCATCTCTTTGCGATGCTGACAGAAGAAAAGCTTCGGAGTGTATTACGCTACATGTTAGATGAAAACGAATTTCTATCTCCCTATGGAATTCGGTCTATTTCAAAAATTCACGAGACGCCCTATGAACTTAATGTCGGTGGACAAAACTTCAGTATCCAATATTCACCTGCTGAATCGCGGGATGGCTTGTTTGGAGGAAATTCTAACTGGCGCGGTCCAATCTGGTTTCCTATCAATTATCTGCTCATTGAGGCTCTAAGAAAATACTACCGCTATTATGGAGCTGATTTTCAGGTGGAATGCCCGACGGGCAGCGGCAACATGATGACTCTGAATGAAGTTGCCGATGACTTATCCCAACGTTTGACAAAAATCTTCCTACGAAATGAGCGCGGGCAACGACCCGTTTTTGGTGGAATGGATCGTTTTCAGTCCGACTGGCAAGATAATATTCTGTTTTATGAGTATTTTCATGGCGACACTGGGGCGGGATTGGGTGCAAGTCATCAAACCGGATGGACAGGATTGGTAGCAGAATTATTACGTCGAGGTTAGCCAATACCTTCGCCAATTTTGATTATCGTGAACATCGGAGTCGGACTCTCTACATAATTTCTCCCCCCAAAAATAGACACTTTAATGCGATAAAAACGTGTTATATATTTTTGGCCGTCGCGTGTCACCGGCATTACCGCTGATGGCATGGAGGCACACTTTTTGAAAGGTACTACCAAGACTTCCTGAGCGGGTCGCCATCTGTGTCCGATCGCTCTGAACGCGCCCCCGATTTGATGTACAATCGGGGGCGCTTTTACAATACACGTATAACTATAGAGAAAGTCATTAGGATATGTCTGACCCGACCCCCAAACTCGATTTTTCCAATGATATGAGTTACGGTGATTATCTGGCCTTAGATGATTTGTTGGCCGCCCAGAGGCCGTTGTCTGACCATCACGACGAGATGTTGTTCATCATCCAACATCAGACCAGTGAACTCTGGATGCGCCTGATGCTGCACGAACTCACCGCCGCCCGTGAGCAAATCATCAAAGGCGAATTGCAGCCAGCCTTCAAGATGATGGCGCGAGTCAGCCGCATCATGGAGCAGTTGGTACGGGCGTGGGATGTGTTGGCGACTCTCACCCCCAGCGAATACAGTCAGTTTCGCGGGATGTTGGGTCATTCCAGCGGATTCCAGTCGCACCAATACCGGATGATTGAGTTCATCCTCGGCGCGAAACACGCCAACGCCGTCAAGCCGTTCGCGCATAAGACCGCGCTATACGAGACCATCATGACGGAGTATGCCCGCCCGTCCCTGTATGACGAGGCCAATCGCCTGTTGGCGCGGCGTGGTTTTGCAGTAGACTCCCAAGCGACAGACCGCGACTTCACGCAGCGTTATGTGATTAATGAGAGCGTTGAGGCCGCGTGGCTGAGTATCTACCGCGACCATGAAAACCATTGGGAACTGTACCAATTGGCGGAAGAATTGGTAGACCTAGAAGACTCGTTCCGGCAATGGCGCTTCCGGCATATCACCACCGTTGAGCGCGTGATTGGCTTCAAGCGCGGCACGGGCGGGTCGGCGGGGGTGGCCTATCTGAAAGCGGTGTTGGAACACGAGTTGTTCCCTGAATTGTGGAAATTACGCACGGATTTGTAGGGGCGTCTCGCGAGGCGCCCGCGCTATGATTAAGAGAGGGAGAAATTATGTCTGAAACCGAGACCTTACACATCACCGTAGACCCTGAACACGGCGGTTTACGGTTCGCGGTGCTGGGTAGTTTTATTTTGGTGGGCGTGGGCGGTTTTTTGATTGCCGGGTCGCTGCTCTCCGCCTATAGCTTTGGCGGAATACTGGCCGCTGCGATTGGGGTGATCGCGTCCGTCCTCGTCACGCGGGTGGTCGAATCACGGCTGAAGCAACGTTGGCCGTCGGGTCGGACATTAGAAGTCTCGCCCACATCCATCCGGCTGGCGTTGAAGGGGCAGACCCAGCGCGAGGTAGACCCGACTCAGCACGTCAATGTCCTGACGTGGCGCTTCCCCATCACGCGGCGGACGCGCATCCCAAAAGGATGGTTTGTCGTAGCGTTGGGCTTGATGCAAGAGCATACCTATATTGCGGTCTATACCTTTATGTCGCCGGAAGAGTTCAAGAGTCTGCCGCTGGCCGACGGCTATACCATCCTGACCCCGCCCAAGAAACAAGAATCGGACATCCGGCTGGCGGGTCAACAACGCCGTCTACGCGAGGCCGAAATCTGGCGTTGGAACGAAGGGGCAGAAATCTCTAATGAGGCGTTTTTAACCTATTTCAACCACCTCAAAACCCATTTCCCCGTGTGGATGGTGCAAGAGGGATGAGCGCTCGCCTTGGAATCGTCGCCGCGTTGATGGCCTTATGGATGAGCGTGGGCATGACCGCCGCCCAATCGCTGGCCTTAGAGCCGTTTCTGCCGTTTGAAGGCACGATTGTCGCGCCCGGCGGCTCAGATACATGGACATTCACCGGGTTAGAGGGTCAAGTCGTCTCGTTGAGCGCTATCGGCGTGAACGGGTTTGACCCGGTGCTGTCGCTGACCAATAGTAGCGGTCAAGCGCTGACCAGCAATGACGATTTCGCCTATCCGGGGCGCTCAGACGCGCTGCTGCAAGCGATCACCTTGCCCCGCATCGACAACTACACGGTAACGGTCAGCGGCTATGCTCAAACCACGGGCGACTATACCCTGACCTTGCTGCCGGGATATGCCGAACGCTCGGAAGTCGATGATTTCTCCGATACCAGCGGCCGCGCATGGGATACGGTTGATGATGTTGGCACGCTGACCCAAACCGATGGTGAGGCGCGTCTGGTGCTGCCAGAGCCGCGTCTGCACGCCCGTCTCACCCGCCGGGCGTTGTCGCAATTGACGGATTTTTATGTGCAGGCCGCCCTTGAGGTCGAACGTGCGCCGTCGGGTTGGCAAGCGGGGCTTGCGCTCCGTAGCGGAGAGTCTGGTTACTATGCGGCCATCATTGGCAGTCAAGGCGCGTGGCGGCTGAATTTTATCAATCCAGATGGTTCGACGCGCACCGTCCGCGATTGGACGAATCACCCGGCAATTGTCGAGGGCGCGACGCGCTTCACGTTGGGCGTACTGGTCAACGGGGCGGGCTTCGACCTGTTCTACAATGGCGCGTATGTCGGTCAAGCCGTCGAGACGAACGCTTTTGCGCCACGAGGTGGGACGGTGGGACTGCTCGCCAGCACGCCGGATTCCGTGGTGGGGGATTTGACCATCACCTTCGATGACCTTGTGCTGACCGTGCCGCAGCAGATGGGCGGGGACGAGATTATGCCGTCGCGATTGGTCACGGGCGGCCAAGCCGTCACCATCCAAGAGTTAGAACGCCGTCGTGTCATCCCGGCTGGGGGCAATCTTGCGCTGACCGTGCTAGAAAGTTCTGGGCGTCAAGTTGAGTCCGGAGTCGGGCGGATTCTGCTGGGGCGTGGGGCGACTTTTGGGGATATGGTGTTGCACACGACCTTCACCCTCCAGACGGCTGACTCGTCGGCGCTGGTGGCGTGCGGCGTGTTATTCGCCCATTTAGGCGAATCCCAGCACGCGGTAGCCTATCTGGACACGCAGGGCGGCTATGGGGTATCGGCGCGTGTTGGTGAGAATTTCGCGCCCGGACAGTTCAACGATGGGGCATCCCCCGCCGCATCAGGACGTCACAACTTGATTGTCGTGCGGCGCGGGGAACAGATTGATTTGTGGGTAGACCGCCAATATGTCGGGATGTTCACGCTGCCAGAGGAATTGCTGGCGGATGGGCAAATCGGCAACGCGGTGGTGAATTATCAACGCACCGAGACGACCTGTAACTTTTCCGACACATGGGTCTGGACATTCTAATCCATATAGTTTGTTGGTTGCTTATCATCGACAACCAACAAACCCACCTTTTTAGCGCTTTACGGCTAATGTGAAATGATTGGATATATCGTGAATCCGCCGCCGAGGGTTAAAACCCCCGTCTAATGCACTGCAAAACCCACTAAAGTGGGTTGCTTGGTTCATGAGTCGGAAAAAAA
>DAOTTP010000053.1:0-9286 GCA_034437835.1 Anaerolineae bacterium | reverse complement strand
AGTTAAGCCTATTTCTTGCATGTCGCTTGTGCCGCCAGAGGCTGAAGCCTCCGGCTACCCTTTTGAAGCCGACTAAAGCCGGCTGCTCGTTACAAATTCTCGCCTTACAGTCCCCTTCAAGGGGCTTGAATCGGCAGACGGACGCTTTAGCGTCTGGCGTCCAACGAGGCGAAATCTACTAATATGAGGAGCGTTAGAGCTATCCGAAACTCAGGTTATATTAGACTGACAGCGCGGTAGTCTGCTCCAACATCTCATAGAGTTCCACCCGTTGCGGCCCCATGAAGGTGTCCTCCGGGAGCGTGCTGGTGCGCGAATGACCGCCCTTAAAGGCGTCCGACTTCAGCCATGCCTTATACGAGTCTTTTGAGTCCCAGACCACCATCACGACATACGACTCATCGGCCTTGTCCGGGCGCAAGAGTTGGAAGCTGACGAACCCCGGCGACTTATCGACCATGTGTGACCGGCTGAGGAATAACTTTTCAAATTGCTCAGCGTGAGTCGGGTTGACCTGTACGCGATTGCACACCACAAACATGATTGAGACTTCTTTTCTCTCGGATGACTCCAGTATCGCGGGAAATGAGCCGTCGTATCCACGCCGGACGTTAAAGGCTTTTCCACGGATTGTTAAAAGAAAACATGCACTCGTTTATGGAAAATGTGAAACGTAGGATTCTATAGATAAGCACGCTTTTCTCTATAGGATTGGGAGATTTTTCTGATACTGGATGCAGATTTGCGTTATTTTTGCTTGCACTATTTTGCACAATAGAACCATAGACCTCTCTGTAAACGTTTTTACGTGCGGTTTTTAGGTCTGCGCGTTATACTTTTTAGTCAGCGGCCTAAAAGCCGCCTTTTTGACCCGGTATAGAGTTTTATGAAGGAGGGAAAGATGGAATTTGGCATCTGTTTCAAGGGCGACATCAGCCCTGCTCGCACCGTTGCATTAGTGCGTCAGGCGGAGGTGGCCGGTTTTAAGTATGCGTGGTTTTTCGATAGCCATATCTTGTGGCGCTCTCCGTATGTCAACATTGCGATGTGTATGGAACACACCCAACACATGCGTTTTTCCCCGTGTGTGACCAACCCCGGCGTGCGTGACTGGTCAGAGGCGGCCAGCATTTTCGCCGCGCTGAATGTGCAAAGTGGCAACCGCTTCGAGGTCGGCGTCGGGCGTGGCGATAGCTCTATGCGCGTGATGGGGCGCAAGCCTAACACCGTCGAGCGCATGGTCGAATTCGGCCACGCCATCAAGGGCATGGTGCGCGGCGACGAGGTAAAATATGATGAAGAATTGGCCGCCGCCAAATTCCCGTGGGCGAACGGGTACGAGATGCCGGTCTGGATTGCGGCCTATGGCCCCAAAGCGCTGCAAGCAGCCGGTCAACACGGCGACGGCCTGATTATCCAATTGGCCGAGCCGGGGTTGAGCAAGTGGTTCATCGACCAAGCCGTCAGCGCGGGCAAGGCGGCTGGCCGTGATATGAGCCAGTTCCGTGTCTTAGCGGCTGCGCCCGCATGGGTCGGCGACCACGAAAAAGGCCGCACCCAGACCCGCTGGTTTCCGGCGATGGTCGGCAATCATGTCGCGGACATCGTGAGCAAATACGGCAGCAACGCCGAGGGGATTCCCGCCAGTTTCCTCGCCTATATCGAAGGTCGCAAAGGCTACGACTATAAGCATCACGCCGATAAAGACGCCGACCACCTCGGATTCATCACCGATGATATTGTCGAGAGTTTCTCGCTGATTGGGTCGCCAGAGGAACACATCGCCAAGCTCAAGGCGTTGGAAGCCGTCGGGGTGACTCAGTACACCATTTACCTGATGTGCGGCGAAGAAGAGCGTATCGTGGCCGAATACGGCGAACACATCCTGCCGCACTTTCAGTAATAGTGATGAGATTAAGGCTCATGTTCAAATCGAGTGGCGTAGGGACGGCATTCTTGCCGTCCGTTTTCGGAACAGGCGGACTCCCAGAAGGGCGTCCCTACAGTCACAGTCATTTCACACAGCCTGAACATAAACCGAGATTAAAATAGCGCCCCTCTCCATGAGGGACAGGGGCTAGGGGTGAGGGCTTTTCTCATCACTTTCAACCCATCACCCATCACTGCATCTCAGTTAGTTAGAAGGAGGTTTTCATGGGAATCCTATTCAAAAACGGCACAATCATCACTGCCAGCGACATGGTGCAAGCCGACCTGTTGGTCGAAGGCAAGGTGATTACGCTCATCGGGCGCGACGTACCAGCCGATGGTCATGAGGTGGTTGATTGCGCTGGCAAATACCTGATGCCGGGCGGAATCGATGTGCATACCCACCTCGAATTGCCCTTCGGCGGCACGGTCAGCAATGACGATTTCGATACCGGCCACAAGGCGGCGGCGTTCGGCGGCACGACCAGCCATATCGACTTTGTGATTCAACCCAAAGGCGGCAGCCTACACGACGGGTTAGATATCTGGCGCAAGAAGGCCGCCATCGCCCAAATCGACTATGGCTTCCACCTCGCGGTGACAGACCTGCGCCCAGAAGTATTGGACGAAATCCCGTCATTGATAGCAGAGGGCGTGACCAGCCTCAAGCTGTTCATGGCGTATAAGAACGTCTTCCAAATCGACGACGCGACGCTGTATAAGACCATGCAAGTCGCGGCGGCCAATGGTATGATCGTGATGGTTCACGCCGAAAACGGGGATGTCGAGGCCAGTCTGACCCCCAAACTCTTGGCAGAAGGCAAAACCGACCCGATTTATCACAGCCATTCACGCCCGCGTGAAATCGAAGGCGAGGCGACCAATCGCGCCGCCATCATGTCTGGTCTGACCGGCTGCCCGCTATATGTCGTGCATGTGACCTGTGAACCAGCGGTTGAGGCCATCCGCCGCGCCCGCGCCATCGGCTATCCGGTGATGGGCGAAAGCTGCACGCAGTATTTCTTCCTGACCGCGGAAGGCGACCTCGGAAAACCGGGCTTTGAAGGCTCAAAATACATCTGTTCGCCCCCCATTCGCACCGACCACGATCACGCGGTATTGTGGCAAGCGCTCAAGGACGGCACGCTCCAACACGTCAGTACCGACCACTGTAATTTCTGGTATGAAGGCGGAGTCGGGCCGTGGCAAGACTGGGCAACACAATATAACGGCGGTAATTGGGTCGCATTTGAGGCGCAAGACCCGTCATATCGGCGTCCGGGCAAGGAATTGGGCAAGGGCAACTTTGCCAAAATCCCCAATGGGATGCCCGGCCTTGAGGAGCGCATGATGGTGATGTGGGAGCATGGCGTCAACAGCGGGCGCTTCTCTCCCCAGAAGTTTGTCGAACTCACCAGCACCAATCCGGCCAAAATTTTTGGGATGTACCCGCAGAAGGGCGCGTTGACGATTGGCGCAGATGCCGACATCGTGGTTTGGGATCCCAACCATAAGCACACCCTGAGCGTCAGCAACACGCACATGCGGACGGACTATATCGTCTACGAAGGCATGGAAGTGACCGGCAAACCCTCGCAAGTCTATCTGCGCGGTGAGAAAATCGTAGACGGCGACCAATGGCTGGGGCATAACGGCGGCGGTGAATTCATCCACCGCAAGCCGCACGCGCCGGTTTTGTAGGGGCGGGCTTGCCCGCCCGTTTCTGAAACCTCGAAAAGAATGGCAAGAATGCCGTCCCTACGCCTAATATTCGAAAGTAGGGACGCCCTTCTGGGCGTCCGCATTTAAGAAAACAAGGAATGTCCAAAATGGATAAGCAAGCATTGATGGAACGCTATAAGAAATACGTCTTTCCCGCCGCCGCACCCCTCTATGGCGACGACCCCCTGATCGTTGACCGCGCTAAAGATCAATATGTCTGGGACACCGACGGCAAGTGCTATCTCGACTTTTTCGGCGGCGTCCTGACCGTTAGCCTCGGCCACGCCAATGATGAAGTGACCGCCGCCACCGTCGAACAGATGCACAAATTGCAGCACACCACGACCCTCTATGTGAATCCAATCATGGTTGATGTGGCCGAAAAAGTCGCTGAATTGACTCCGGGTAAACTCGAAAAGAGCTACTTCACCAACAGCGGCAGCGAAGCCAACGAGACGGCGATTATGGCCGCCCGCATGTATACCGGGCGCATGGATGTCATCACGCTCCGCCATGCTTATAGCGGGCGCACGATGGGCGCGATGAGCTTGACCGCGCACGCGACATGGCGCTTGGGCGGCGTGACCGACCCCTATATCCACCACGCCCGCAACCCGTATGCCTACCGCGCCCCGTTCGAGATGACCGAAGACCAATTGGTCGAGTTATGCGTTCAAGACCTTGAGGAATTGATCGCCACCAAAGTCCATGGCGGCAAAATCGCGGCCTTTATCGCAGAGCCGATTCAAGGCGTCGGCGGATTCATCGTCCCGCCCAAGAGCTACTTTAAGCGCGTGGCTGAGATTGTCCGTGCGGCGGGCGGCGTGTTCATCGCCGACGAAGTGCAGACCGGCTGGACTCGCACCGGCTTGAAATGGTTCGGGATTGAGCAGTGGGGCGTCGAGCCGGACATCATGACCTTTGCAAAAGGCATGGCGAACGGTTCTCCGATTGGCTGCACAGTGGCGACGCCGGAAGTGGCCGACGCGCTCAAAGGCACGACCTTCAGCACGTTTGGCGGTAATCCGGTCACGATGGCGACGGCGCTGGCGACCATCAATTACATGGAAAAACACAACCTCGTCCAGCACACCCATGAACAGGGCGGCGTCCTGCGTCAGCAGTTGGATGCCTTCCAAGCTGAATTCCCGTTCATCGGGGAAGTACGCGGCATGGGCTTGATGCACGGGATGGAATTGGTCATCCCCGGCACCAAGACCCCAGACGCCGCCCGCGCCAATGCGGTCCTCAACGCCGCACGCAAACACGGCCTGCTCATCGGCAAGGGCGGCCTGTATGGGAATGTCGTCCGCATCACCCCACACCTGAACGTCTCGGCGGAGGATATGTTGGCCGGTTGCCAGTTGTTGGGGCAGGCGTTGGCGGACGTAGCGAATTAAAAGGCCGTGATGAGTTTTCCTCGGATTTTCGGGATCGCGCTGGCGATTATCTGCGCCGTAGTCGCGTTCGGATTGGCGACGGCCTACGCCGAAATGCCTATCGACTCGCCAGCGCTGAGTGAGTCGGCGTTGGCGCAATTGGGCGTCTGGATGGCCGCACAATCAGAGGAGGCCGCGCCGCCGTCGGTCTTAGGGAGCGTCGCCAAGCGGTGGGCGGAGTCACGCGGGCAAGAAACCCTATTAGAAGGGGTGGCCGTCCATGCCGCCCGCTGGCCGCTGGTGCTGATGTTCGGGGTGATTGCGGCCTCTGGCATGGTTGCAGCAGGTTTGCGCGCTGCCGGTGGGCGCGGGCGTACCCCCTTGCTCATCGCAGTAGGCTTATGGACGGTGGCGCTATTTTTCGTCCCCACCGTTGAGCCGAATGATTATCTCCCGCGTGTGCTGATCGGATTGGCGACGGCGTTAATCGCGGGCGCGATGACCGGCGGACAGTTGAGTCGCGCCGCCGGATTTTTGTTGGCATTGGCGGCCTTATTGGGCGGGGTCGAAGGGCTGAAATTATTCGCACAGGCCAACAATTACGCCGTCACTGCGCCCGTGCCGTCGTTCGCCTATGTCGCTTATGACACGCCAGAATCGGCGTTCGATGCGTTGGAATCGGGCGATGTGCGCGTGATTCTGGGCGATAGCAAAATTTTGGAAGCCGCCGCCATCGGGCGTGAGGGAATCCGCGTGACCAAAGACGGCGGACGCGATGAATACCGACTCGGCTTGCCGATTCGCCCGACCATGCCCGCCCGCATCGGATTCGCCGTCCGCGCCGATGACCTCACCGCACCCACCGGAATCGAAGGCTTAGGCGGGGTGACTCTGGGCGCTGTGACGGGCGATTTCGCGCAGACTAATTATCTCGATACCCCGCGCTTGTGGGTGTTGATTGACCTCAAGATTTTCACCGACCTCAATTTGCCGCACCTTGAGACCATTATGGAGGCGTTTTTACAGCCTGCCCGCCGCAACGGAGAATTTTTGTTGGGGCGAATCCTCGGCGGCAACGCGCTCTATACATGGACGGAGGCCGCGCTCGGTTTCACGTTCGGCGCGTTATTGGGGTTTGGCTTAGGCGCGGCCTTCGCACACTCTCAACTCTTAGAGCGCGGACTCTTGCCGTATGTGGTCGCCTCGCAGACCGTCCCGATTCTGGCGATTGCCCCGATGGTCGTGATTTGGCTGGGCGCGGGGCCAGTCTCGGTCAGCGTGATTGCCGCCTACCTGACGTTTTTTCCGGTCACGATTAACACCTTGCGTGGCTTGACCTCGCCCAATCCCCTGCAAGTTGACCTGATGCGCTCGATGGCCGCAACGAAATGGTCGATTTTCGTCAAGCTGCGCCTCCCGGCCGCCGTGCCGTATATCTTCACCGCGCTCAAAGTCAGCGCGACGGCCAGCGTGGTCGGGGCGATTATCGGCGAGCTACCGTCCAGCATCCGCGAGGGACTCGCCCGCGCCATCTTAGATTTCAGCAGCAACTATAGCGAAATCTCGACTCCAAAATTGTTCGCGGCGATTGTCGTGGCGGCGGGGGTGGGCATCGCCTTCTTCTTATTGGTCAGCGTGGTCGAGCGCGTGGCGCTCCGCCGCTTCATCCCCCATAACAGCGAGTGATGAGTCTCACCTCATTGAGCCAGATGCTGAAGCATCTGGCTACCTTTGGAAGCCCCTGAAGGGGACTGTTTTTTTGAATATCAGCATAATGTCGAGGAGTAAAACCATGATAGCGGTCCAAGCAAATTTATTACAATTTCTGAGCGTCCCGAAGCAATTGCTCATTCCTATTTATCAACGCACTTATAGTTGGACACGCACCCAATGTCTGCAACTTTGGCAAGACATTGAGCGCGTTGCACAAGATGAAAGTATCCCCGCGCATTTCATTGGCTCGGTTGTGTATATTCAAGAAGGGATTTATCAGGCAACAACCTTGCCTCAGATGTTAGTTATTGATGGTCAACAACGGCTGACAACGGTCTCATTATTACTATTAGCGATTTCAAACGCGATTTCAAACGACGCCGTGACACACATTAATAGAGATATGATTCGTGGGTTATATCTCTTCAATACGTATGGAAAAGGAGATCAGAAATACAAAATTATCCTCACCCAAAGTGATAAAGAATCGTTTGTCAGTCTATTGGACGGACGCGAATTAGATAACATGGCCTCGTATCACGTTATTGATAATTATCATTATTTTGTTGATCTCATCAAAAAATCGGCGTTAACCCTTGATGAGATATATCATGGAGTGAACAAGCTAGTGGTAGTGGATGTATCCTTGGATCGCCATAACGATAACCCTCAGCTTATTTTCGAGAGTCTAAACTCAACAGGCTTAGACTTGACTCAAGCTGACCTTATTCGAAATTATGTTTTAATGGGAATGACTGCCGAACAACAAGCGGATGTTTATAACCGTTATTGGTTTCCAATGGAGCAACGATTCGGCAAAACGGAATATGCCCGATTGTTTGACCGCTTCATGCGCGATTATTTGACGATTAAATCTGACGCTGGGACTATTCCAAACATTGGCGGAGTGTATAGTGAGTTTAAAAAATATATACGCGGTAAAGACATCACTGAGGTAGTGAAAGACATTGCATTGTTCTCTCGCTACTTCGCCCGTTTAGCATTTCCAGAACGAAATGAAGATAAATCAATTCGGACTGTCTTAGAGAATATCAACACCTTAAAAGTGGATGTAGCGTACCCGTTACTTCTAGAGGTGTTTGAGGACTTTGAGCGTTATAATCTACTCACTTATGAAGACTTTATCGAGATATTGACTCTTATTGAGAGTTATGTCATGCGGCGGACGATTGTCGGTATCCCCACTAATTCGATGAATAAAACTTTTGCTACATTCAAACGTTCTGTGGATAAGAGCGATTACCTGAACAGTGTCAAGTATGGTTTTATCACCTTGGATAGCTACAGACGTTTTCCTCGGGACGACGAGTTTATGACTGAATATGTAACGAAGGACATCTATAATCTACTCCAGCGACGGAATTATCTATTAAGTAAATTAGAAAATCACGAGCGCAAAGAGAAAGTTACTATCGAGGAATATACCATCGAACATATTTTGCCGCAAAATCCTGACTTATCCATCGAGTGGCGTCAGGCATTGGGCGATAATTGGAAAGAGATCCAGACGCGCTATTTACACACCATTGGCAACCTGACACTCACTGGTTATAACCCCGAATTGAGTGATAGACCATTCGCACAAAAGCGCGATATGGAGGGTGGTTTCGCTCATAGCCCATTGAAATTGAATAGTGGATTGGGGGAATTAGAGGTTTGGGGTGCCGAGCAGATTAAAAAACGCGCCCAATCTTTAGCAGTTCTTGCATTAGACATATGGCGCTATCCAAACATGTCAGATGAAGTTATCAAAAGCTATTCCAAATCCCTTGAAGTACAAACCGATGAATCGTCTTCGGCGCATTTTGAATATTTGCAGGGCGAATCGTTGAGTCTGTTTGAGGTCTTGCGTCGTCGGGTTCTTAATCTTGATTCGTCAGTCCGCGAAGAGTTTAAGCGACTCTATATCGCCTATAAGACAAGCACCAATTTTGTTGATATTATCCCACAAAAATCACGCTTACGATTGTCTATCAACATGAGGTTCGACGAGATTGATGACCCAAAAGGCTTGTGTAGGGATATTACTGACGTTTCGGGTTGGGGAAATGGTGATGTTGAAGTGGGATTCTCATCGCATGATGAAATTGACTATATGATGTTTCTGATTCGTCAGTCTTTCGAAAAGCATACAGACGACATAACCATTTAATCAACGTTATAAGTCCTGAGCATGTCTAAGAGGCCGTTTGAAAATACCCCTCACCCTGTTCATCTATCGATGAACCGTCCCTCTCCCACAAGGGACAAGGGACAAAACGCCGAAAAATTCCCCCTCGCCACCCTGTGCGCGAAGCCGCCGAAGGCTGAGATAGGGGATGAGGGGATAACGGTTGAACATTCAAACGGTCTCTAACAAATCTCAGGTCTCTCTTTAGGAAACAACCATGACAGCATCAACAGTTCCACCCGTCATCCGCGCCGCTGGCGTCAATAAGATTTTCACCGTCCGCAACGCCGACCCGGTGGTCGCGCTGACCGATGTCACGCTCGACATCTACGCGGGCGAGTTCCTCAGCCTG
>DAOTTP010000052.1:0-8891 GCA_034437835.1 Anaerolineae bacterium | reverse complement strand
GTATCGCGGAATTGCGCTTGTTCCATCGCCACTTTCAGCAGATTGAGCGTCCCGTGTACGTTGACGCGGTGGGCGACTTCCGGGCGGAACTCGCTGTGGGTACTCAGCAGTGCTGCGAGGTGGTAAATCGCCTCAATTTCGTACTCGCTGGACAGGTTGTCGAGCAGTTCTTCGTTGAGGATGTCGCCGACGATCGACGAATCGACCATCGGCAGCATGTCGGCGTCGAGCGTCCGCAAGTCTAGGACGATGATGCCGGGGCAGTCGGGGCGCTGGCGCAGGGTTTTAATCAGGCCGTGGCCGACTTCACCGTTTGCGCCTGTGATGAGGATGACGCGCTGACGCTGCATGGTTTAGCCCTCGTTGAGTTGTTCAGCGGGGCGGCTGGCGATCAGGATTGTCCATGTGCCGCTTTGGGCGGTCTTGCCCGCTTGGTTGACGATTTTCACATCCAGCGTGACCATGCCACCGCCGAGTCGAGGCGATGGGTTCATCTCTTTGACGGTTAATTCGACGTGCAAGGTGTCGCCAATCAGCACTGGGGCGCTGAATTTCATCTCTAGGCTACGGAAGGCGAGGACGGTTTTTTCCATGAAGCCGAGTTGATAGGCTTGGCCGACGGCATAGCTGAGGGATAACATGCCGTGAGCGATACGTTGACCCATCATGTGGGTTTTCATATATTCGGCGTCAAAGTGCATCGGGTTGAAGTCGCCAGTCAGGGACCCGAATTGCACGATGTCGGCTTCGGTGATGGTGCGCCCGCGTGTGACCATCTTCTGGCCGATTTCATATTGTTCAAAGTAAAGGCCGGTTTGCATGTGAAAAAAGTCCTCTTGTTCAGGTAATGACCGTCTGTGATGGGCAGTTTACAATCTGCCAAGGGGTGTGGGTAGTGTGGGTTCAGTGCCTAAGTCAGGCTCCATAATCCCCAATACCACGCCCACCATAAATAACCCACCCCCGCTAATAAAGTCACGCTGAGGTGAAGGCTTAACCCCCTGCGACGCTGGCGATAAACGGACGGTGACTTGATGAGTAAGGCCACAAAGGCTATGCACATCAGCCAAGCCATGAGCGGGCTAACCGCATAAACAAAACGAGCTATAGGGTCGGTCAAAGCATTTTGTGGATAAATCGTGCTGCTGATTAAATATAACACCCCGCCCATGCTCATCAGGGCAAAAGCACTGCATACACCCATCAGCCAAACTGAACGCACGCCAAACAATCCGATGGTAAAGACGACAATCAAACAGATTAACAAGCTGATTTGGAATGTCGCCCCTTGAATCATGGTCGGGATAGCATAACGTCCACCCACAGCGAAATCGCCCGATTCAGCGGCCTCAAAATTGGGTTGAATTTCCCCTAAGCCCTCATTTGTGTTATGAGCGATGACCCATTCGACCATCTGGTCAACATAGCCTTCAGCGACGGTATCGCTAAACACCAATGATGAGCCGCTAGGTGATATCAACATCCCGTGGTTGGCTTCAGGATAAAGATGAAGTTGATAATCGGGGTGCGCGCTCTGCTCAAGAACCGTCATCACGCGGGCAGCACTATCCATCACAGGGACATAGCTGTCTCGCCCACCATAAATAATCAAACTGGGCTGGCGCACCTCCGCCCACAACGCCGCAAGATTAATTTCAAAGCCTAATGTGTCTCGAAAACCGATGTCGGGGAATTGGCCTTTAGCCGTCGCAGTTTGCAGGTCATAAGCCACGCGCCAAAATATCAAACTCATCTCGCGTAAGCGGTGGTCATAGCCTAAATCTGCTGCGAGTCGGTCAACCCGATACAATTCTTGTTGAATGAATGGCACGCCCGCCCCTGAAACGGCAATTACGGCATCAACCGCGCTAGGGGCTTGACTGGCGGCAACCGCTGACACCGACGCCCCTTGGCTTAAGCCCCAGACGCTAATCATCCCAAATTCGCCAGAATCATGAAATGTTTGGGCGGCTGCGGCTGCATCGCTGCCGAGGTCATACAGGCTGGCTTGCGAATCACCATCGGATAGGCCATTGCCGCGCTTATCGTAGATGAAAGCGGCAATCCCACGACTCGCAAACCAAAAGGCCTCTATTTGGTATCCTGCCCCTAGATTGGGACTAGAGCCGTGGGTGATGACCATCAATGGCGGCTTTTCTGTGTCAAGCGGACGATACAATATCCCACTCAGTGTGACATCATCGTTTTGAATGGTCAGATTTTCAGTCTCGTAAAAATCTTGGCGTGGGACTTGAATAGACTCATCCGTGTGAGTCAACATAAACCCATCAGGGGTAAAAGTCAGTAGCTCGCCCCTGCTGGATAGAAAGTCTGTCTGGCTCAGTGGAAATAACCGCACAATATGGGTGGTAGTAGCGTAACGTAAAACACCATTCACATTATAAACGAGATAGGCTATCCCATCCGTCGCCTGATATGTCCCGGTATAAGCTGTGAGCGTCACCGCATTCAATGGGATGACAGGACCCAGCGTAAAGGTCACACCATTCGATATGACATCAACACCGCTATTACTCACATTGATGCTTAGTTGGGTAGTCGTCTCACCATTTATGATCTGAAACTGGTTATCTGTGATATCTACGCGATAAATATGCGTAGGTTGATGCACAAACGCCCATCCCTCAGATAGATTGATACGGAGAACGATTTGAGAAGCATCAGGCGAGGGGATAATGCCGACCCATTCGGTATTGAGAGATTGTGCTTGGGGGGCAATAGTAATATATAGAATGCCTAAAATAATCAGTATCCCGCGCAGATGCTCTATCCTTAATGTTATATTGCAGATTTTGACTGGGTAGGGAATCAAAAAAGGTTGTCATCAACGTACTGGAACCCGGTTTACCTGCGGCACCCGGTAATCACCTTAGTGCTGCTGTCTTCCGACCCTGACACGATTCGATGCATCCCGCCGCGCAAGGCCGAGTCCCAGTATGTTAACGACAACCTTTTGCTAGAACAAAGTATGTTCCAACACGCCCTTTTGAGCAGGCGATTTATGGGCTGAATTGTAGCACGTCTGCGCCGTGGGTCAAGTCGGAAATCCAGTGATGGGTGATGAGTCCTAAGGCAGACGCATCAAGATTTAGATGAGAGAAGAAAATGATGTCGGGTGATGGACGCGCAACGGCGCGTCCATCACCCGACATCTCACTCAATAATAACGGCTGTACCACTGGCATTAACCATCAGCATTGAGCCGTTTTGCCCAACGGTTTCGTAATCGAGATCAACGCCGATAACAGCATTTGCGCCCATTGCACGGGCGGATTCGGTCATCTCGCGCAGGGCGTTCTCGCGGGCTTCGGTCAGCGTGTTCTCGTAACTCTTGGAGCGCCCGCCAAAGAAATCGGTGAAACTGGCTGCGATGTCTTTTAATACATTCGCGCCGAAAATCGTCTCGCCGGTGACGATGCCTATATATTTGACCACGCGGTGGCCTTCGATGGTATTGGTGGTCGTGACGATCATATCGCGTTGCATGGTGATTTATCCCCTGAGATTGTTTTTGAACTTGCTTACATTATCCTATACGGCAAAACAAAACGCCCGTCGTGACTGCAACGGGCGTTCGCCCAATAACTGGGGATGTTTCTGTCTAGCCGAAAATTTCCGCGACAGGCATGGAAAAATCTGGCAGTAACTCACCGCCAGTTAGCCTATCATGAGTTGATAGCAGCACAACATCCGCCTCAGTCACGACTTCGACGGCTTGCACTTGGGCGTAGATAATCCAGACCATTTTTGCGCCATGCGCGAGGTAATACTCCGCCTTGTCGCGCATCTCTCGAACGGTATTGGACGGCGACTGAATTTCAATGGCAAGATCGGGCAGGTGCGATACAGCGCCACGTTTAACCGTTGGTTCGTCCGCATCAACCACGAATGAGACATCTGGCTGGCGAGCGTTATTCGGGTCGCCGGGGATACGATACAACACCTCAACGCCGACGCGCCCCTTACCGATTCGACGTTTGTACAATGTCAATTCGGTGACGAGATTCGCGGCAATCTCCCCATGTTGTTCTGTCTACACCTTCTGGACAACCCCGTTATGGATGAGTTGATACAGTCCATTGTTATAGGGCGATTGACCCACCATACGCTCAAATTCGTCGGCGGTGGCGGTTTTTTGCGCGAACATGGGGATAGTCCTCCTCGTTCTTGCCGGGGATTATCCTCGGCGGGCGTCGAGTTCTTCTTTCAACAGGTTTTGAATCGACTGTGGGTTGCCTTTGCCCCCCATGGCTTTCATGCACTGTCCGACCAGCGATTGGAACAGCTTGTCCTTGCCGCTAAGATATTCGGCCACCATCGGGGCGGCCTTGTCTAAGACGCCGCGCACGACCTCTCGAATCGCGCCCTCATCGCTGACTTGCTCAAGGCCGAGTTCCTTGACCAGAGTCGGGGCGTCTTTGCCAGACTCCCACATCTGGGTGAGCAAGGTATTGGCGGTGTTATTGTTAATCGTGCCTTTTTGAATCAGGTCAATCAATCCGGCCAGCCGCGCCGGGGTGATGTTGATGTCCCCCAGTTGGTCATACGCGACGTTGGACTCGTTCATCTGGCGGAACAACGCGCCCAGAATCCAATTGGCGGCCTGTTTTGCGGGCGCACCCGCGCTGACCGCCTCGAAATAATCTGAGATGGCGCGGTCTTCGGTCAGGCGGCGCGATTCGTAGGCGCTGATGCCATATTCCCCGGTATAGCGGGCTTGTTTGGCGTCGGGCAATTCGGGCAGCGAGTCGCGGATACGCTCGACCCACTCACGGCTGACCTCGATAATCGGAAGGTCAGGCTCAGGGAAATAACGGTATTCATCGGCGCGTTCTTTATAGCGCTGTACGATGATTTTGCCGCCGGCCTCATCCCATCCGAGAGTCGCAGCTTTGACCGTGCCGCCGGTTTGGTATTGCTTGATTTGCCACGCGACCTCGGCCTCGATAGCGCGTACCATGCTGCGGATGCTGTTGAGATTCTTGATTTCGCGCCGCGTGCGATATTCGGTATCGTCTTTGTGCATGACGCTGACATTGGCCTCGAAACGCAGCACGCCTTTGCTCATGTCGCCATGATTGACGCCCAGATATTGCAACAAGGCGCGTAACTTGCGCGAATAGGCCTCGGCTTCTTCACTACTGAAGATGTCCGGCTCGGTCACGATTTCTAACAGCGGGACGCCAGCGCGGTTGTAATCGACCAGTGATGAGCCATCGCCCATGTGAGTGAGTTTGCCGGTATCTTCCTCAAGATGGGCGCGGCGCACGCGGATGCGCTTGGTCGTCCCATCGCTGAGTTCGATATCCATATAGCCGTCAACCGCCAACGGGCGGTCATACTGGCTAATTTGGTAGCCTTTGGGCAGGTCGGGATAGAAATAACTCTTGCGCGCAAACTGGTTATACGGCGGGATTTCGCAATTGAGCGCGAGTCCGACCATCATGCCATAGTCAATCGCTTGGGCGTTGACGACGGGGAGCGTCCCCGGCAGACCGAGCGACAGAGCATCGACGGCGGTATTCGGGGCGGCCTCTACGCTGTCCACCACTGGGCAGGCGCTGAACATCTTCGATTTGGTGAGTAATTCGGCGTGGACTTCCAAGCCGATAATCGTCTTCCAATCTGACATGCGGGCTTCTATCCTTTAGATGCTGGGGTAGGGTGGTCTGAATCATCGGCTTCCAAGTCGCTCAACTCAGGAAGCGCGGACAGTTCTGTGAACAGGCGGGGGTTGCCGAACGACATAGTTTCATTGCTAAAACCACTGTTTAATTGGTTGAAATCCACCGTTGAACCATAAGCGGTGTAATCGGAACGCTGCTCTGGTGTCGCGTCGCGCAGCCACGGAAACCAGTCCAACGGCATCATGATAATACGACCATCCCGCGTTGTGGTAAGGACATATTTATTGTCAAAGCCCACCGACATGATATCGTTGCGCGGGTGGTCGACGTGGGCGTTGCTTTGCTCGGCTAATTCGACTCTGCGTGCTGTCTCAAAACTTTCATCTACCTTATCGACCATGGATTTGCTCCCATGCACTCAACAGTTTGCTAAGATTTTCGCGGGTGATTCGCTGTGCCTTTCGCAAATCACCTGCCTTCAGATTGGGTGAGGTCTTTTTGATGTTCGCATCTTTATCCAGATATAGGCTGAGTTTAGCACCACCGACTTCGATGTGAACGTGCTTTGGATCGTGGTCAGCTACAAAAATGGTGAATTTGCAGCCTTCTTGCTCGTGTACCTTTGGCACAACTATCCCTTGTCGGGTGAAGGTAAATCGTCTGAATCGCTATTATCGGCTTCCAAGTCGTTCAACTCAGGAAGCGCGGACATCTCTGTGAACAGGCTCGGATTGCCAAACAACACCGGCTCCATACTAAAGCCCTCATCCAATTAATTAAAATAGATTGAGGACTCCGATAAATCGTAATCGGCGCGTTGTGCGGGTGTCGCATCGCGTAACCACGGAAACCAATCCAATGGGACTGATACAACACGCCCATCGCGAGTCGTAACATACACCTTATCAGCGGCGAACTCTACGGCAACCATATCGTTACGGGGGTGATGAAACAACCCCCATTGGTCAAGAATTTCCTGACGAGGTGCGCCGTAGAGTTCTATTTCTTTCTCTCTCACCTTATCCGCGTCCATGGATTTGCTCCCATGCTGCTCTAAGTTTATCCAAGTTCTCACAAGTATACCCCGACTTATTGCCCCAATAGGCGCAGGGTGGCTTGTACGTTGCCGTTTTTATCGGTGAGCGTGACGACATCCCCGATGTCGCCCCAGACCGGGCGGGTGAGTCCCCAGAACTTGAGGACGGCGGTATTTTGCCCGACTTGTGTGCGGATTTCGATGATGCTGTCGTTGAACAGGCGGCCTTCTGGGAAGGTATAGATGTTGCCGTCGAGGTCGCGCAGAGTCCAATCGGTCAGGTCTACCGTCGCGCCGCGATTGTACAGAATCACCGCTTCGGTGGTGATGTCGCCCGCGCCGGTGATTTCTTGAATCTCGACTTGGGCGCTGGCGGCTGTCGGGGCGAGCGTCACGGTAGGGGTCAGGGATGGGGTGAAGGTCGCTGTAGGACCTTCCGGCGTGCCTTCGATGGTGGCGTCGCCTTCAACCGTCTCCTCAGCCGTGGCGTTGAGGTCAATCGGTGCTTCAATCAGGGCGCATCCCTCTAACGGGATGACCAAGACTTGCCCGATTTGCAGGAATCGCGCATCGTCTTCGGTCAGTGCATTGGCTGCGAGGATGTCATCAATGCTGACGCCGTAAATCTCTGAGAGTAAGCCGGGACTCTCGCCTTCTGCCAGCCGGTGGAGTTGACAGTTTGACGGTAAGGCGGCCTGAGTCGCGCTGAGTTCTTGATCGGCGGCGATGGCCGGGTCTTGAGTCGGCGGAGCGAATTGGTCGGTGGGTTGGGTTAAATCTCCCACCTGTGTCGGCGCGAGGGGGTCAAGCACGCCAGTGGGAATCGCTGATATTTGTCCGGGCAGCGGCGTGGCAGTGACAATCCGCACCGGGACGGTGGCGAATGGGTCAGGCGTGGCGGTTGTGATGATGAGGACGGTGGCGAATTTTTCTGGCTGGTTAGCGGGCGAGAGTGGCGACCCCAAGTTTGTGACGACCAGATAAGCCACGCCAGCGGTAATGGCGATATTCAGGATGATAAAGGTGAAAAAGGCGCGTGCGCGCATAGAGAATTCCTCATAGGTATTATGAAAACAGGGCGCGTCTGCGCCCTGTTTGCTCTCTTAATCGTTCGACTGGCGCTTACGGCGCAGGAAGGCTGGGATGTCTGTATTATCCGCTTCTTGGCGCGGCTCTACCGGCTGCATTGGACGCTGGGTAGGAGCAGGCGGCGGGGGAGGGGCGGCTTGGCGCTGCGGTTGAGCCGGTTGTGGCGGCTGCATCAGCGGAGCGCTTGATTGGCTGGGCGGGCGCTGGCTATAGTTGCTGGTGTTGTGTTGTGCAGGGGCGCCGCTGCGGAAAGAACTCTGCGCCCCGCTGCTAAAAGATTGGCTAGCGAACCCCTCGCCCGGTTTGCGGGCGCGGCCTTGCTCGAATCCGGTGGCGATGACCGTAATCCGCACTTCGTCGCCCATGTTTTCGTCGATTTGCGCGCCGAAAATGAGGTGGACATCGGGGTGGGCGCTCTCGCGGACGATTTGCGCGGCCTCGTTGACCTCTTGCAAGCTGAGGCTACCGCCGCCGGTGATGTTGAATAGGATGCCGCGTGCGCCGTCAATCGTGACATCCAGCAAGCCGTTGTGGATGGCCTGACGCGCCGCGTTAATCGCACGGTCATCACCCGTGCCGCGCCCGACGGCCATCAATGCCGCGCCGCCTTCACTCATGATGGTACGAACGTCCGCGAAGTCGAGGTTAATCAAGGCAGGGACGGTAATCAGTTCAGAGATGCCTTGAATCCCTTGACGCAGCACATCATCCGCGAGGCTGAAGGCTTGTTGGAGGGTCGCGTTTTTGTGCGCGATGTTCAGGAGGCGATCATTGGGGATGACGATGAGCGTATCGACTTGGCTTTTGAGGGCTTCGATGCCGCTTTCGGCGTGGGTGGTGCGACGACTGCCTTCAAAGGTGAAAGGGCGGGTGACGACGCCGATGGTCAATGCGCCGAGTTCTTTGGCGATTTGAGCCACGATGGGCGCTGCGCCAGTGCCAGTCCCGCCGCCCATGCCCGCCGCGATAAAGACCATATCTGCGCCGCGCAGGACTTCGTACAGTTCTTCCGAGCTTTCTTCGGCGGCCTTACGCCCGACTTCGGGCATCCCGCCCGCGCCGAGGCCACGGGTGGTCTTGTCGCCAACGCGCACGCGGACTTTGGCTTTGGAATTATT
>DAOTTP010000051.1:0-33112 GCA_034437835.1 Anaerolineae bacterium | reverse complement strand
CCTCGGCATCATCCGCAACGACGATGCCCAGCCGGTACTCGTCCTCAGCGGCGAGTCCAAACCCGAAGGCAGTAGCGGCGTAAATACGTTCACTGTCACCTTCACCCTGTCCGGCCAGACCAATCTACCTGTGACTTTCGACTATGCCACAGGGAATGGGAGCGCGACCACGGGCGACGGCGACTATACCGGCGCATCGGGGAGTCACACCTTCACCCCCGGCGAGACCTCATTCGCCCTGAGCCTTTCGGTCAACGGCGATACCAAGTTCGAGCGTGATGAGGCATTCCAAGTCGAATTAACCGGCTTGAGCGGCGCGACATCTAACGTCCCGATGGCGACTCTGACATTGCAAAATGACGACGACGCGCCCACCGTCACGGTTGCGGATACCTCGTGTTCCGAAAACGCGGTGTCGTGTATCTTCACCATCACCCTCAGCGCGGCGTCCGGCGTCGATGCGCGAGTCGATTACACTACTAGCAACGGCACGGCCACGGCGGGGCAAGATTACACTGCGACCAGCGGCACGTTCATCATCCCAATGGGGCAAGTCGGCGGCACGGTTCACGTCCCGGTTGGCCTCTTGAATGACAATATTTATGAAGGAAACGAAACGCTCACCTTCACCCTGAGCGCGCCGGTAGACGCGACGCTCGGTTCGCTTAGTAGCGCGACGGGGACAATCCTCGAAAACGACCCGCAACCGACTCTGACCGTGCAAGGCCAGTCATTGCCCGAAGGGGATAGCGACACGTCCTCCGCGATGGTCAGTTTCAGCCTGAGCGCGGCGGCGGCCTTACCCATCACCGTCGATTTCACCACCGAGGACGGGACGGCATTGGCCGGGTCGGATTACACCGCCCGTAGCGGCCAATTCACCATCCCAGCGGGTCAACTCACCCACAGCGAAACCTTCACCATCCTGACCGACACGCTGGCGGAAAATGATGAAGCGTTCGGGGTGCGCGTCACCAGCTTGACCAATGCCGTGACCAATGCCAGCAATCCGGCAGTCGTCACCATCACCAACGACGACCCGATGCGCCTGAGCATCGCTGACCAGACCTGCGCGGAAGGCGCGACCTGTAGCTTCACCGTGACATTGGATGTCGCGGCGCTGGCGGACATCCAAATCGCCTATAGCTTCGCGAACATCACCAGCGAGGCGGACGATTTCAACCATACCGGCGGCACGGTCACGCTGTTGCAAGGCCAGACGACAGCGACCATCCCGGTTGCTATCACCGCCGACACCGATTATGAGTTTGAGGACACATTCAGCGTGGTCTTGACCGACCCGACCAACGCTGACCTCTCGGACGGGACGGCGGTTGGGACGATTCCCAACGATGATACGCGCCCGACCCTGACGGCCACCGTCACCACCTTGTCGCTGAATGAAGGCAACGCGGGCGTGACCGCTTTCGGCTATCCCCTAACTCTCAGCGCTAAGTCAGATGAGACCATCACCGTCCATGCCGCCAGTGCTGACGGGACGGCGTTGGTCAGTGATTCCGACTACGCCGCGCTCAACGCGACCATCACATTTGCGCCGGGCGTGACCAGCCAAACCGTCACGGTCAACGTGACCGGCGATACCAAGCTGGAAGCCGATGAGACGTTCAGCGCGGCGCTCTCTAGCGCGATGAATACGACTATCAACGCGGGCAGCGAGTCGCTATCTGGCACGATTTTGAACGACGACGCCCAGCCGACGGTCAGTGTCGCTGACCTGACACTTGTCGAAGGTACGAACGTGACGCCGGGGGCGACCACTGCCTTCAACGTCATCGTAAGCCTGAGCAACCCGTCAGAGCAGCCCATCACGGTAGATGTCGCCACCGCCGATAACGCCCAAGCCGACAGCGCCGACTATATCAGCGTCCCGACCACGACTTTGACCTTTGCGCCGGGGACATCGACTCAGACCGTCATCGTTAATGTCTATGCCGACGCCATATATGAGGATGACGAATCGTTCCTCGCGCAGTTGAGCGCCCCGACCAATGTCACCATCTTGGACGGCGTGGCTATCATCCTCATCAGCAACGATGATGCGCTGCCGACCCTCAGCTTGCAAAACCAGACGTTTGCCGAGGGCAGCGCGGGCGCACACTCGGTCAATTTGGCCGTCAGCTTGACCAACCCGTCCGAGAATCCGGTGTTCTTCAGTTTTGATACGACAGACGGCACGGCGACGGTCTCTGACTCCGACTATGTGGGTATTTTCAGCGGCGGGTATACCATCACCCCCGGTCAGAATGGCCTAGATGTCGCGGTCAGCATCGACGGCGACACCAAATTTGAGTTGGATGAAACCTTCTCCGCCGTCGCAAGCGGCGTTATCGGCGCACAAAACGGGGCGCTGACGGCGACTTATACCCTGACCAATGATGACGCCGTGCCGACCCTCAGCGTGGTCAGCCGGACGTGTGCTGAGGCTGATACCGACACGACTTGTAGCATCACCGTCAGCCTGAGCAACCCGTCGTATCTGACCGTCACAGCCATCTTCAACACATCAGACGGCACGGCCACATCTCCGGCGGACTACGCATCTGTGAGCGGCTTAGCCGTGACTCTCCCAGCAGGCGTTTCGCAGACCTCCGTCCCGGTCAGCATCGTGGGCGATGACATCTACGAACAGAATCAGACCTTTGGCGCGGCCTTATCCGCCATAACCAATGCCAGTAACGGGACGTTGAACGCGGTCATTACCATTAGTGATGACGATGACGCGCCGACCCTCTCCTTCCAGAACCCCACCGTCGCGGTCAATGAGGGCGATAGCGGGACGGCCACCATCACCTTTACGCTGGTTCAGAGCGCCGTCACAGAGGTGACGACTAGCTTCAACCTCGCGCTCAACAACCAGACGGCGGAACTGGGTAGCGACTACGCCGCCCTGAGCGCGGCCAGCGGTTCGATTGCGCCGGGGGCGGCCATCGCCACGGTCAGCGTGACGGTCAACGGCGACACCGACTATGAGCCGGATGAAACCTTTGAGTTGGCCGTGACCGCCATCACCAACGCCAATCCCGTCAGCCTGAGTGGGATGGGTCAAATCACCAATGATGACCTCAAACCGTTCATCAATGTCACAGCGGGCAACGCTACCGAGAAGGATTTCGGTCAGACCAGTACCTGCCCGGTCACGCTCACCCTCAGTAACCGCAGCACCGAGACCGTCTCAGTCACGGTGGTCTCGCAAAACGGGACGGCAACCTCTGGCGGCCTATACCCAGACTATACGCCGTTCTTCCAAGTGATTGAGTTCCCGCCGCTGACCAGTGAGCCGGTTGCGCTTAACTTTCAGGTGCTAGGCGACATCTTATATGAAGGCTCGACGCCGGAGACCATCTCGGTCATACTGGGCGGTGAAGATAACGCACGCGGCGTCCAGACCGGCGCAGCCTGCCAAATCATTGAGAACGATGTGAAGCCGACGGTTTCCATCACAGGCGCAAGCGTGCTTGAGGGCAATATCCCCGGCCAAAACACCATGCCTGTCGCCTTGACCCTCAGCGGCCCCAGTACCGAGATCATCACCGCCTTCGTCAGCACGTCGGACGGGTCAAATTCTACCCCCGCGTTGGAGGCCGATGCGGACTATGTGCCGTTGGTATTGGCGACAGTCACATTCAACCCGCTAGAGACGGCTAAGGGGACGACGGTCTCCATCACCGGCGATTTGACCTATGAAACCGATGAGACATTCATGGTCAACATCGCCAGCGCGACCAACGCTACGGTCAGCCCGACGACGCATACCGCCAACTACCTCATCCTTAACGATGAGCCGCTGCCCACCTTGACGCTGTTCCCGCTGGCAAGCCCAATCCTTGAAGGCACGGGCGGGACGAATATCCGCGCCGCTTTCCAAGCCCAACTCGACATCGAAAGCGCTCTGCCGGTCACGTTCACATGGGAAGTGTTTGGCGGGACGGCCAGCGCAGCCGGACTCAATCCAGACTTCAGCCCGACCAGCGAGACCGGCGTGACGTTTGCGCCGGGCGTGACCTCGCTGGTGATTGGGCCGCTTGTGACCCAAGACAGCGCCTATGAACTGAGCGAGACGCTCTCTCTGCGGGTTATTAACGTCAGCGGCGCGACGCCTAGCCCCTCCGTCCCGTCTGGGACACTCACCATCAGCGATGATGACGCCATACCGAGCCTCGGGGTTAACCCGATACTGATAACAGAGGGCAATAGCGGCAAACAGATGCTGCGATTCGCGCTCAGTAACCCGACTTATAAGACCGTGACCTTCACCGCCATCACTGCGACAGGGACGGCGACGCAAGCCGATAACGACTTCACCGCATTGACCGGCCTGAATCCCGTCACCAGTATGCCGTTTGAAATCACGCCGTTCGCCACCGGGGTGGATGTCGCCATCATCACCGGCGATACTATCGTTGAGTTGGATGAAACCTTCACCGTCACCATCACGGCTGCCGGTAACGCGGGCGTGCCGTCCCCGTCCTTCACCGTCACCATCGACAATGACGACGCTCTGCCCGACATCGCGGTAGGCACGGCCTCTGTCGTAGAAGGTGCGCCCGCGACCACCGCCGTGGTCAGCGTGTCGGTCACGCTCAATCGCCAGTCCGACGCAATTGTGACAGCCAGCATCTGCGCCACCGATGGCACGGCCACTGTCGCCGGAAACGATTATGTGCAAGCGTGTAAGCCGGTCACATTCTCCGCCCGCGACACCAGCGAAACCGTGACATTCACAGTCAACGGCGACAACATCTATGAAAAACTGTCGGGCGGCACGGTTGACCCGCACTTCGTCGTCAGCGTGACCAGCCCAGTCAACGGGGCAATCAGCGGCGCAAATGGCTCGGCCAATATCACCATCACCGATGACGACCCTATCCCGACCTTGACCTTGACCACCCTCACCGCCAGCGTGATCGAAGGCACGGGCGGCACGCCGAATACCGCGCAGTTCCGCGTTGACCTGTCCAACCCGACGGAGCAAGCCGTCACCATCACGTATGAGACGTTCGGCGTCGATACCGAAGCGGCGGACTATACGGTGTTGGCGGGCGCAGTTTTGAGCTTGCCCGCCAACACCCTGACGGCCAGTTTCAGCGTGACCGTCAGCCCGGATGACATCGACGAGCCGGACAGCGAGACGTTCGGCGTGCGGATTACCGCGCTCACCAACGCAGCCGCGACTCTGCCGTTGACGAATACGGCGGTCATCAGTGATGACGATGCCACACCGGTCATCAGCATCACAGGGGACAGCAAACCGGAAGGCGAAAGCTTGACCATCGGGCTGACCCTCTCACGCCAGAGCGAGTCCAGCGTCAGCGTGGTCTTGAATACGGCGGACGGCACGGCGTTAGCGACGGGCGACTATAGCGCCGTGACCAACCAGACCATCACCTTCGCGCCGCTGACCACGACTCAAAGTACCACCGTCGCCACGACGGAAGACACCGTGCGCGAGTTCGATGAAGCGTTCACCCTCACGATGAGCGCCCCGACCAACGCGACTCTGAGCGCCAGCCCGTCCGTCACGCTGACCATCACCAATGAGGACAGCACCGTGCTGCTCGAATTGGTCACAAATCCCAGTTTCGAGGGCAACATCCTTGCGCCGTGGAAGCTGGGCAAGGTGTTTGGCGCGGACAAAATTGTATGCGGGACGACGGCTGGCCCCGGAACAAAATCGTTCGACGGGCTGTGCAGCTTCCAATTCACAGGCAACGCAGGGCCGAAGGCGCAACTTCAGGGCATCTTTGATAGGGTCGCGATTGAGGCCGCGCTAGGCGCAGCCCCCAACGACATCGGGACAGAGGACGTGTTACGAATCACATTCGCTTATCGCGCTAAGGCGACGGCCAATAAGCCGGTGTTGCGCGTGCAGGCGTTCACATCCAAGACCCTCAAGCCGAAATTGCTTGACCAGCCATTGGCGAAGGTCAGCGATTGGGCTACTCATAGCGTCGATGTGCCGTTGACCACGCTCAGTTTCACCAGTCTGCGCGTGTTGTTCATCGACAACAGCGCATCCGGCAAATGGTTGTTGGACGACATCAGCGTAATCTATATCGACAACGCCCCCGGCGGCTCACGCGATGAAACACTGCCCGGTGCTTTGCCGCTACCGGCTAATCCGGCGGGATTCCGAGGCGGAAATTAAAGTAACTGATGACTGTAGGGGCGCATCGCCATGCGCCCTGTAACAAAAAAATGCCGGGGGATGGCGTACCGTCCCTCGACATTTTCTTAATCGGTTGATTTTTCCGGCGGGGTCAAGTCGCCAGACAGCCACGGCATCCCGTAGCCGATTGCCAGCGACCCGGCCTCGCCCAACATCTTACCCAAGTCGGTTAGGTTTTTATACGTCCACCAATGTCGGGGTGACGGTAAAATGGCGACCCCAAAATCAGTGACGACCAACTCCGACAGGTCTTTGTTCACCCCGTCACTGCGCTTGAGCGTGACCCGGAAACGCGACGGGTTGCCAGATGCCCACTGCGTATCTTGATAGGCGAGGTGCTGGAACTCGATATGTGCCGTCAGCCCATCCTCGCGCTGTTGGGTGAATCGGAACTGCCCGCCCGACCATTTCAGCGGCTGCTCTTCAAGCTCATAGCCCGCCGTGCGGAAGGCTTGCCCCATGACGATGAGCAGGTATTCTCGGAAAGTGGCCTGTAGGTCGCCGGTCATCGTTCTAGTAGATTTTCATGGCGCGGAAGGTTTCGGCGTAGGCGAATCCGGCTTTCTTCCCAGCTTCTTTGTCCCAACCGCCAATCATCTCCTCTGGTTTGAAATCCGGTGGGAATTGTGAAGCGTGCTGCTTGAGCGCCTCTATCTTGAGTGAGAAAGTGGCGGTGGTATCAATAATCACGTTGGTTTCCATGCTCAACATCAACCAGATGTGGGAGATATTGATGGGTTCTAATCCTTCGGCCAATAACTCTGGGAAAATGTTGCGGTTGCCGACAGTGGGGAAGACGGCATCAATCGCCGCATGACCCACGGCGCGGTGGTCGGGGTGGTTGATATAGGTGTTGCTCGGCAAAAATAACACCGACGGATCCATCGTGATGAGCAAATCAGGGCGGGCGCGGCGCATCACGCGCACGAGGTCGCGCCGTAACGCCAGCGTATTTTCGATAGAGCCATCGGGATAGCCAAGAAACACGCACTCTGCCACGCCCAAAATCGCGGCGGCGGCGCGTTGTTCGGCCTCACGAGTGGCGACTAATTGCTCACGGGTGATGTTCGGGTCGTCAGAGCCAGAGCCGTTGTCGGTCACGATGCAAAACGTCACATGGCTGCCTGCCGCCGTCCATTTGGCAACCGTGCCAGCCGCGCCAAATTCGATGTCATCCGCGTGTGCGACGACGACGAGGGCGCGGGGCGGGATATAATTAGCGTCTGGGGTGTAGAATCCCATCGGGCCTTGTTGATTTTCCGGGGTTTGCGAGTCTGCTTGCGGTTGGTCGGTCATTTTGCCTCGTGAGTATCGGATGGATAATAGGCGGACAGACATAGCAGTGCCATGTCTCTACAAGGTGTTTGAGTGAATGATGACTGTAGCACAAATTTTCTTGACTCACCACGGGATAAGCAAGGCGCGGCGGGCGGCGCTCTTATTCGTGGTATTGTTCGCGCTGACCGCTTGTGCGGGCGGGCGTCCGTCGCAAGATATTCAAGCGGGCGATCTCATCCTCTCCGATGATTTTGACGCGGCGGGGACGTGGGACACTTACGACAGCGGCGAAATCGTGATGGATGTAAAAGGCGGTTTCTTTAGGCTAGACATCCCATCTGACGGCTATTATTTGGCGCTGGATAACCGCCGTCAGACCGATGTGATTTTGGAAATCGACGCCCGCGCCTTGACCCAAGACCGTGCCAACGGCTATGGGTTGATGTGCCGAGCCGATGGCGCGGGGGACGGGTATTACTTTTTGCTGGGTAGCGATGGCAGCGCCAGTATCCGCCGTGGGCGCGGGCGTGAGGTCGAAGCGCTGATGGCGTGGACGAAAACCAGCGCCGTCCAGTCCGGTAGCGCCCGCAATACCTTACGCGCTATATGCATCGGTCAGTATCTAGCGCTGTGGGTGAATGGTCAATTCGTTGGCGATGTGCGCGATTCGTTGTACTCGGCTGGGAGTACGGCCATCGTCGGAATCACCGCACGCGACGGTGAACGCTTGACCGTCGATTTTGACCAACTGCGCGGGTATGCGCCGCTATTGCCGCCTATGCCGTAACCACGCGCACCGCCGTCCCCCACGGGTCAGGCGCTTCAAATCCGCCTGTGACGGGGGTGGTCGGGATGTCGGCGGTGCGTAGACGCCCTTCAACCTCAGAGACGGCAGCGGCATCGGGCAAGTTTATCGTCCACCAGCGCAGGCCAACCGATTCGGCTGGCGGCGCGCCCGCCCCGCGACTCTGCCATTGGTTCGTCCCCAGATGATGGTGATAGCCGCCCGCCGAGAAGAAGTACGCGCTGGGGATTTTGACCATCAGGTCGAATCCGAGCAAGGCGTGGTAGAATTGCTCTCCCGCCACGACATCTCCGACGCGCAGGTGCATGTGACCGATCACCGTCTCAGACGGCATTTTCCAGTCGGCGTGTGGGTTGGCGACCTCGCTCACAATCCCTTGTACATCCAATTCCGCCGTCCCCATATTGATCATATCGCCGTTAAACGTCCACGTATCACGCGGGCGGTCACGGTAGATTTCTAGGCCGTTACCGTCGGGGTCAGCCAGATAACTCGCCTCGCTGACGAAATGGTCGCCGAAGCCTTGAAACGGCCAGCCGGAACGGTCTACCTTGATGAGCGCGTGACCGAGGTCAACGCGGGTCGGGAGCAGAATGGCGACGTGATATAATCCCGTGCTGCGCGGCGGCTGTGGCTTGGCGTTGGCCTGCCCAATCAGGTGAATCAGTGGATTTTGCCCTGCACCGACGGTGATGCTATCCCCGTCACGGGCGAGTTCGCTCATGCCGAGTTTGTTGGTATAGAAATCGAGCGAACGGTCAAGGTCAGCGACGGCCAGCGCCGCCGCACCGAGGCTTAAATTGTCTGGTAGAGACATCTGGATTTTCCTTTGGAAAATGTGGACGACTTATGATTCTCAGACGCGGCGCGGACGTGGTTTTCTACACATCCCCCTAAAACCCTCCCCTGCTAGTCCCTTTGTACTAAATACCCCGTCTGCCACATACTTTAGTATCTATGTTTTAGACGCTCTATGTCATTTAGGAGAACCCCATGAAACGTCTCGCCCCTATCCTCTTACTCTTGACCTTTTTCGCATTTCTGACCGGCTTGTCGTATGCTGACCCGCGTGTAACGACTGGGGCGGTCAGCGCCGCCAATTCCGTGATTGGGCAGTATGACAACGAACACATCGGAAGCGCTGGCGTGTATGAATTGCCTAGTGGCAACCTCGTCATCGTCTCCCCGGACTGGGGCGATGAAACTGGCGCTGTGACGTGCCTGACGCCCGCCGAATATCAGGCGGGGAATACCCTTATCGAAGGTGATAACTCGCTGCGCGGCAGTAGCGAGAGCGATTTCGTCGGCAGCGGCGGAATCGCCATCCTCAGCAATGGAAACTACGTCGTGCGCTCGCCAATGTGGGGTGCAGGCATCGGGGCGCTCACGCTGGTCAATGGGACGACGTGTATCCCGATTGGGGAGTCTAGCTGGGGCGCACAAGTCAGCGCCAGTAATTCGCTCATCACCCAAGCGACGGAAGACGATGACGGCTTTTTTGTCACGGCCTTGACCAACGGGAACTATGTGGTTTATTACAATGGGGTCACGATTAGCGGCGTTGTTAACGCGGGTGTGGCGATGTGGTGCAGCGGTACGGCGGGCTGCGTCGGCAGCACAATTGACGCCACCAACGCACTGGTTGGGACGACCACCGGAGATAAAGTCAGCCAAAACGGGGTGATCGCGCTACCCAGCGGTGATTATGTCGTGTTGTCGCGCTATTGGGACAATGGCGCGGCGATAGATGCGGGGGCTGTGACTTTTGGCGACGGGGGTGCTGGAACTGTCGGCATAGTCAGTATCGCCAATTCACTGGTCGGGACGGCCTCTGGTCACGAGGTCGGTGATTACGCTGTCGTCTTGAATGACGGGGATTATGTGGTCGGTTCTCCCTATTGGGATGACGGCGCGACTCTAAATGTCGGCGCAGTGATTCGGTGCGACGGGGCGGCGGGCTGCGCGGGAGTTATCAGCACCAGCAACTCACTGGTTGGCGATACCGCTGGTGATCGGTTGGGCTACAACGGCATAACGATATTGAGCAACGGTAATTATGTGGTTGCGTCGCAATATTGGAATGATGCCATCCCCAATGTTGGCGCGGTGACATTGTGCGATGCGGTGACGGGCTGCCCTAACCTCGTGACGGCTGCCAATTCACTGATTGGCGACTCGGACGGCGACTTGGTAGGTAACTACAGTGTGACCGCCCTATTAGATGGGGATTATGTGGTCGGTTCTCCGACATGGGATGACGGCGCGACCACCAATGCGGGCGCGGCGACATGGTGCGACGGGGATACCGGCTGCGGCGGGATGATGGTCAGCGCGGCCAATTCATTGATCGGGTCAAATGGGTTTGATCTGGTGGGGTCTAATATTCTTGCCTTGACCAATGGGAACTATGTGGTTGGATCGGCATCGTGGGACAGTCCAACCGCCTCCAATGCGGGCGCCGTCGTCTGGGCAGATGGGGACGGCGGCACTGTCGGGACGATTAGCGCGGCCAATGCGCTCATCGGGACGGCTACTGAAGACGGCATAAGCAGTGGTGCTATTTATGCCCTATCCAACGGAAATTATGTCGTGCCATCGATTCTATGGGATGACGGCGCACAGGTCGATGCCGGCGCGGTGACATGGGGAAACGGCGAAGGTGGGACGGTTGGTGAGGTCAGCGCGGCCAATTCATTGATTGGGATAGGCACTCCGGCCAGAATATCCTTCCTCACCACCGGCCATTACATCATCGCCGCGCCTGCGTGGGATAACGGCGCGACGCTGAATGTCGGGGCGGTGATTTGGGGGAATGGCACGGGTGGGACTGTCGGGACTGTCAGCGCGGCCAATGCGCTCATCGGGACGACTGCTGAGGATAGCATCGGTTCTGTTGGGGTTTATGTCTTGCCCGATAATGATTATGTGGTGGCTTCATCGTTGTGGGACAACGATGCGACGGCGGATGTCGGCGCGGTGACGTTGGGCAGTGGGCTAGGCGGTACCGTGGGCGCGGTCAGCGCGGCCAATTCATTGATTGGCGAGATCACGTCTGACAAGATTGGCTCAGGTGGGGTTGTCGCGCTGGCAAATGCTGCATACGTAGTCGTCTCACCCTATTGGAACAGCCCAACTATTGTTGATGCCGGTGCTGTGACGTATAGTGGGGATGCGCCTGCCCCGCTCAATTTACTCACCAATGGCGGATTCGAGACGGCAGGCGCGACGACAAAAAAGGCCGCCAATTGGACGGTTGCGAATCCCAAGACGACGGATAAGCGCCTGTGTACTGCGACTTCAACCGAGGGCGTGTGCGTTTTCCAGTTCAATACCGGCGTGACGCCGCCGCTGGCGCGTTCGCTCAAGCAGACACTGACCACGGGCGATTTGGGCGGGGCGGGCGAGACTCTCACCTTGAGCGCGATGGTCGAGGGGAATAAGTTCAAAACCGGCGCGAAAATCGTCGTGACCGTGACTTATACCGACAGCACGACAGCCAAGAAAAATATCATCATCCCGAACGGGACATATGCCTTCACCGAGATTAGCGGGTCGCTGAACCTGACCAAGACCGTCCAGAAAATTGTGGTCAATGTGACTGTTGCGAAGGTGACGGGGCGCGTCCGGCTGGATGAGTTGTGGCTGACGCTGAGTGATACCGCCCGCCTCGCCTTCCCGGTGATTGGCGCACGCGACGGCGCAGACTCCGATACCCCTGCCGCGCCGGACGGCTTCCGACACTAACGATTGGCGGGGCATAGAACCTTCCAATGTTTAGTTAAAAAAAGCGCGTGCGGGTTATCCGCACGCGCTTCTCATCACGCATCACTTAAAACTCATCGCTGAGTTTTAGGGCATCATCATGACCTTTTCGATGCGCTCTAGCGCCCAGTCGATGTCGTCTTTGGTGATGGTCAACGGCGGGGCGAAACGCACGACGTTATCGTGGGTTTCTTTGCAGAGCAAGCCCTCGTCCTTCATCGCCTCGCAGAAGCGGCGTGCGCCGCCCGCTTCGGGGTATAACTCGACGCCAATCAGCAAGCCCTTGCCGCGCACTTCTTTGATGTGCGGCGACTCGATGCGGCGCAGACGCCCCATCAGGTATTCGCCTTGTACGGCGGCGTTTTCAATCATGTTTTCTTCGACCAGCACCTTGAGCGCGGCGCGGGCGACGGCTGACGCCAGCGGATTGCCGCCGAACGTGCTGCCGTGGTCGCCGGGCTTAAAGACGCTCATAATAGCGTCGTCGGCCAGCATCGCGCTCACTGGGTAAAAACCGCCCGATAGCGCCTTGCCGATGGTCACGATGTCCGCACGGACGTCCTCGTGCTGCATGGCGAACAATTTGCCAGTGCGACCCAGACCCGACTGCACTTCATCGGCGATCAACAGGACGTTGTGGCGGGTGCAGATTTCACGCACGCGCTTGAGATACCCTTCGCTGGGGACGATCACGCCGCCCTCGCCTTGAATCGGCTCGACCAAGAAGGCGACGGTGTGGAGGGTGATGGCCGCTTCTAGGGCATCAGAATCACCAAACGGGATCATCTTGAAGCCGGGAGTGAAGGGGCCGAAGCCGTCCTTATATTGCGCTTCCGGTGAGAAGCTGATGATGGTGGTGGTGCGCCCGCTGAAGTTGCCGTCGCACACGATGATTTCAGCCTGATTATCGGGGACGCCCTTGACCTTATAGCCCCACTTGCGGGCGGCCTTAATGGCGGTCTCGACGGCTTCTGCGCCGCTGTTCATCGGCAGCATCTTCTCGTAACCGGTCAGTTCGCACAGTTCTTGCGCCATGAGCGGGTATTGGTTGTTGCGGAAGGCGCGGCTGGTCAGGGGAAGGATAGATGCCTGATCAATCATCGCCTTGAGGATGACGGGGTGAGCATGACCCTGATTGACAGCCGAATAAGCGCTGAGGAAGTCGAGATAACGTCGGCCCTCAACATCCCAAACCCAGATGCCGAGGCCGCGTTCCAACACCACGTCCAGCGGCTTGTAATTCTTGGCTCCATATTTGGCTTCGAGAGCGATGTAATCTTGCGCGTTCACATGCTGTCCTTTGGGTCATAGGTAGTTACCGACTGCGCTATTTTAGCACGGGCGCAAGCGTAGGTGTATACCCACGGTCTTTGCCAAATTTCAATCTTTCGTAAAATCACAACAAAAAACATAAACCACAAAGACGCAGAGGCCACAGAAAAATGTTCTTCTCTGTGGCCTCTGTGGTTTATTGTGTAGTTTTATCTTTTGGCGAAGCTCTAAAGTTAGCTGACCTTTTCGGCGCGTTCGAGGCTCGGCTCGTGTTCGCTGATGGTGACGCGCCCGTTATCGACTTCCCAAATGTGGGTCGCCAGACGCTCAACCAGATAGCGGTCATGGCTGACCAGCAAAATCGTGCCTTCAAAATCCAACAACACCTGCTCCAACGCCTCTTGTGCTTGGATGTCGAGATGGTTGGTCGGTTCGTCCAACAGCAAGAGGTTCGCGCCGTGTAGCGCCAGCATCGCCAGCGCCAAGCGCCCGCGCTCACCGCCGCTGAGTGCGCCGACCTGTTTGAACACATCATCGCCCCGGAACTGGTACTGCGCCAGCGTCTTACGCGCCTCGGCAATCCCCATCTGGCGTTCGATTTGTGCTGCCGCATCAATCAACGAATCCAAAACGCTGAGTTCCAGATCGAATTGTTCGTGTGCCTGAGCGAAGTAGCCTACTTTGACGTTTGCGCCCATTAATATCGTCCCAGCCAGCGGCGAGAGGTCGCCCAGCAAGGTCTTGAGCAGGGTGGTCTTGCCCGTCCCATTGCCGCCGATGACCGCTGCGATGTTGCCGCGCATCAGGGTTAAGTTTTCGACGTTGAACAGCGTCCGCTCGGCATAGCCCACGGCCAAGTCACGCGCCCGCAGCACATAATCGCCGCTGCGCCCGCCGGATTGCAGACGGAGGTTCAGGCGGGGCGGCTTCTGATTGGGCTTGGGGATGGCGGCCATCGCGGAGACGGCCTCGGCCACAGTCATCGGGCGGATATTGCCGACGCCGGTCTCGCTCCACGACTTACACTTCTGGTACTCAATCAAGCCCAGTTGTTGAATGGCGAACAGGTCACGGCTGAGGCGCTTGAGTCGCCCGACTGCCTGCGTAAACAGCTTGGTGTGGCTGATGAAGCGCTTGATATAGTCCATCTCGCCTTCCATGCGCTGCATCTCGGATTCGTAAATCTTTTCGGCGAATTCGAAGGCGTGTTCGCGCTGCTTGACATAGGCGGTGTAGTTGCCACGGTAGGGGATAGTCCCGACCTTAGACAGCGCCCAGATGGCGTTGACGGCCTTATCTAGGAATGCGCGGTCATGGCTGACGATGAGCAACGCGCCTTGCCAACGCCCCAGCACTGATTCCAGCCATGTGATGGCTTGGATATCGAGGTGGTTGGTCGGTTCGTCGAGGATGAGCAGTTCGGGGCGCTCTAGCATCAGTTTTGCCAGCAACGCACGGGTTTTTTGTCCGCCGCTGAGTTTGTTCAACGGGAGATAATAATGTTCTTCAGCGAATCCGAGGCCGGTCAGGGTCTGTTCGACGCGCACATCATAGTCATAGCCGCCGCGCCGTTCGTATTCTTCCATCAGCACGCCGTACTCGTCGTAGATGGCTTGTTCGCCGGTTTCCATCAGTTCTTCAAGTTCACGCAGCCGCCGTTCCATCGCGTATAGCGGCTCGAACACGCCGAGCATCTCATCCATCAAAGGGGTGGTGGCGTCGCCGAAGGCCTCAATCGCCTCCTGCCGCAGATAGCCGATGCTCAGGGTACTGCTCCGGCTGACGTTCCCATCGGTGGGGGATTCAATCCCGGCGAGGATGTGCAGCAGGGATGTTTTGCCGACCCCATTGGGGCCGACCAGACCAATCCGGCTGTCAGCTTCGATTCGCCCGCTTAACCCGGCGAAAATATCGTACCCGCCGAAGTTTTGGGCGAGGTTGTTAAAGGTTAGAACGGACATGCGGCGTCCCTTGTCTATCTGGATGAGTGATGAGTGAGAATGGGTCAAGAGAGTTCATAAACGCTCATGACAGCCTCAGTGTAGGGTGTAATCCCCTGCTGAGTCAAGTTAAGACACAATCCAAAGTCGCAAACCCCTCATGGATGGGGGTCAGACTTTTTCAAGATATTACATACACAATCGGGGACAGTCCATTAAACCACACATGATTCCAGAATCACAGGGGGCGTATATGACAATCGAGTCGAGTTCATCGCCCCGCTGGATTAGCTCCCCGGCGCGTAGGTTGCGCCGAATACTTCGCGCAATAGGTCGGGCAAAATCGCATAGTTGGGGATGGGCAGCGTCCCACCGTCGCCAGTCACGACGATTTGCGCCATATATTTGCCGCTCAATGACCCCGTGCGGACGTTTTCGACGGGGACGCGGGCGGCGAATAGCGCCAACGGAACCATCTCATCTAAGGTCAGGTCGGTATAGACATGGCCGGTCAGGTCTTGCAGCAAGGTCGGGGCGTTCGCCAGCAAACCGGGTAATACGCTGGCGTCGGTGGCCTTGAGTCCGACGGCGGTCAGCACCTGCATCTGGCGCTCGCCGCGCTGATAGTCGTTGTCGTTGTGGCGCGTGCGAGAATATTGTAACGCGGTATGCCCGTCCATTAAGTGAACGCCGGAACCCATCACGAACGGGTCAAACCCATAATTCATGTCTGGGAAATCTTGATCATTGATGGCATACGGCACGTCGATTTCGACACCGCCCAACGCATCGACCATCGCAATGAACGCCTCAAAATCGAAGGTGATGAATCCGTCGATGTACATGCCGATGTTCTGGCTGAGGGTGTCCATGGTATAGAACGGGCCGTAATTCTCTTGGATGGCCTCACCTTGCACCATTAAGGTATTGATGCGGATATAAGCGTTTTGCACGTCCAACGGCACGATGTGGATGTCACGAGGGATGTGCAAGACGCCGATGCTGTCATCCAACGGGTCGGCGGGGTCGCCGGGGTCAAAACTCACGACCATGATGGCGTCAGTGCGCGTGTTGAGGGTATCGCGTGCGCCCGGACGCCTGTCCATCCCCATCACCAGAATAGTGAAGCGGCCTTGTCCATCCCAGCGCCCTTGCGCGGCTGCTACCCCTCCAACCACGCCAAACAACAAAACGGCCAACAGGCCAATCCCCATCACACGGCGCATAGCGTCTCACCCATCCCTTAAAACTTCTGTCATAACCTTCATTATACGGCGCAATCACCCGCATAGGCTGACGCTTGGGTGACGCCGACTCAACGCTCTGGCGGGGTAGTGTCAATACACTGTGAATGACCTCGAACAACTTTCCTACAAAAGAAAACCCAAAACTAGGAGGGCGGTGCGCTACACTGCAAACTAAGAGTCAAAGCGTTTATTCAACGAGGGTATGCCCGTTATGCGCGCCCCTAATAACAACCCACATCCCAACCTACGCGAACGCGGCCAAGCATTGGTCGAATACGCACTCATCACGGTATTGATTGGCCTGACTTTCGGCGCCGGTCTTGCCGCTACCGGCCCTGTGGTCGGTAACTTATTTGACCGCATCGTGGATGACGTACTGCGTCAGACCGCTATCGTGGACGCGCCCGGCGGTGTCGAATTTTGGAATACCGTCACCAGCGTTTTCGAATATGTCCCCACCGGCGGCGGTATCGCCACCAACACCAAAGCTCCCCCGACGCCGGTAGATACGCCGGGAGGCCCTACACCGGTCTTTACCAACACCTTCACCCCATCTCCGACGCAACCGACCTCGACGCCCAAGCCGACCAAGACCCCGGGGGACATCCAGAAGAATGCTCCGTTCAAGGACACGGTGGATGAGGCCGGTTGGTGGCGCATGGACAGCAATATCAACCTGAGCGGGATGCCGTGGAAGGTCGATTTCTATGACAACATCAATTTGTCTGGCAGCATTAAGATAACCCAGCCCGGCCTGATGGGGATCGACTATAACGGGTTGTTCGTGTCTGGCTTCCCATCGGCTGCGCCCGGACAGAACTTCTCGGTGCGTTTTGAGCGCACGATTGAGTTCGTAGATGACCCGGTTACGCCAGCCGTTGAAACTCAGGCGCTGACCTTCCGTCTCCTCGCTGATGACGGCGTGCGCGTGTTCATTGATGGTGTCGCCCTGACTTTGCGCGACCCCAACAACAACACGACCTCGTGGGCAGACCAGACCGCTCCGATGCTGTGGACTGGTATAACGGTTGTCAACAGCGGCGCACCGCATACCGTCATCGTTGAATATTACAATAAGACCGGCACGGCACGCCTGAAGGTTGATATCACTGGCGGCGCTGCAAACCCGGATGACCGCGCCAATACGGTTGGCAACCCGTTTGCCTGTAATTGGGGTCAACTCACCAATAGTAACGACGCCAACACCGAGTCAAATATGTTTGACGACTACTTGGGCGGTCCTTCTGCCGCCAATACCACCTGCTATTTGGAGTGGCGCGGCTCGGTCATCATGCCGGTGACGATGTTGCGGCCTGAGTTGGCCTTCTGGGATGTGTGGGACTTGCCCGTCGGTTCAGAGGCATGGGTTGAAGTCGCCGAATATATCCCCTTAGATGCTGCGGCTTTCCCTCAGACGGCTAACCGCACTGCTATGACGTGGCAACGTGTTAATTTATCGCATACCACGGGCGGCACGGCCAACTATAACTGGACGCGCAACGCCATAGACTTGACCCCGCTGATGGTCAGCTTCAGCACCACACCCAAGCATTTGACCTTCCGTTTCGTCATCAAAACGACCAGTGTTGTCAGCCTAACCAAGTGGATTATTGACGACATTGAAGTGCGCGACGCGACCTCCACCCTGATCACCGCCAACAAGCTGTGGACATTGGATAACGCTGATGAGCGCTTCGACTTCATCGTTGATGGTGGCCGCAGCAATCCGGGCGACGAAAGCGGCTGGCGCTTGGTCAGTAACAACCGCTATGGCACGGGCGGCCTCGGCTGGCATGACAGCGCTGACCCCGTGGTGGATGACCCCAACGATGTCGCCGGTGGCGGCCCTAACGGCGTGAATGGGTATACCCCCTATAAGCGCCACAGCGGTTCGCCCAATACCAATCTCTTGAAGGATGTTCGCGTCCATGCGTTGGAGTTCAACGGCTTCATTGACCTCGCCAACGTTCCGACCCCCGACCTGAAGGGCAATACCGGCGTTCCGACCCTCAGTTTCTATCACGGCTTCCATGTCGGTGACAAAACAGGCCTACAGGTTCAGTACACGACGGATGGATACAGCGTCAGCCCGGCCAATTGGTTGACACTCCCTGGCGGGTTAATCCGCGATATCACGGTCACGGGCGAACTCCGCAACCCGACCTTACAAGAACTCGCTATCCCATTGAACGGCCTACCCGGCAACCCGCCGCAAATCCGGCTGCGTTTCGCCATGCTCGTGCATTCGCAAGCGGTGGTCAAAGACGGCTGGTGGATTGACCAAATCCTGCTTGGCCGTGCGGAAGCCCCCAAGTGGCTGAACTACCCGTTCGTCGATGACGCACAGGGCAACGGTCAACAGTTGTTCTGGTCATATAGCGGCCTATGGGAACCAACCGACTCCATCGCCTTTGCGGGTCTCAACCCGACTAATGGCGTGACACCCATCTCGTATGCCTCCTCACCACGCGGCGGTTATTCCGACAGCACGACCACCTATATGACCATGCGCTGGCCGATTGACTTGTATAACGACACGCCCAGTAAGCTGGTGCTTCAAGATGCCACTGGCACAATCATCACCAGTAATACGCAAGGCGCACCCGCGATTGTGCCAGAACTGACGTTTGTCCAATGGCACGAAATCGCCGCGACGGATGACTTCCGTATCGAATGGAAGCGTGCCAGCGAACCTGCTGCTTCTTGGCGCGTGCTGTGGATGTATCGTCGCGGTATGGCAACGAACCCCGCCGGAGCCAATTCACGCACGGCTATCAACAAGTCATGGGAGTTCACCCGCGTCAGCCTGTACCCCATCCTCAAGCAGTTCACCACCGACGCCAACGGTGCGCCGGGGGTTGGTACGGGGGCGCAGTTGGCGGACGATGACATCATGCTCCGCTTTGGTCTCAAGGCTGACAGCAGCAATAGCGATGATGGCGTATTCATCGACGATATCCGTATCGGCAATAACAGCGGCGAGGTCTTGAAGCTCTGGCCGTCGAACGAAAACCGTGTAAACCCGTTCAACAGCACCTCATTGGGGGTTGGTACGGGAGCAATCTTCGTGGTCGAGCCAGATTTCGTCACCACCAACAAAGAATGGTGGGAAGTCTTGCGCGTCGGCAGTGGCTGGAACGCCGTTTCTTATGATGCCCGTGGCGGCGCACTCAGCCTGCATGAAAGCTCTATTGGCGGACAGGATCGTGCGCCCACCGGCTATCGTAATGTCGCTACGGGCAATGATGACTTTGGCGACACGGCATGGCGTACCCCCATCGACAGCTATAGCGTGATGGAACTTGAGCCAATCATTGACCTGCGTGCCGTGTTTGGTGAAGACGAAGCCCCGATGTTGTCGTTCTGGACGCATTACCACATCGGCGCGGATGACTATGTACGGGTTGAAATCTCTGTTGAGGATACCCGTGCCGCCGCAACCATTGATAATGATATGTTGGTAACCCGCTGTGCCAATCAAGGCGTGATTCAGTGCTATCACCAAGAACGCGGTTGGTCGGCATGGACGACGGCGTGGACACGCGGTTCGAATAGTTCGACCACGGGTTATGGTTGGCAGAAGGCCGTCGTTAACCTAGCGCCCTATGCCTATCTCGCCAACAGCAACACACAAGGCAAGCGCATTCGGATTCGTTTTGTCTATGACGCACTGGACAACGACAGCAATCGTGACGGCTGGTATATCGATAACATTCGCTTGGAACACCGCCTGCCCAACCCATTGACCACCAACCTCAATCTCGCTGAGTTCGATGACCGTTCGCGCAATATCACCAACTGGACGGCGGAAGGTAAATGGGGGCTGGATGTCGCGGTCTTCCAAGGCGGCGGCGGCGGCCCAGTCACCCTCGGCGTGTGGGATGTGAAGTGGTGGGACTGTGCCAACTGCCCCAACCTCGCGCCCGGTGGGACTTCCAACAACAATAAATTGCGCGAGGGTACCAAGGTCTTCCTGCAAAATCCGACTCCGGCTGCGGGTGATAGGTCGCAACTTGTGACCAATATCAACTACCGCTTCTTCAGTGGTTCACCGGTCAGCGGTTGGACTAAGACCGATAACCTCGTCATGCGTGCGGTTGTCGATACCCCAGTCGTCGGCGGCATCGACTTCCCATCTGGCGTCCGAAGCTTCACGACCCGCGCCGACGACGGCGTGCGCTTGAAGATTGAAGAACTGGTAGCGGGTGTGCCTGTATTGCCCACGCCGGTGGAATGGAACGTCGTCAACCGTTGGACGGACAGCAGTGAAGTCGCTGACCAAGGCACATTCGCCTTCGTCAATGGCAAACGCTATCGTATCACGCTGCAATACTATGAAAAGACCGGTGACGGCACGGTGACGCTCAGTGTGACCGATGGACGCTTCTCATTCAGCGACAGCCCCAAGGCGTCCGGCGGCCCCATCCCTGACGTCAAGCCCATCCCCTATTCCAACACGTCGCTCATCCTGAAGAACGTGCTTAACCTGACCGAAGTCCCGACCTCAGCGATGGTCTTACTGGAGTATCAGACCAAATACCGCTTGGCGAGCAATACCAATGCCCGCCTTGAGGTCAGTGTAGATGGCGGCTTCACTTGGACGAATGCCAACTTGACGGCGGCTGCGCCACCCGCATTTAGCGCCTACAGTTTCTCGTTCAACAGCACCAGTTTCGGCGATACCACCTATGGTGTGACCACGCCCGGTATAGAGCCGTGGCAGGTCAGGACAAATAACCTGACATCCTACATCGGTCAGAATATTCTGCTCCGTTTCCGTATGGACAGGTTGACCACCTACTGCGTCAAAAAGGAAGACTGCGACGGCAGCGACGCGGAAGGGAATGCTTCGCTGAACTTGGTCGATACCTACTACGACGGCTGGTGGATCACGCCAATCCGCGTCATCAAGTTCGAGGCATAAAAACCCGCCCTATCCCTATCAAGACAACCACCCCCTCACCCATCGCTTGGATGAGGGGGTGGCTCTTTTTGCGGCGCAAGCAAGCCGCTAAGGGGTTATAATAGCGGGTATCATCATCAAACGTCACTCAGGGGTAAAATAACGCATGGCATCCGTCACAATCGAAGTCAAGTTTTACCAGACATCTTGGCGTCAGCTAGAGCGCCGCATGGTGGATGGCAAAGAGGTCTTGGTGCGGGCGCAAGTGCGCTGTAGCGGGACGCCGGTCAAGTCCGATGAGGAACATACGTTGGATGTGGTCTTTATCTCCCCAGACAGCCCGATTCCAGCCCCATGGTTCAACCCCGGTGAGCGCAAGGCCGCCATGTATCTGCCGATTTCCGACCTGATGGCGTTCGTCGATACGCTCCGCAACGAGAAGCCGATTTACGCCTTCCTAGATGACGCCCGCCCCGACCTCATTAGTGTGCTGACCAACAAAGAGCCGGTTGGCGAGGGTGAGAATTAAGGAATAAGAGACAAAACGAAAACGGACGCTTATATTAGCGTCCGTTTTGTTTTAGAGGATGCGGTGTAATAGGTTATTCGGTCATCATCTGTGGTGTAGCGACGGGGATGTTGGGTTTGACCATCCCCTTCAGTAGACGTTCCATCGCCATCGTGTGGCTGCATACGCCGTGACTGATGAAATAGGGGTTATCGCACTGCCACACGCCTTCATCATAATTGATGTTGTACTCGTTGTGGTCGCCACGGAAACGTGCATTGAAGGATAAAAAGGTGATGCGGTGTGGCTCGCCGGCATATTTTTTGGCTTTTTCGACATCGCTGACCACATTCTGACCCGGCGCATAGGGCAACGGCTCACGCTTCAACATCGAGCCGAACATGCGCTCCATCGCCATGATGTGCGGGCTGATGCCATATTTCTGGAAACCGTTATCGTTACTTTGCCAACCGTCTGGCCCTAATGAAATGATATAAGTGTTGTTATCGCCTTGAAATTCAAGAGTGAGGCTGTTGAATGTGACACGGGTTGGGTCTTCTGCGTATTCCTTAGCTTTTTGAATTTTCCCAATCAGGCTGTAATCCATGGTATTCCTCCTACGAGTAAATGTGCGGCAAAAAAACACACGCGGAGTCCTCAAGGACAATCCGCGTGTTTTAGCTGGTGTGGGGTTTTTGGGGAGTAGGCTTCATTTAACATCTGCCTCCTTACTACTTATAAGAATAGTTTAACGCCCGTTTAAGCGATTGTCAAATTGAGAAACGTTAAGAAATCGTTTGCGTCTGCAATACTTTCGCCAAAAGTTAGCCGCCGCACACTGAATAGACGTTCGGGAAAGAGACAGAAGGCTAATCATCGCTCAATAAAGTCCCATCCAAGCTGAAAGAGGCTCAAATCTCCGAAACGTCAGTGGCTTACGCTGCTGACCCCACGCGCTTCACTCGCGGCAGACCAATGGTCAAAGGCGTTCCAACGGCGGTCTATCTCAACCCACCCGACCAGCCCGAGACTCTCTCTTAACCGTTTTTACGAAGTTGTCTCATTATCCTTGACACATACCGTTTAACGGTCTAATGGAGAACCGAAACAAAAACTGCATAATTACAACGAGCGTTTGTGTCATCTCAAATAGCGGGCGGGCAAGCCTCGCCCCTACGAAAATTCCCAATGATGTGCATTATGCTAGTTCTATTCAGGTTCTCCATAAGTAGTCAGGGGAATATATTTCGCCCACGCGCCGCTGGCGTGTTATACTCCGTCGCATAATTCTGGCACAGAGATAGAAGGCGTCATGCGGCATTTCCTCCAACTTGAAGACTGGTCATCCGAAGAACTCCAAGCGATGCTCGACCTCGCAATAGAGTTGAAGCGTGAGCATTTCGCGGGCGGCAACAAGCCCATCCTCAAGGGCAAAATCCTCGCGATGATTTTCCAAAAACCGTCGTTGCGGACTCGCGTCAGCTTTGATGTCGGGATGCAGCACCTCGGCGGCTCGGCGATTTACTTAGGGCCGTCGGAAATCGGACTCGGCAAGCGCGAGAGCATCGCCGATGTCACCCGCGTATTGAACGGCATGGTTCACGGCATCATGGCGCGGGTGTTCGGGCATGATAATGTCCTCGAAATCGCCAAGTGGTCAAGCGTGCCGGTCATCAACGGTCTGAGCGACGAACGCCACCCATGCCAAGTCATGGCGGATGTCATGGCGATTAAAGAGCAATTTGGTCGCACGCAAGGATTGAAATTAGCGTATATTGGGGATGGGAACAACGTCGCATCCTCTCTGCTGCTGATGTGCGCCCATTTCGGCTTGGATTACGCCATCGCCGCGCCCAAAGGCTACGAAATCCCCCAGAAGATCAAGGACGCCGCCGCGCCGATGATGCGCCGCAGTGAAATCGACTTCACCGAGGTCATCGCGCCGGAAGACGCCGCACGCGGGGCAGACATCCTGTATACCGATACATGGATTAGCATGGGGCAGGAAGAAGAAGCCGCCGAGCGCATCGGGGTTTTCTCTGGTTATCAGGTCAACGCCGACCTGTTGGCGCTGGCGAACCCAGACGCGGTGGTGATGCACGATCTACCGGCCTATCGCGGCAAAGAAATTACCGATGAGATGATGGACGGCCCACGCTCGATTGTGTTCAATCAGGCGCACAACCGCCTACACGCGCAAAAGGCGATCCTCGCCACATTGATGAAATGAGTCGTTAGTCCTTATAGGGTGGAAACTCATCACTCAGGACTCATCGCTAAAAAAGGATTTTAAGAAATGGCCGACAACCAAAACGCCTATGACACCTATATGACGGCTGGGCATGACGCGGCATGGGAACAGAACTGGGACAACGCCATCCGCTATTACTCGCTGGCGCTGAAAGAATTTCCAGAAGACCCAGAAGCGCTGAATAACCTCGGCCTGTCGCTGGTGCGCGCTGACCGGATGAACGAGGCGCTCAAAGTCTATGAACGGGCTGTGACCCTCGCGCCGGAAGACCCAACCCCGTTAGAAGGCGCTGCGTATGCGTTGGAGGCCATCGGCAATCTGAGAGAAGCGTCGCAACGCTATACACAGGTCGCCGACCTATATTTACAGCAGCGCGACCTTGAAAAGGCGATTCAAGCATGGGAATTCGCCGTCCAATTCACGCCCGGTCTCATCCCCATCCATGCCAAACTCGCCCAAGCGCACGAGCGCACCGGCGATAAAAAGCGGGCGCTCTACCACTATCTGATGTTGGGCTATCGTTTCGCCCGCAGCAACCAAATTGATAAGGGCATTAAGGCGGTTGAACGTGCCCTCGCGCTTGAACCGCGTGACTCGCGGGCGCTGAACACGATGGCCGCCCTGCGCTCTGGCGGTGAAGTGTTGCCGCCTGAAGATGAGAACGCCGTCAGCCGCCATGTCCCAGAAGCCAAGCGATTGGATGAGGACTTCGGCCTTTTCGATGAGGAGGGCGGTGGGGTCATCAGCACCACTGGCGACCCGATGGGGCCGATGGGTGAGGCGATGAGCCAATCCCAAAACTTGCTGGCCGCTTATGTGCTAGAACAAGGCATGTTAGACGCCACGGGGGCGGATGCCCTGACTGGGATGGAACTTCAACGGCAAGGAAACCGTCCGGGCGCGATTGCGGCTTATCAGCGGGCGGTCAAATCACTGCCCCACCCCGGCCTCAAAATGAGCCTCGGCGGACTCCTACTGCTGGAAGAAGACGCCGCCGAAGCGGTGAAGTACCTCGGAGACGCACTAGTAGACCCCAATATTTCCGGCGGCGCGATGCACGCGCTGGGCATGGCCTATACAAAACTTGGCAAGCACCAACAGGCTGCCCGCTACCTCATCCAATGCCTGCAAGCCGTGGAGACGCAGCGCAAGAGCGGCACCCCCGCCGAATTAGAAGAAACCTACAGTAACTTGTTGGATTCGCTGAAAGAAACCACGCCAGATGCTCTGCAAGCCATCAACGAGCGCTTCATCCGCACCCTAAGCGGTGAGGATTGGCCGCAGCGTGTGATTGACTTGCGCCAGCATCTCGGCGAAATCGGTGGGCAAGGTGGCGCGGGCGGGATGCGCGACTTCCTCGGCAGCGAGGGCGGTGATGAGTTGGCCGACACCATCGCACGGATTGACCGCTATATCCGTGAAGGGCGACTGGTATTGGCGATGGATGAATCGCACCAAGCCGTTGAGCAAGCGCCGTCGTATCTGCCCGCCCATGTCCGCATGGCCGAAATCATGGTTAAGGAAGGGCGGTTGCGGCAGGCCATCAACAAATATTACATCGTAGCGCGGGTTTACCTCATCCGTGAGGAATATGACCGCGCCACTTCCGTCCTCAACGAGGTCATCGAAATGGCTCCGTTGGATACCACCATCCGCCAAGAACTGATTGGCGTGCTAGAGTATCAGGGGCGGACGGATGAATCGCTCATCCATTACATCCAACTGGGGCAGACCTATAAACAGTTAGGCAATGTCGAGGGCGCACGCGAGGTTTATCTGGTGGCGGAAGGCATCGCCCGCCGGATGAACGCCCGTGACGATTTGCTGTTGGTCAAGCACGCGATGGCCGATATTGATGTCAGCCGCCTCGATACGCGCCGCGCCCAGCGCCTCTATGAAGAAATCATCGAGATTAATCCAGAGGACGAGCGTGCCTACCGTCAATTGACCGAAATCCTGCTCAATCAGGGCAATTCGGTTGAAGCGATGCGCCGCCTCGACATGCTATTGGGGATGTTCGCCAAAAACCGACAGGTCAACCCGATCCTCAAGGCGTTGGAAGAACTGGCGCGGCTCTACCCAACCGAAATCGGTGTCCGTTCACGCCTCGCTGGGATTTACCGCCAATTGGGGCGCACCACTGACGCCATTAAGCAGTTAGACTCGTTGGGCGAACTCCAATTGAAGGCTGGTTTGACCCAAGACGCGATTGTGACCATCCGCCAAATCACCAAGATGGATCCGCCGAATATCGAACAATACCGCAACTTACTGCGCCAACTAGAGGGATAGGCCGCGTTGGATTTACTGTGGACGCTGGAGAATTTTGACCTACGAGCGTTGGTAGACATCCTCATCGTCGCCACCTTATTTTATGGCGTCAGTTTGCTATTTCGCGGAACGCAAGCCATTGCGTTACTGCGCGGCACATTGGCGGTCTTGGTCGGGATGGTCGTCCTGAGTCTGGTGTTCGAGTTCCAAGCGCTGGGCTGGGTTCTCAACAATCTGCTGACCGTGCTGGCCGTCGCCATCCCCATCATCTTCCAGCCGGAACTGCGACGGGCGTTAGAACAATTGGGGCGCGGGAGTTTTTTCAACAGCACCGAACGGGCAGAAAGCCTACGCGCCCAAGTGATTGATGAAATCGTGCAGGCGGTAGATAAGCTTAGTGAGCGCCGTCACGGGGCGCTGATTGTGTTGGAACGTGATAGTACGTTGGGCGACTTCATCCGTACCGGCATCATTTTAGAGGCGACGGTGACATCCCAACTGTTGCTGACGGTATTCTGGCCGAAAACCGAACTCCACGACGGCGCGGTCATCATCAACCGGGCGGGGAAAATCGCGGCGGCGGCGGCGGTACTACCCCTGACCGCCAGTCGCAACATGCCCAATCGTAAGATGGGGACGCGCCACCGTGCCGCGCTGGGCATCAGTGAGGTCAGCGATGCCATTTGCGTGTTGGTGAGCGAAGAAACTGGGCGTATCGCACTGACACAGGGCGGGCGGATGATTGTCCGCATTGAGTTAGACCGTCTACGCCCGTTACTGGAAGGGTTTTTCGCGCCCACAGCCCTCGCTGACAATGGCCGCGTTCAGCGTGTATGGTCGCGTCTTTTAGAAAGGTTCAGCCGGGGGCATCCCCCCTCGGCATCATAGTAAAAGGCAATTATGCGGCGGATTTCAAGTGATGCGGTCTGGTTTGGGGCGGCGCTAGGGCTGGCCTTCTTCGTATGGGTGATCGCCACCCTACAAGCCGACCCGCTGCGGGTAGCGGTATTCAACAACATCCCAATCCAATTGGTCGAAAACGATGCGATGATCCTGACCAACCGGAGCAGCCTGCGCCGCACGGTCACGGTGAACGTTCGCGCCCGTGACTCGGTGCTTCAACTGTTCACCTCGGAGGACATCACCGTGCGCGCCGACCTGAGCAACCTATCCCCCGGCACACACGCCGCCCCGCTGGTGGTCACGACCTCGCGCCGCGCTATGGTCGATACCCGCCCTGCCCAATTAACCGTGACGCTGGAACAGCGCCAAGCCCGCCAGAAGCCGGTTGAAATTGAATTTACAGCCGATGTGCCTACCGGCTATATGCGCGAATCCGTCACCCTGAGCGAGACGCAGGTCTTGATTAGCGGGACGCTGGCGCAGGTCGAATTGGTTGACCATTTGCTCGCCCGAATCGACCTGAGTCAAGCGCGTAATAGTACACAAGATGACGCTATCCTCATCCCAGTGGATGCCGACGGGGTGGCCGTCAGCGATATCACATTGGCGCAAGCCACCATCACCGTCAGCATTGAAATCCGCCAGCGCGAGGATGTGCTGGCCGTGCCGGTCAGCCCGCAGATTGATTATGAGAGCGTGCCGTCCGGGTATGTCGCTCGCCTCGACACTTATAGCCCGGAAACCGTGACCGTGCGCGCCTCGCCAGCGATTCTGGCGGCATTGCCAGAAATCCTTGATACTGCGCGCATTGACCTCAGCGGGCGGACGGCCAATTTCACCGAGCAGGTGGCTGTCATTTTGCCGGACGGCCTGCTTCCGGGCAGCGTGACGTTGCTTGAGGGGCAAGTCGTAGAGGTCAGCATCGTGATTGAGGCGCGTGTGGCACAGCGTCAATTCGACGGCGTAGCCGTGCGGGTGGTTGGCGCGACGGGGGAGGTGCGCGTCATCCCCAGTCGCGTCACGGTCATCTTGACGGGGCCACAGCCCATCCTTGACGCGCTCGAATTTGAAGATGTGTCCGTCACCGTGGATGTGACCGGTCTTACGGCCGGGACACAAGACGTACAGCCACAGGCCAGCATCACTGGCGCACAAATCGCCCCCGATGGCGTGCGCGTTATCCCAGCGGCAGTCGGCTTGATTATCACCGCGCCGCCGACCCTAAGCCCTAGCCCGACGCCATGAGCGGACACGTCAATGCCGTGTCTCTACTAAGGGGTTGGGGTTACGGTGGGCAGCAATAGGGGTTGGATGACGTTGCGGGTACACGCCCAACCGCTGTAGCTTGCGCCGACATAAATTTTGTAATCGACAGTGCGGTTGGGGTCGGGCTGCACGATGACGCCATCGGCTGTGGTACGGAACAGGCGTTGGAAGGTCGGTATCGGAGAGCCTTTTTCTTGCCCGGTATAGTCGTAAATCGCGGTGAACTCGCGCTCACGGGTGGCCTCGGTGATGATTTCTGGGCTGAATCCTTCTTGTATGAGTCGGTCAGCCGCCACGGTAGCTATTCCGTTGACGTTGCCCGCATTGATGACCTGAATCCGCAAGCCGCGCAACGCGACCTGATTGGCCGTCGGCGGGGTGATGAAATCGCTCAGGAGGTCGTGGATAGCGCCCCATTCCGGCTGGAGGATATTGCTAAACCTCGGCGCGGGGCTAAGGGCATTGTTGATATGCGTCCCCATCTTAAAGCGATATTGCTCCATCTTGTCGGCGTCAATGGACAGCCCCATCGGCGCATAGCCCAGCGCATCGGTCAGCGTCAAATCGGTGATGACATACTGAGAGGTCGCCTCCCATAGCGCCGGAAGTGTATTCAGCAAATCTTGTGAGCGCACAGACCGCCAAATCGCCCGCAAAACGTCTTGCTGGCGGCGTCCACGGTCTAGGTCAGACGACGTGATACGGCTGCGGACGTACCAGAGGGTGGTATCGGCATCCAATGTATAAACCCCGATGGGCAGGGTGAACATCTCATAATTCTCTGCCACCGATTTATCGGCGTAGCGGTCAATCAATTTCCAGTCTTGGATGGTGCAATCTACCGCGATGCGGATGCCACCCAACTGGTCAATGACGCCCAAGAATCCGGTGAAATCCATCAGGGCATAATGGTCGAAATCTAGGCCGAAGTTATAAATCAGGGTCTGGCGCAAGGTCTCGATGCCGCCGCCTTCAACCTTGTGCGTCTCGCCCGAATAATAGGCGGTGTTGATTTTATCCATCCCGAAGCCGGGGATATTCACCCATAGGTCACGCGGGATGTGCAACAGCGACACTTGCCCGTTAGCCGTATCCACTGCGACCAACATCAGGACATCGGTCAGGCTGGGCGTGGCGGCGTTGGAATCGCCGAACGCCGCCAGCAGGAAAATCTCTGTGCCTTCTGGGATGTCCAACAGCGGCGCGGCCTCATTGACCGTATCATCCACCACAGGGTCAGCCCACCCAACCGACGCGCAAGCCGCCAATAACATCATTAAAACCAATAACCAGACTCGCATGTGCCTACCGCCTTCGAAAAAATACAGGTTACGCTACTATCATTATTTTACGCCTAATCTCCCCCACGCCGCGCCCACGCATGAGGTACGCCATGACGCTGACCACCCGCCCCGCAACCCCCGCCGATTCCGACTCCATCGCCCGCATCTATACTCAGGGGATTGAAGACCGCACATCCACCTTTGAAACCCGCCCGCGCACTGCCGAAGATGTGCGAGCGTGGTTCGATGCGCCGTATCCGGTGGTCGTGGTCGAGCGTGATGGGGAAGTGATTGGGTGGGCGTCCATGTCCGGCTATCACCCGCGTGAGTGTTACGTCGGAATCGCCGAATATTCGGTGTATGAGGCGCGTGGAATCGGGGCGGGCAGAATCGCCATGAACGGCTTGATTGAAGCGGCGCGGGCGGCGGGCTATTGGAAGTTGCTCTCGCGCATCTTTATCGAAAACACCACCAGTCGCCATTTGATGGCGTCGCTGGGATTCCGTGAGGTCGGCGTGTACATCAAACACGCGCAACTCAACGGCCAATGGCGTGATGTCGTCATCGTGGAATTGTTGTTGCTTGAGTGATTCACCCGCCGCAGTTGACCAGCGCAGACAAACCCGGCAACGGATGGCCGTCATAGTCAAATAGCGTCAGGTTTTCCATGAATGAGTCGAACTCTGGGGCGGAGATGGTGGCTGGCTCCCAGTAAAATAGGCCGCGCCCCAAGCCATCCGGCACATCGGCGACAATAGCAGTCAGCGCCGTTAAAAAAGCGTGTTGACCACGGGGCGTGGCCGGAAAACCGGCGTGAAGTTGAGCCATCTCGCCGACCATATTGTGCGTATCATCCGCCCAACCCAACGTCCACGGATAGCCGGTCTCGACCACGATAATCGGCTTGCCATAACGCTCGGCCAGCATCGTGAGGTTGGCTTGCAAATCCCCCAATTCACCATGCCACCACGGGTAAAACGATACCCCAATCAGGTCGAAATCCACCGAGTCGCCGATATGGTCGAAAAACCAGCGGCTGGTCTCGGCGTTCCCGCCGGAATCGATATGCAGCATGATGTCGGCGTCTGGCGCGGCGGAATGTGCGCCTTCGACTCCGGCGTTGAGCAGCGCAATCAAGTTCAACCAACCGGTATCGTCCTGCACGCGCCCGTCTTCCCATAGTATCCCCGGCGTGATTTCGTTGCCGATTTGGATGATGGCGGGCGGCGTCCCCTGTTCTACCAATGCCGAAACGACTTCCGCTGTATAGTCATGGACGGCCTCGGTCAACGCATCGAACGGTAAATTTTCCCACGCCGCCGGTTTGGTCTGGTGGGCGGGGTCTGCCCATGTGTCTGAATAATGGATGTCCAAGAGCAGTCTCATCCCTGCATCGTGGATTCGCCGCGCCATAATTAGGGTCGAGTCGAGGCCGTTCACGCCATCGGCGGGCGTGTGCCACAGGCGCAACCGCACCATATCCAAGCCCTGCGCCGCCAAATCATCGATCACATCAACCGAAGCGCCGGAGTCGTCATAAAATAATCCGCCGCCCGCCTCGACCTGCGGCACAAATGATAAATCCGCCCCGCATATCATCGGGGATGCTTGCGCCGTAGTAGGCATCAGATGAAATGCCAAAATCAGGGCGCAATTTACCCACATGAGGGCGTGGCGCACCATCCCTCTAGCTGCGTGATTGACCATCTCTATAAATCCTTCAAAATCGTGCCGTAGGAGATGTCGGACGGGGATTTGGGCGTATCGAGGCGCTGAGTCATATAAATACCGCGATGCCCGCTGAATACATACGCCATCACGCACCCGATCACCAGATACAACGCCGCGCCGCCGCCGAATAACTCTATTCCCATCAGCGCACACGCCAGCGGCGTATTGCTCGCGCCCGCGAATACCGCCACGAACCCGATAGACGCCAGCCATAACGGGTCAACGCCCAGCGCCGTCCCCAACGTATAGCCCAGCGTTGAGCCGATCACGAACAGCGGTGTGACTTCTCCGCCCATGAATCCCGTCCCCAGCGTGACGGCGGTGAAAATCAGCTTGAGCGCGAAGGCCGTCACCGGAACACCCTCGCCGCCAACGCTCTGTTGAATCAGCGGCAGACTCAGGCCGAGATAATCCGACGTGTTAAGCAGCACCGCCAACGCAATCACGATCAAGCCGCCGACCACCGGGCGCAAGGGCGGCCACGCAATAAATCTGGCGGCGGCGTGTTTTATCGCGTGCATCAGGCTGATAAACGCCCACGCGCACAGCCCGAAAATCGCCCCTGCCAGCGCGACTTTCAGCACCAGTCCGCCGTCCAAGCCGGTCAGCGCCGTTTGCGGATAATGCGCGTGATGTGCGCCCAATGCGCGGGCGGTCAAGTCACCGACCACGGCGGAAATCAAGCACGGGATGAGCGCGTCATACCTCACCCGCCCGACGTTTAGAACTTCTAGCCCGAACACTATCCCCGCGATGGGCGTCCCGAAAATGGCGCTGAATCCGGCACTGATACCGGCTTGAATCAGCCAGCGCCGGTCTTGCGGGTCGGTGATTTTGAGCAGACGGCGGGCGCTATCTGCCAGACTCGCGCCCATTTGAACCGCCGTCCCTTCCCGCCCCGCCGAGCCGCCAAACAGGTGAGTCATCACTGTCCCGAACAACACTAAAGCAGCCATCCGCGCTGGAACCCGACTGCTGAGGGTATGGGCTTGGTCTATCACATGACCCGTGCCGCCGACGGCGAGACCGCCATAGCGCCAATAGACATAGCCGACGATGAATCCGCCGATGGGCAACAAAAACAGCAGCCAGCCATTGGCGAGGCGAGTCTGAGTCGCTAAATCTAACAGGGCGAGGAATAGCGCAGAGGCAGCGCCGGTCAAAACCCCGACCAGACCAGCCAACAGCAACCAGCGCCCGATATGGCGCAGCAGCGCCAGCATCTCGCTCATTTTAGTCCTTTGAGTGCGTGTCTTTTGATTATGCACCAGTAGAGTCCATCAAGGAGAGAATTATAGATGGAATTGGTCTGAAAATTTATCGGGCGCTGCGCCACTATACGGCATTCGGTGACGCGATTTTGACCACACATCACCAGAAATTTTGTGGGGACGAGGCTTGCCCGCCCCGCCGATTATCCTTCTGCAATCATCGCTGAGGGCAACCATCATTTGAAATTTAATGCGTTCAATCTATTATTCTACACCGATGTTTTGCCTATCCCA
>DAOTTP010000050.1:0-15551 GCA_034437835.1 Anaerolineae bacterium | reverse complement strand
TCTTGCAGTGTCCATTGGAAGACCCCGGCGGGGTTTTGCTGGGCGAGCAGGCCGGTCAATCCGTGGACATAGCGGACATAGTTGCTTAGGTTCTGTTCGTTGAGAACCACGGTCAGCGGGGCTTGTTTGTCCAGCATATACAGCGTGGCCTGTCCGTTGGCGCCTCGCCATGTACGGTCGCCGTCCCCGTCATAGGAATAGCTCACGCCGCCCATGCTCTTGAGTCGGTTGGCGTGATCCCATGTGTGTGGGTTTGTGCCGTCGGAAAGCAGATTGCCGTTCAGGTCGTAGGTCAAGGTCGTGCTACCCTGTGTGACCAGTTGATTAGCTGAATTATATCCGAAAGTGCGGGTTGTGCCATTGAGCGTCTCGGTCAGACGGTTGCCGGAACGGTCATAGGTGTAACCATAGGTGTGTAGCGCTGGCGCAGTCCCCGTCAGGTTGGGAGTGTAGGTCGCTCCGGTCAGGCGCGAGGCGGAATCGTAGGCATAGTTAATCGTGCGCTGGACGACGGGATTGGTGGCATTGGGGCGCCATTGTTCGACGGCTTGTGTGCGGTTGCCTAGCGCGTTCACGGTGTAGTCAAATTTCATCAGCGTGAGCGGATTGCCCGGATACGCGCACCAGTGATGGAGCTGGGTCAGGCGGCTGGCTGCGTCGTATTTGTGGGTCGATTTGACCAGATTACGGGTGATTTCTTTCAGCCGATGGGCGGAGTCATAGGTCGCGGTGATGCCGATCGCCACACCTGATTGTGTGTTGACGATGGCGGTGTTGCGCCCGAGCGCGTCGTAGCCGTAATCAATGGTGCGGTTGCCATCGCTGACGGCCTTGACCTGCGTCCGCAGACCTGCCGCGTCGTAGGCGTATTGGACAATATGGTCATACGATCCGTCGCCATTGACATCGTAATTGATTTGGGTTGGGCGGTTGGCAGCGTCATAGGCGTATAGGGTGGTGCGAATCTGGGCAGTGCTATTGTATTCAATCATCACCGCCCGACGACCAGCCAGCGTATAGCCGATGCCGATATTGGGCGTCACCTGCGTGTCATTATAGATAATGAAGTTGACTCGCCCTGCGAGGTCGTAATCTCGGTGAATAATATACGGGGTGGTACTGCCGTTCAGACCCGGATAAATTTGTACGACGCGGGTTTTTCCATCGCTGAGATAACTATATTGGGTCTCCCATGTCGTCCCCAACGGATTGACCAACGTCCGGCGACGGTCTAACTTGAAACCGTCAGGGATTGCACCCTCTGGAATCTCCGGGAAGTACGAGCCGTTTCAATCATGGTCACATCGCGGAAAAAGCGGTCTACATCCTGCGCGGCCACCAAGCCTAATTGACCCGATTCAATCAGGTCATAAAGTAGCGACATGCCCTTGCGCTCACGGATTTTCTTGCTACCGCTCACGCCCGCGTCCATGTCGATCATGTCGATGGTGTTGACGATACACCGCTACAAGGTCGATGCCGTTTTCTTGGATTGGGGCTGGTGGTTCTTGGATGATAGGTGGCACGGGTAAACCCCTCTATTTTACGCTTTGATATAAACAGCGTAGCATAGGTGTCTGATGGGGTTTGGGGAATTTTTGGACATTAGACATGGCAAAGTTGGACGTTGGCATGTAAATTTTTCTCACCACGGCGACAAAAACGAACTATTCCGCCCCGCCCGACCATGTGGCGGCCAAGTTCCTTATCGCCTATAACTTCCACGGAGGATTTGCTCTCGGCAAGGGCATCATAAAATGCTGTCTCGATTTCGCTCAATCTTAAATCGATGCCTCGCTGTGAGTCGTCGCGGATGTCCTCGGCTAACCCAATGAGTCCAGAAATGACCTGCGCGCCCGTTGAGCAATTTTCGCAACATCAATTGGTTGTAAGTTCAAATCCCACGGGGGCATTCATCCAATACATAAAACCACCCAAGTCGAGTGACTTGGGTGGTTTGCTTACATTCGACTGAGTTTTATCGCCTTATTGCGCGACGTAAACCTTCGGCGGTAAGGGAGGCAACAGCGCGGGGTCATGGATGATGGTCGCGCTTGAGCCGCTCATCTTGACGCGCCAGCCAATCACCGCGCCGATATAGGTCACATTGGGGAAACTGGAATCGACCACGCCGTTCGGACCATAGACCACGCCAGTGGTATTGATGTCGCCAGTATAGGAAATGGCATTATTGGATGCGTTGCCGGTGCAGCCCTTGTTACCCGCCGTGCTGAAGAAGATGAAGCCCGCCACGGGGAGGTCGGTATAACCCAGTGAGAGAAGTTCAGTGTAGTAAACGGGTGGGACACCCTTATCGACATGGATGTCCATGACACCACGACTGACGATGGTCGCGCCTAATGGTCCCCATCTCACATTGTCACTTTTGCTGATTTTGACATCGCCCTCCGCGAAGTACAGGCCGGAGAGTACCGAGTCTCTGGCTGGGCTGAAATCGCCGCTGTAGTAATGCACCATATCATCGGGTAGCGCCTCGTAAATCCCGCCGCCCGGGGCATAGTCGGCAATATCGACAATCGATAACGGGTTATCGATGTGCGGTACGCCGCCAGTGGCCGTGCCGTTCACAGTAACTTTACTGGTGTCGATTTCTACGTCGCCGACTGCGTTGAGGTCACCAGTGATGACCACAGGTTGGCCGCCGCCGGTGAAATCAATGTCGCTATTGCTGGTGACGCCCCCCGTGATAGTTTGTCCTGCGCCGGAGATGTCTACCGAATTATCGCAGGTATCGCTGATGCCGAAAATCGCGCCGACGGTGGCTGGGTTGAATTTCTGGCGACAGTAACCCACCGAATTGGTGTTTACTACCAGTGGTTCTTGGCGCACCACTTGGATGAAGTAAGCCGGCTTCTCAGCCCATATCTCTACCTGTACATAGTCGCGGTTGCCAATTTGCTCACCACTGTGCGGCGGATACGTGACTGTCACCCGATTACTCGTGCCGTTGTTGTCGAAACCGTTTTTCTTGGCGGCGTCTAACCCCGCTTCGACAGGATTGCCGTTATCGCTGACGCAGATGGCATAGCTGGCTGCCAAGACCGACGCATCGGTGGCGTTCACTGCGTCGCGGTAAAGGGCAATCAGGCCGCCGCCGTCGATGGCAAGGCCGGTGAAAGCCAACAGCGCAATCATAGCGAAGGCGATGATGACGATGGCTTGGCCGCGCTCTTTGGGTTGGTGATGTGATTGGGGCGGGTGCGAACTAAAACTACGGATCATGATTTTCCAGTCCTTGTCTGAGGGTTTTATGCCGAAGTGTTGAGGAGGATGCGCCCCGCCCATCACAGACGGGGCGCGTTTACGGTCTAGCTGTCTTGGTCATCAATGATGACGAACCCACGGGATGTCCCAAGCGCAGCATTGGTCAAGCGCTTAGTGGTTGTCGTCCCGAAGCTGTCGCCGGGATACAGGATGTCGATGTAGAAATACTCATTCTTGTTGTTATCGGCAGAGTTGTTGTCGCCCAGAGTATAGACCGTCAGAGTGAAACTAGCGGTATTGGCCGGGATGGTGATGGGGTTGATGCCCGTCGCGACTGTCCCTGTTACAGCCCTGAAGTCTGTGCCACTGACCGCAATTCCGTAGGGACTGATCAATGCGCTCCCCTGTGTCGTCTTCCAATAGAGTGTGATGGCCTCGACACTGCCAGAAGTCGTGTTCGCTGAGGCACCATTATTGTTGGTGACGGTAACGGTGATGGTCTGCGGCAGTGGATCGCTGCTGCTTTTTTCAGCTTCGATTACGGTGGTGGTGGCGGTGATATTCACCGTGATTTTATTGTTCGGTTTGGTGCCGTTGGTCATTTCCTGACCATCGTTTACGCCATCGCCATCTGTGTCGGCGACCATCGGGTCAGTGATATAGAACAGCTCGATTGATTCTTTACGCTCATCCCCGTCTTTACGTCCATCGCCATCGGTATCGGGGACAATCGGGCTGGTGTCCCAAGCCGGGTCATCGACCGCCGTGCAGACCGCTTTGGGGTTGGCGTAACCGCTCGGCACATCCGTACCGGCCTTACGGTCACAGTATTCGTCGTAATCGGTGAAGTTATCATCATCGCTGTCGGAATCGGTGGCGCTGAGGGTCGGATAGACCGTCTTCAAAGCGATTTCCAACCCATCGGGCAACCCATCAAGGTCTGTGTCATTGTGGCACGGGTTCGTACCGGCTGTGATTTCGGCAGAGTCGCTCAATCCATCAGAGTCGGTATCCGTCCGGTTTGGGTGCGTCTTACAAGACTGGTAGGCCGGATTCGTATAAAGCATCTCGCCCAGACCGGTTCCCGTATTGATGCCGTCATACAGGTTGTCGCCGTCAGTATCTGGCGCACACGGGTTCAACACAAACGTCTCGGATTGAGGCGCGGATTGAGGGGGAGTATTGACGATAGAACTCCAAGTGGTCGTCAGTTCGCTGCTGTCGCTGATGTTGTCGCCGTCAGAGTCTTGCACTGTCGGGTTGGTAGTACAGGCCGCATAGGGCGCCGGGATCCTGTTCTCGCCGATGTTGGTAAAGGTGTTGTAACCATCGTAGAGACCATCCAAATCCGTATCCGCCGCGTTGGGGTCGAGGTTGTTGGTTGGGTTTAAGTCAAAGACCGTCGTATATTCCACATTATCTTGGAGGTTATCGCTGTCGGTATCTTTCACCATCGGGTTGGTGCCGGGATAGTTCACCGTGCCTGTGTTGATAGGATGTTCTTGCGTATTGGTCAAGCCGTCGCCATCAGGATCATTGCTACCGTTATACAGGGTGATATTGCCGAAATAGATGATTTCCCATGAGTCTTTCAATCCATCTTGGTCGCTGTCGATGTTTGTGCCAGTGTGTTGGTCGCCATCAGACAGACCATTGCCGTCCGTGTCATAAATGCACGGGTTCAGGACAGTGTAGTCGTCATAGTCATACTCGAAGAAGTCGCTCGCCCCATCGTTGTCGGTATCTTGATCTAGGTCAGCCAGCAACAAACACCGTTTCATAACGCCAAGCGCATCTGGGTAGAGCGTGGTGGCTTCAATCCAGTCGGTCAAGCCATCAGAGTCGGTATCAGCAAGCTTTGGATCGCCTTGGAATCCGGCTTCTTCACCGTCGAGCAACAGATCGTTATCCCAGTCCGGGTCGCACGGATTCAGCAGCATGAGATAGAGTTCCACATCATCGGTGATGGTGTCATTGTCGGTGTCCGAATCGTTAGGGTCGGTTTGGCAAGTGGGTGTGTCGGTTGTCAGTGGATATGGCCAGTCAGTGAGGACTTCTGCACCGTCCGTTAAAGTGTCGGAGTCGGAGTCGGGGTCTAGCGGGTTGGTGAGATAAATCTCGATTTCATCTCGGTCTTCGAGGCCATCACCATCGCTGTCTTTACTTGTGCCGTCGGTATCACGAATATACTCATCGTAGTCTTGTAGCCCGTCATTGTCGGTATCCAAGTCACATGGATTGAGCGGTTTTGCTTCGCCATTGAAGATGTAGGTCAGTTCTTCACCATCCGTGAGACCGTCGCCATCCGTGTCTGGCAGAATGGGCGAGGTATAACATATGCTGACATCTGGGCTGTCGGCGGGTTGGTCAGAGAAATCACGAAGGGTGTTGATCTCGATGTAATCGTTGAGATCAAACACGGTTGGGGTGGTCAGGCTGTCATCATCGGTGTCGATGTCGTTGCCATCGGTTTCGTAATAGTAGGCTTCCTCGTGGTCTTGCAACCCATCCCCATCCGTATCGGGATTGTAGGGATCCAGCAGGCGACTTTCTTCGCAACCGAGGTTGCACTGGTCGCTGTCGAGGTTTTCCGTAGCGATATGGCTGAGGTCGCCAAACCACAATAGTTCCCATGAATCCAACAGCCCGTCGAAGTCGCTGTCAACGTCATAGCTCAAGCCGAGCGTGATGTCTTTGATGATGGTGCGCTGACCCCGGAAGTTCATCTGGACGGAGGGCAGCATGGTCGTAATCAACGGCGTGAAAAAATCGACGCGGGCGGTGCTGGTAATCCGCAGCATATCGCCATTTTCCAACAGGTCAGCCGATACCGTGTCACAGGTATAAGTGGTCACGTTGTCTTTTTTGATGTAGATGATGGAGATAACTTGGTCATCGACCAAAATCACCTTACGCGCCGCTGCTTCCATCCCAGCACAGTCGAGGTAGCTTGGCAGACCACCACCATCCGCGATATAGCCGACCACTTCAGCATAGCGGGTGGCCTCTCGCAGTGCGCCCACGCCTTGCACATACGTGAGGATGACGTGCGAGAAGTCCATAATCGCCATCAATGCTATCAAGAGGATCGGTGAAATCAGGGCGAATTCAACCAGCGCCTGCCCTTTTTGACGTTCGGGGCGGTTGGGTGTAGGGAGTCGATTCGACATCAGTACGCCTCCTTATTCCGAGATGATAATGTGAGTGGCTGACGCCCCAAGAATCAGGCTGTCTCTGCTCAACAGTTGACTGATGATGGGGGTAATCAGCGGGAAACGATAACGCACCGAGACGGTTACAGGGTCGCCAGTGCCGTAGGTAGCAGAGCGGGTCACGGTGATTTCGGTGCGACTCCAGTCGATTTCGCCGCCGCCAGCATTACGCGCACGGTACTCGGCGTTGTTGGGGTCATTACAATCTAATGATCCACCGTCTAGGACATACCGGCAGGCAGGCTCAATCGAAAGATAGATAGCACCTTCGTTCACTGCGTCTTGCAGGGCGACGCTGGCGATATAAGCGCGCCCCAAGTCAACAATCCCGCTGAACAGGGTCAGCAGTAGCATTAGGCTTAGTGAAACTTCGACCAGGCTTTGGCCGCGTTCGCGCAAAGTTGGGTTGTGTCGGGGTTGGGTCGGTTGGATGATCATGAAAGCTATCTCCTGTATTAGACCACCCCAGCGACTGTATTTTAGACCTAGTGGTAGTCCGTCTATGCACCTATAACCGAAGGGAAGCGGCCAATGTCGCAGGTTGTTTTGTCAGGGTTTTGTAAATTTTTTGTGCGAATTTGCGACGGTGCGATGTTTCGGGCGGTTTTACGGCTATCGGGGACACTCCCACCTATGATGACGTAATTCTGAAAGGTAAAACCCTATGCAGCGTGTGACACTTTTTTCGGTAAGGAATAGTTGGCTGATGTTGGTGCTGACCCTTGTTTGGGTTGGGATGTCGGTGGTGTTACCAACTTCCGCCCAGTCGGCGCGTGACCGGCGTGACCCCGTGCGGGTGAAATCTTATCCGCCTGCCGCCCTTGCGTTCCCCGGCGTTGTCGGCTCGCGCAACGCCCCGGCCAATGATAATTTCGCCAATGCGCTCAGCCTCGGCTCGACGTTGCCCGTCACACAAACGGTCTCCTCGTTTGAAGACGCCAGCATTGAGGTGGGAGAACCCGTCCCGACTTGTCAAGACAGCGACCTCTCCAGCATCTGGTTCAGTTTCACACCGGCTGCCGATGGGCTGGTCACGTTGGATGGTTTTGGCAGTCAGCCAGATGACCTCGACATCATCGGAGCGGTCTATACCGGGGCGAGTCTGGGCGGTCTGACCTCGGTGGCCTGTAATGACGACTTTGACCTTGAGATTGCGGTTTACCCGTTCATCAAGGCCATCCCGATGACCGCGGGGGTGACTTACTACATCCAAATCATCGAATTCATCAATTTTGAATCACCCGTTGGCTCGTCTGTCACCGTCACCTTGCGTCAGACACCTTCGGCTTTTACTGTGACCGTCGATACCACGGCAGATACAGTAGACCTACTAGCCGATGATGGCCTATGCGCTGATGTCGGCGGGTTCTGTTCATTGCGTGCCGCGATTATGGAGTCCAATCGCGCCTTGCCGTGGTCTGTCATCACCGTCCCGGCGGGAAATTATGTCCGAACTCTATTCGAGGATGCCGATGAGGGCGTCGCCCGTGAAGGCGACCTCGATATCACAGAGAGTATGACGTTGACCGGGGCGGGGGCGGGGCAGACCATCGTGGACGCCAACACGTTTGACGGCGTGTTTGAGATTTTTGACAACAGTGTGGTCAGCTTGACAGGGATGACTATTCGCGGCGGCAATCGGGGCTATGCGGGCGGTGGCATCCGCATGGTTAACGCCGTCGTCACATTGGATGACCTGAACATCCTTGATAACATCGCCCGCGATGGTTCTGGGGTCTATGTGCGCGGCGGGACGGTGGTCATCACCGACAGCTCAATCGTCAATAACACGACCAATTTCAATGACCCGGGTTTTGGCGGCGGCCTCGGCGTGTTCTATAATTTTGAAAATGATACGCCGACCGGCGGCCAAGCCATATTGACTAATGTGACTCTCAGCGGGAATCTTGCCCAGCGCGGCGGCGGTATCGCTGTCGGCGACCTCTCAAGCATCACACTAGAATTCGTCACGGTGGCGGATAATCGCGCAATGGATCGCGGCGGCGGTTTTTATCTGTCAAATAATGATGACGGATTTGGCGATGGGACAGCCGCTTTGGGGCGCAGCCTAATTGCCGATAACAACTCCGATACAGATGCTGCACCCGATTGCCGGGGCGGATATTTCCGCAACGCCAAAAACCTCATCGGGTCAGCCGTCGGATGCACGATAGACGTCAGCGATATCGGCGGCCTGAATCCGCAACTGCGCCCGCTGGAATTGAGAGGCCCCGGCTACACTTATACGCACGGCCTGAAAAATGGCAGCTCAGCCATTGATGCGCTACCGAACTGCGGCGTCGCGACCACCGACCAGCGCGGCGTGGCGCGTCCGTTGAACGATAACTGTGACATCGGGGCATTGGAGCGCAATTCTATCTCGCCGCTGCCCATCAGCTTGACGGCTCCGCTAGATGATGCTTATGTCGGCAGTCTCGCGTCGCTAGGGACATTCACATGGACTCAATCCAACCTAGATGTATATGGCTACGCCTTCACCATCACCAATATAGGGGTATCGCCCGCCGTAGAGGTACTCAACATTTTGGTGCGTGGGGAAACGGCTTGTGCATCTAACGTGTGTAGCTATACGCCGACCACCAGCCTGCCTGAAAACTACTACGAGTGGACGGTCAGCGCCAGCTATGACGGGGATAGCGCCACGCCTGCGCCGCGCAGTTTCCAGATTGATGCATACGCCGCCCTCCCGAATCTGGTCAAGAATCCCAGCTTCGAGAGCAAAAATACCGATTGGAAGCGCGTGAATATCACCGGGGATACTGCCAAATGCACGACGCTGACCGTCACCATCCCCACCAGTGAGGGGACGTGCGCCTTCTTATTCAAGGGCAGTAGCGCAGAGAATATGACCCTCCAACAAACGATCCCATTCGCGGCGTTGGGGTTGACTACAAATGATGTGCTGCGTCTGACCTACGCCTATCAAGCCGTCGCTAGTACCAATTTGGTTGTCAAACTGCAAGTCACCTACAGCCCGACCAATCTCACCCCGTCCATCAGCAGTTTCAAAGTGTCCAACACCAGCGGGCTGTATCAATCCCACCAGAGTGAGGTGATACTCAAGAGTCAGAAGGTAAAATCGGTCAAGGTCATCGTCAAGCACAAGAGTAAATCCGGCAAAAGCTACCTTGACCGGATGAGGCTGATTCACATCTCCGTGCCGTAAGACCTGCTGTGGCACATGAGGGGATAGGCTAATCGTCTTGTCATGTGCCACATTCAGGCTGTTTGGTCGGTTATAGGTGTGTAAGCCATGTCAACAAACAAAAAGGAAAATCTAAATGAAACGTCTAGCGCTTTTGATGATATTAGCCGTGCTGTGGGTAGCCCCCACGTTGGCTGATGACAGTAGCCCGCTGACCGTTGAAAAATTTATCGGCTATGAAGGGGCTTGGTTCACCGCTGACAGCGCCCCCGGCCTGAGCGCCCCAGTTGGGCAAGCCGTCACGTATCGGTTGGTGGTCTCCAATACATCGGAAACCGATGTTTTGACCGGCCTCACTTTGACGGACAGCTTGTATCCGTTGGATGACTGTCTAATCCCAGCAGAATTGGTCGCCGGACAAACGTTTGAGTGTGTGGTCGGCCCGATTATGGTTGACGCGGCTGGGGCGACGGTGAATGTGGCGATGGCTACCGCAGTCGGCGTGGACGGCGAGGTATTGACCGCCACCGACTCGGCAGTTTTAACCAGCACCGAATCTGAAGGCGTGATTGTGGTGATTGAGGGCGTGATTGAGTCGATTGACGGCAATGTGATCGTCGTTAACGGCGTCTCCTATATCATCCCGGACGGCAACCTCGTCCTCTCACTGCTTGAAGTAGGCGACTCTGTCGTAATCGTTGCGGTACAAGCCGAGGATGGCGCCCTGACCGTGTTCCTGATTACCCTGTCAGATGAAGACATCTACATCGACACAGATGATAACGACGATAACGACGACGATGACGATTTCCGTGATGACGCCCCGTGCCAAGCCCGCCCACCCGATTGGGCTCCTGCCTATGGCTGGCGCATGAAGTGCGACCCTGACAGCCTCGAAAACTTCGTATTGCCGCCGGGTCAGGCCAAGAAGTTGGGTCGTGACAATGATGATGACGGCAACCTCGATACCAACGCTGACGCTAATCCGGGTCATGGCAATGGCCGCGATAAAAAGGATAAGAAGAATAACGGCAATGGTCATGGCAACGGCAACAGCAACGGCAATGGGAATGGCAACGGCAAAAACAAGCATAAGTAAGGCCGCCTAAACCCTCGTTTTAACCCAATAATCAATAGAGGGTGCAGCGTTTTTCTGCGCCCTCTATTGTTGCATCACACAGACGGTCAAGTTTTCTTCAGTCGCAGCCGCGCAAGTTCGCTTAACCCCTTTGGGATCTGTCACCGTAAAATCTGAGCGCCAAAAAACGCTGTCTAATACAGCATCAGCGACGACCAAACCGCACGGTTCGGGCGCGGGGCTGTCTGGGGAGTCAGGCACACGGAAAAGGATACACTCCTGTGGGGCAAGCGGTGTCAGGCTTTCGCCATCTAGGCTGATTGCGACCATTTCTGTGTTGGTATAGTTGAACAAGGCTGCCAAGCTCATCACAGTTCCGTCGGCATGAGTTAGAGGGGCAGATAGCGGCATCCAAGCATCATCCGTCGGGTTAAGGGCAGAGAACGCCTCATAGGTGTATGCCAGATACAGAAACCCGACCTGTTCGGGTGGCGGGGTGCTTGGCAGATAGGCGTCGCAAACAGTGGGGGAGTCTTGACTGGCTGGAGGTGCTGCCTGACAGGTGGTGAGGGCGATACCCGCTTGCATCAGTGTGAATGAGTCGACCTGTGCGGCCTGTGTCCAAACATAAGTGCTGACGTCACTGCTAGAGAACCAAGCGCTGATTTCAGGACAGCCCGCGACAGCTTTGGGCGCGGCGCGGCCAATCGACCAGATTTGTATGCACCCATCTGGCGGGATATGTCTGATGCCCCAGCGTTCGCCCGCCAATATCAGCGTGGCTGCTCCAGCTTCTCCGACTAGGCTCAACGACGCAAGCGCGATGGCCTCTCCAGTTTGGTTGATGAGGGTCAGGTCGTTATCATCATAAATAAAACGGATATTAGGCGCACGTACTACGGTGATATTCACGGGTGCGCCGGGGGTGAGCGTTTCATTAGCGTCAACGGATTGAGCGCTAATTGTGCCAAGTTGATCGGTTTCCACCGAGGTACTCAGGTCTAGGGTCTGTACGCCAAGCCTCAAACCCACTAGATGCAGAGCAGCATCAGCCTGTGGGACGTTTAGGCCAATTAAATTCGGGACAACGGATTGCCTCGGCTGTGCAAGCGAGAAAGTCGTAAGCAAAAACAAGGCAAGCATTAAGATAGTTAACTTTTTGTTTGAATTCATAGATACTCCCGTGTGTTATAACTGTTGTAAAGATGAATGTATTCTAACCTTGACCATTTAGTATGCGACGTTCGAGCCTTTCTAACGGTCTTATAGTTACACCGGCGAAAGGCGCTCCCCCAACCATAAGGCGGCAGTGCCAACGATGAACATCGATAGTATCATTGAACAGGCTAGACGGGGCAACCGTGATGCCATTGCTCAACTCTACGAGATGTTCGTTGATCGTATCTACCGGTATATCGTTTATCGGGTAGACGGCGACGCCGATGCAGAGGATTTGACCGCCGAAGTATTCGTGAAGATGGTCGAGGGTTTGCCGCAGTATACGCCTACCGGCGTCCCGTTTGAAGCATGGCTCTACCGGATTGCCTTCGCCCGCGTAATTGATTACCGTCGGCGCGCAACCCGCCGCCCCGTTAATGAACTGACGGATAACCTCTCGGACGATGACGCCATAAGCCCCGAAGACCGCGTGCAGAATCAGGAAGAAGTGGAAGAGATGCGACATGCCTTCTCGTTTCTGAATGATGAGCAGCAGCAAGTGCTAATCCTTCGCATCGTCGAACGAAAAAGCCATCAAGAGGTGGCCGATGTGATAGGAAAAAGCGTCACCGCTGTAAAATCTGTACAATACCGTGCGCTACAAATCCTCGCTGGACAGCTCGGCGAGACAAAAGTCCGCCATTACTTGCGCGGGGTACCAGATGATGAGTGATATTACCCCCGAAGAACTTTCGGGTAAGCTAGATAAGCTACTACCACCGGGGACACACGCCCGCCCCGATGGTATCGTGTCTGATTCCAACCCCTTAATCCGGACTGCGATGGGCTTGGCAAGTTCGCCGCGCCCCGCGCCATCGAAAGCAGCCAAAGCGCGGATGGCCGCTAAGATGTTTGCGGCGTTGGATGCCATGCCCGCTCCGCAACCACACAAACAGTCGATACGTCGGTTAAACCCGTTCCTGACGGGAATCGCGGCCTCCGCCGCTGCGATGATTTTGATCGTTTTTGGGATGCTGGCGATTTTGAATCGACCCGCTACCACAGAACTTACCCCAACAGCGCCCATAGTAGCAATTATTACCAATTCGCCATCGGCTACCAATTCGCCATCGGCTACGAATATCCCGCCGACGGTGACGGATGTCCCGGCAACCGAAATTATCCCATCGGCTACGAATATCCCGCCGACGGTGACGCATATCCCGCCGACGGTGACGCATATCCCGCCGACGGTGACGGATGTCCCTGCAACCGAAATTATCCCGACGGTGACGCATATCCCGCCGACGGTGACGGATGTCCCTGCAACCGAAATTATCCCGACGGCGACGCATACCTCCGCCCAGTCTCCCACAGCGCAACCGACAGAATCAGTGAACTTATCCGCCCCACGAGATGTCATCTTTATAATAGAGGGGCAGGTTGAAGAAGTCCTTGAAGATGCTGTAATCATCGCCGGGTTTAGGGTTGAGTTGGCTGAAAAAGCCCCTTTGCTCAAGGTATTGCGCCCCGGTGATATGATTCGAATTGAAGGCACATTCAGCGCCGAGGGCAATCATAACCGTGGCCTGACCTTTGTTTTAGACCAATCGCAAATCGTGTTGGATAATACCGACTCTGACCAGAATCTGGTTGAGGTCAGCCCCGATGGCGAGGTCTGGCGCGATGAGGGGACATGCAAAAACCCGCCGCCGGATTGGGCGAATGGGGATGGTTGGCATAAGCGTTGTGATGCCGCGACTGGCGGCACTAACGGGAATGGCAACGGGAATGGCAACGGCAACGGGAATGACAACGGCAACGGGAATGACAACGGCAACGGGAATGGCAATAACAACGGTAATGGGAACGGCAACGGTAATGGGAATGGCAACGGCAAACCCTAAATCGTAGGTCGGATGCCAAGCGGGTGTCTTTCCCATAAATCACAAACCGCCCAAGTCGTTCGATTTGGGCGGTTTTGTTTTTTTGTTCTCTAAGGACTGCTATGCGTTTGAGGCGTCGTATCTCCTGCTCATGAGGGGTTGGACGAGACCGACTCGTATACCGTCACCGACACCATCTCCCACATCGACCCAACCGTCGTCTACCTGACCATCTCCGGTGAGACGCTGACCACGACGATGGAACACCCCTTCTACACCGCCGACGGCGAATGGATCAACGCGGGCGACCTCGCTATTGGTGAGGAAATCCTCGCGCTAGACGGCTCAATCGGCGGATATCACGTTGATTTGGCCGTGGGATAGCGAACCGTATGCGAGTCTGGGCGTTGGAGAGTGGCGCTACGCCATCCAATTTTGACGTTTGACTCGCCCGAAAAACCGTTCAAACCGTTCAAACCCTACATACCGTTCATAGTTGAGGGAAGATGGTGTGTAGGGTTAATGTAGGGGATATCTGGGAGTAGCGGTTTACCATACGGAGAATACACTTGTATGAAGATTGTATCTGTCCCATCAGATACTATACAGACACTGTCCTCAGGGCTATAGGGCATTAGATATCATACAAGCCTGAAATTATTAAAAATTAAGAATTATTTAATTAGTTCCCTCAATCATCTGTTCCCAATATTTTTGTGTTTCCGCACCCCTATGAGTTTTCTGAATGTCGATATTTTCCTGTAAAAAATGTTTTATAAACCTAAGTATAACCTTACGTTGCGATAAGGTAAATAATTTCATCCGTTGATCAAAAAAGATTTTCTTTTCAGACTCCACAGGGGGTATTAGTTGATAGTATATCGAAGGTTGTATACCAGCATTCTTGGTATTTATATCTAATAAGAACGCTGGTAAAAAATATACAAACGCCTCATCAGTAAACATATGTAATTCATCAGCATAGGCTAAAATATCATCTTGTTCTAAATCTTTCCAGTGTTTGCCAGAAAAAGCTTTCGAAACGAGATCCCCATAATGCCCAATAAATGCATGAACTAAACGTGCATTTTGTGGATATTGATTATTTGTGAAAGCTTTTTCGACTTCCGAGCTAAAACTGTTTTTCTTATTCGTCATGATAGTTATTACCTCCAATACTTCATTTTGGTTGGATCGTTGCGACTCTCTATAATTTTAAATGCCTTATCACAAGTTCTCATACCATTAACAGCATTATCAAATGCAGGATCATGCCCTTTTGTCGTGCCAGCATTATCAGTAAAGGTATCATTTTTCTGGTAGCATTTTTGAACCTCGTTCCTTAGATTGGCACAAATTTCAAATAACGTTCTACGCCGTATAATCTCAGCCGTATCCAAGATTATCCCCGCATTTCTAGCCGTAGCCAATATCGTTCTGTTGCAAGAATTCCGAAAAGCCTCAGCACATGCCGTATTTTTTGCAGTATTTCTTCTGTCAACTTCTAGTTTCCAAGCATCACTATTTTCCTCTCCACATTCTCCCATATCGCGTTCAGCTTGGGTAACAGCAGTCGGATAATCCCGAGTCTGAGATCGCGATTGAGCATTATCAGCAAACTGTGTGACATTCCATACATCCCGAACCACCCCTCCCATCCTCTCCAAAACCTCTTTGATTTTGGAATAATCCGGCTCGCTACCGATAGATTCGTCAGGTCTCCTAAGCGTATTACCTGTTGTTGCAATATCTTTTAACGTGTTTGAAACACCCCATGTGTCTATCAACCATTTTACAAAAGATAATGCAACACCACCGCCACCGCC
>DAOTTP010000049.1:0-26989 GCA_034437835.1 Anaerolineae bacterium | reverse complement strand
TAAAAGAAAATCGAATCGCTCACATTACCAAACTTCTTGCGGGCGTCGTTGTGGGCGCTGGTGCGTTTCCAGATGATTTCGTTGCGGAAATTATCCGTGCCAAAAATCGCATCCAAGATGAATTTGAGATAATGGCTGGCGGTAGGGTCACAATGTAGATATAGGCTGCCCGTCGGCTTTAAGACGCGGTGTAGCTCAACCAAGCGCGCCGCCATCATCACCAGATAAGCCATCATCTGGTTTGTGCCGACCAAGCTGCGTAATGCGGTGATGACATCGGCAACCGAGCGACTCCCATCATGCACCAATGTTAAATACGTATCTTCGGCTGGCCGTCCCCAATGCCACGTATCCCCAAATGCCTCCATCTGGGCGGCGCTATCCAGACCACTTTCATCGCGGAACAGCACGTTATAATTGCGGGCGCTATTAAACGGCGGGTCAAGATAAATTAAATCTACCGATTCCGACGGGAAATAATCATAATTTCGCAGCACCTCTAAATTATCACCGTAATATAAACGTTGGGTCTCGAAGGCCATAATCCTACTCTCCGGGTGGGTAGTACGGGTGTTCTGAATGCAAAAGTATACCATACACCCCGTCAGCGCGAATCGCCACAACCGGATATTGTATGGATAACGACTCATTGTGGAGATTCGGTCATGGTTTCGCGCCAAAAATTCTTTTACATCCTGACGCTTCTTTTAGGGATAGCGTTCGCCATCCCTCTTAGCGCCCAAGATGCCCCACTCCCGTTGCCTTATGATGGCTTATCCGTCGGGATTATCAACCGCGCCCCGTTTGAAATCCCGCCCGACCTGTTGCCGCAGACGCGCTTACCATTCAGCGTAACCGTCACGACGTTTGCCGACCCCGCCGTGGGCGCGTGCAACGCCTCTGACGGGATGAGCCTGCGCGAGGCGCTGGTCAATTGTTCCAGCCCAACCGTGCAGCCGGTGATTTATCTGCCGACGGGGACGTATATACTCACCAGCACCATCGTCGTGTCGGGAAATTCTTTCACCGTCATCGGCCAAAGCCCGCTGAATACCTTCATTGAAGGCTCACCGACCAATATCCGCTATTTCGACATCGGTCTGACCGGTGCGAACATCGTCACGTTTGCCAACCTGACGCTCCGCAACAGCACCTCAACTTTGAGCGGCAACGCCTTACGGGTGACTGGGAACGGCACTGCACGCCTTGATAATATCCGCGTGACGGGCAATACCGGATCAACTCGCGGGGCGGTGCGCTTGGATGTCGAGACCAATGCCACCCTCAGCGTGAATATCACCAACAGCACGTTCAGCGGCAACACGGCCAGCACGGGCGGCGCGGTAGCGCTCACCAATGAGTTGATTGATGGCGTCGGCATTTTAACCATCAGCAACAGCCTGTTTGACGGCAACAATGCGACATCTAATGGCGGCGGCCTGCTCGTGAACTCCCTCAGCGGCGCATCGACCTCGGTCACACTCAATCGGACGGTTTTCAGCGGGACGACTTCCGCCGTGCTGGGTGGTGGGCTGGCGATGACTGGCAACGGCGACCCTGCTGCGTTGACCATCATCGACTCGACTTTTGATAACAACACGGCCAGCGGCACAGGGGGCGGGCTGTTTTTCAACAATAACGGCGGCGAAATCTCGATCCTCGATTCGACCTTCACCGATAACACCTTCGTCACATCTGGGTCTGGGGCGGGGCTGATGGTCAACACAGCTTTCCACGTCTCGATTGACGATTCGCTGTTCGACAACAATGACGCTAAAACTGGGGTTGGCGGGGCGATGTATTTTGATGGCAATGTCGGCCAAATCTCACTGACGAACACGATTGTCAGCAACAATAAGGCCAGCAATGTCGGGGGGATTTATGCCTTCCTCGTCGATAGCATCACCGCCAACGGCCTGATTGTGACCGGCAATAGCGCCGCCACTGAGGTCGGGGGAGCGTTATTTGCCGCCAGCAATTTCGTCAGCTTGACCGATAGCAGTTTCACGCTCAATACAGCGATTGACGAATTGGGCGGCCTCAGCACATCACGCGCTACGTTGGTCAACGTCAGAATCGAGGACAATAGCGCCCCGATACGCCCAGATTGTATATTTTTTGCCCTGAGCGGGACATCGACCAGCCTCGGCGGGGTCAGCATCACCGATATGACGGGGTGCGATGATGGGACGCTCATCCCCGCAGCGGGCGATCAGCTGGGGAATCTGTTGGTCAACGGCGGATTCGAGTTCGCTGGGGCGACGGCAGGCAAGCCCTCCGGTTGGACTCTCAAGACCATCACGGGCGACAAACGTGCTTGTAATACGGCCATAAAAACCCTGACCTCGTATGGCAAATGTCTGATGCAATTTACCGGCAGCGCGACTGAGAAAGCCACGCTGAGTCAGATTGTTGACCTGACCGGCCTAACGTTTGTGGCGGCAGAAGAATTGCGCCTTTACGCGATGGGTGACGGGTCATCATCGGCCAGCAAACTCAAAATCACAGTCACGGCCACCTATAGCGATCAACCAGCCAATAAGGCCATCTTGAATTTCACTGGCAATCAAACCGGCTTGACCGGGCAATCGCAAATCTTGACGTTGACCAGCGCGGCAGTCACCAAAATCACGGTGCAGATTCAACACACCAGCAAGTCGGGCAAATTTCTGCTAGACCGGGTGTACCTGACGCGCTAAGGGAGTCGTTCAGGGATATTTAGAGGCTGCTTTCTTGATGGGCAGCCTCTTAGACGGCGACCCGTCTGTGGGGGAGTTTGCTCACTCACCCGCCGGAATCCCCCACAGCCGCACCGTCCCATCCGCCCCACCAGAGGCTAATAGCGTTCCGTCTGGGCTGAAGGCAACATTGATTACTACAGTATCAGGCATATCTATTGTATATAATTCCTCACCCGTTATTAGGTGATAAAAACGAATACTACCAGCTTTAGTTTCCCAAGACCCACCATCTCTCAAAATTTGTTTTGAATAACCTATTGCGATAATGGGATGATTAGGATGAATAGAGAAACTAGATATTGTTTCTTTATGGTGCAGGGCACTGATAACAAATTCCTGCTTTATATCACCATTTATCGAAAAGACACCTATGCCAATTTCGTTTAGATGATAGATATGCTTATCTACATAAACCAAATGCCATCCTTCGTTGAAAACTTCCAATGGTGTGATAGTCATATCACTAAGAAGATTAATATAATAAATCGATCCATGATTTGAACTATAATCAACGGTAGAAAAAAACAGCATATTCTCTGTTTCATCAAAAGCTACACCGCCACCGTATATATCACCATCGTATATACCATCTTCATCTCTAAAATTCGGCAGGGAATATTGTAATATTTCCTCACCTGTTGCGAGATTGAGTAGTAAAAATGCTTTTTCGTCATAAGTCGCTATAGTCGGGATAGCAAATGTCATTCCAATGTAGCGATTATCAGGACTGATTGCCACATTATTGATTATATCCCGACTTACCTCTATAGTTTTTTCAAGTTTGAAAGTTTCTGTTTCTAAAATCAGTATTTGCCCATCACTAGACCCAACAATTAAATATGTCCCATCTGGGCTGAAAGCCAGTGTATTTCCATAAATAAGCTGTTCATTGGATATTTGAGTAACATTAAATGTATTTACCTCGAAGACGATTAATTGTCCATCAAGTTTTTTAAACTCTTCTTTACTTCGCACAAGGATCGCTATTTGATTGCTATCAGGCGCGAACGCAATATCGCGGATAGTGGAATCTTTATACACAATCTCTTGAACTATTTTAAGTTGAGTGAGGTTATCTAAAGTAATTTCGGAAGTTGCTGACGGGGATACACTCAGAATTAGCACAAAACAAACAGCAAGGATGTAAGCAATCATAACTACTCTCCGATAACTAAAGATAGGTCATCTAGCCCGTATTCCATATAACTTCTTGCTGGATTTAACTGGTTCAATTGGAGACCCGAGATTTGACTGCGGGATTTTACCTCAGATTCGCTATGTGCTATGCCAGCCGAGGCAATCCAAACTAGGTAGTGTTGACTAGTTCCAATGAGTAACCAATATGTAGACAAATTATCTCCTAGAAGGCCGCCAGCATCTAACCATCCATATATAATGATTGCTGTGGGTAAATCACCTAGCTCAACAGATTTTAATCTTGTACTACTAGTCTCATCCGGTTTAGACCTAAGCGCGTAGCCAGCTATAAAATCTGTACCAATTGGAAAAGGAGTAGAACCTTCCAAAATAACAGATTGATCCAGATAGAAGTCTATATTACCTTGTTCATACATCACGGCATTCCGTAAAAACATGCCGATATTCTGACTAAAGAAATTACGCCACTGTTGAGCATGATTCTCCCCAGACAAATCGCCAAATGAATGCCGTACCCAATTCAGGAAGCATTTGTCGGTCATCGTCATGATCTCACTCACTCGCTGGAATCCCCCACAGTCGCACCGTCCCATCCGCCCCACCAGAGGCTAATAGCGTTCCGTCTGGGCTGAAGGTGAGGGAAGGTATATATCCCTCATGTCCTTCTAAAACCATGAGTCTCTCGCCAGTTTCCATATCCCAGAGACGGATTGCCCCGTCGTGATAACCAGCAGCCAATACACTATCATCTGGACTCAGAGCGATACTCAAAATAAATTCACGTTCTTCAAGAGGTGCATCAGGTTTGAGTATAGGAGCTATGAGCTGGTATTCAGGAACATAACCGAAACTTCTAATCGCTGCCCTCACGCTCCATATATGGATGCCATCATAACTGGGAAATAAAATTTGCTCCCCATCCGATGTAAATAGGATACTTTTTGTATTGGTGTAGCCGTCCAAAACGGCAAGCATAATATTAGATTCTGACCCCCACATACGTACATGCCCATCGGTCATACCTACTAAACGTATGCCATTAACAGGGCTTATAGTGACTGCCCAAGATGCACCTAACCCAGCATTTTCAGGAACTAAGGGTATGAATTCTTCTAAGGGATTCGTATTCCATGCTATTACCGTGCTGTCACCCACCTCTGAACTGCTATAAATCGCTCCGCTCCCAGAAATTATACCACCACCACCAGATTCAAATGATAGTGAATTTACCCATGTATTATGTGCTTGCACAATCGCATCTACTTCAGAAAATTGCCAATTCCAGAGTTGAATTTCTCCAGCAGTATTTCCTACTGCGATATATGTTCCATCAGGCTCAAATGCCAAACTAATTACCGAGGAGTTTTCACGAATAAGTGTTTTTACTTTATCCCAACTAGGGATTCCCAAGATACTGACTTTACCCTCTAACCCCCTATAACCATCATATGGGCTTGCCGTTTCTACGATAGCTAAGAATTCACCAGAGGGATGAAATTTCATATCAGATACCCATGGGGCATCAAGTTCTAAAATTTCTATCTCTTGTATTTGATCTGCATTAGTTGTTGTAATAACTGAATAAGAATCATCCACTGGTGTTTGAGGTATAGCTTGCGAATAGATTGGATTTAGCCATGCTAACGGGAAAGCGAGTACAAGAAAGATTATTTTCATCATCGCATTAAATCTCCTATTAGCGTGTCAAGGTCAGATGATGTAAAAGGACGTGTTGGAGAAAGTCGTTCAGGATTTTCAAGTTTAATGTTTTGTAACACACTGACAGAATCATGTGTAACCCCACCGGCAGAGACCCAAACAAGTCGATTTTTGATGTCTTCAACCAATAACCAGTATGGAACGGTTATACTGGTTGAAACATCAGACCAAGCATATATTGATACATTTGATGGCAAAAGCCCTTCGGTTAGTCCCAAACGATTGTCATCATTGACTGCGGAAGGTGTCAAGCGCACTGAAAATCCGCTTACGCGCACACCATTATTAATGATGGAGATTTGATAATACGGTATCATCCCATACGTATAAATCACGGCATTCCGTAAAAACATGCCGATATTCTGACTAAAGAAATTACGCCACTGTTGAGCATGATTCTCCCCTGAAAAATCGCCAAATGAATTCCGTACCCAATTCAGGAAGCATTTGTCGGTCATCGTCATGACCTCACTCACCCGCCGGAATCCCCCACAGCCGCACCGTCCCATCCGCCCCACCAGAGGCTAATAGCGTTCCGTCTGGGCTAAAGGCAAGAGTATCAATCATAGGGTAATCGTTAGATATATCAGTGAATGGAATCTCTATAGTTTTTAGCAACTCACTCGTCTCCAAATCAATTAAGCGAATTACACCCGTATAACCGGGATTAAGATACTTTTCACCCGCAATTGCTAAAATAGTTTCCGTGGGATTAATTGCCACAGCATGAATAAACTCGTTTTCTGGGGTCTGAGTTATGAGAGACCACGCATCAGGATATAGTTCACAATCTCTCAAATCCCATTTTCGGACGCCTTTATCAGAGATATAAAATATATGTTTGCCATCCGCTGACGATATAATATCCCGTGATCTAAAATCATGTCCGTCACATGTAGACAATTGTTCACCCGTAATTATATCTAATAACCTGACTGTACCCATTTGACTAGCTTCAGTTACATAGACAAGTAAGCCAAGCTTATCAATAAATGTTGTTGCTAATCCATCACCATCCGATAAATCTTTTTGGAAAATGGGTTCTCCAAAAGTTGTAAATAAACTGAAAGCATAAGTCCCATAGCCAATCATCGAATTAGTCGAAGCAGTGGCAATGTATTTCCCATCATCACTTACGTCTATGGCTTCAATCACCTCATTATTAGCTGAGAATGTGTTGGTTAGCTCACCTGTTACTGTATCAAAAACACTAATATCACCCTCCCTATTTCCTATATATAACAGTTTTCCATCAGAACTGGTTATTACACGTACCGCTTGGTACGTTTTATCTAACAATTCAACCACCTCAGATTTCTCTATATCATAGAAAAGTAAGGGCCCGTTATCGACAATTGAAGAGCCATTAACAAAAGCAAGGATAGAAGAATTGGGAATAAAAACCAAATCAGTCGGACTATATAAATCATAATCAGACTCGTAAGCCAAAGTTAGTTCGGTGAGTAGATGTACATTGTTGGCTTGAATCGCAGAAGTGTTATCTTGAGCGATATTTATCCCGACAATGCATAATAGTGTGATAAATAATCTAATCATTGTATTCTCCGGTTATTATCTCTATGTGGTCGGTAGTATAAGCGGTGTTTGGCAACAAAGTATCAATCAGTGATTGAGGCACTGCTCCGTGAACACTCAAAATTTCATCTAGTTCATCTTGGTTTACCACAAGAGCCAGAGCAGCAACCCATACTAATCGCTCTTGAGTATCACGAACAAGTACCCAATATCTAGAATTTTCCCCTAACCCTCCGGGTGCTGGCAGTAATCCATATACCTCCACCATTGAATCGAGATATGTAGTTGTACCACCTAAGAGATTGTTATCGTTATCACTTGGATGTAATCGAATAAGTCTTGACTCCCCCTTTGCCGCAGAAAATAGTGGTTCGGTAATGATTTCTTGCTCCAAATAAAACTGTGCCATACCATATGTATAAATCACTGCATTCCGCAAGAACATGCCGATATTCTGACTAAAGAAATTACGCCACTGTTGGGCATGATTCTCCCCAGACAAATCGCCAAATGAATGCCGTACCCAATTCAGGAAACCGTCAGCCGCCGTTTCAATGGGGGATGCGGTTCCATTTTGCACAAGGGTATCGATTCGCCCGGTTAGCCCATATCGATCCGCATAAACGGGACTTCCCCAGACATCATAACGAAGTTGGGCGATATCATAAAATAGGTAACGCCACGGTACAAAAGCATTATATTCTGAGCTTCCGCTAGAAGGGCTAGTTTGTGCTGAGAAAGTAGCTACACCCCCTGTATTGGTGATAGTGGAATGAAGCAAATATTGATTACGTAAATATTGCTTTCCTTCCGCCATACCCACCCGATAATGACCATTATGGAGACTCGTCCCACCTCCTTTGGTTACATCATCAATCGTATATTCAATACTACCTAATTTCTTAGCGCCAAAACCCGCTTTGCCGTCCAAAAGATGACCTAGTTCATGAATGATATTATTAGGAGTCATATACCATTGCCCCCCATCAGGACGTATTTTTACGGTGATGTTCCCTGCTATCACTTCGGCTGCAAATTCGGACACAGTTGCAATGTTTTGGATCTGAAACGCTCCATAAATCCGCTTGAACAGCGAATAACGGTCAACAACAACATTTAGAGATTGGGACTCTACCCATTTTTTGAAGGAGGTCGCGGTAGCCTCTAAACCTTGCCGTGCAAAGTGTAAAGAAATAAATACCCAGTTATCTCCCCCGTCGACAGTAAAGGTCATCCCGAAAGCGGTTTGAATTGCGGCTTTATAATTAGCGATGAGTCCCGCGTCAATAGCGGCAGATGGATTTGTATATAACGAATCCTTTATAGATGTGAATGAATTCTCCAAAGTTTCGCATGTCTGAGACTCTGTTTGGGATTGCAGTGACACGTATTCTACATGAGCCACAAGATTGGCAATTTGTCGGTACTTCCCCGGCTTATACTCAACGTGTGCTGCAATGTTAGCGATTTGGCGATTGCTCATGGGTTTTTCACTCCTACTTGTAGGCTATCTAGGTGAGAAACTTCCCATTTCACATCTGCGGGGGTAAGTAAGAAATCTGCACAGCGATGCTCTCTGAAATCTGTTGCGAGGGGTTGAGGGGTGATCGATTTCCATGCCACTACCTCTGTTTTTAAGCCTAATGGGGAAATCGAAACAAATTCAAACGATTATTTGGGTATGTTTTATGCTAAAACCCCGATCAAAGATCGTTTGGATTTTAAATCATCCCTCCATAAGTTGACGCTAGACCCATCTGCTGATTGCTGACGTGCAGTCGTAGAGACCCAAACACGACTGATTTTGTCGTCTGGTTTAAGAGAGGGAGTAGCAGGTGTGAGATGATACAAATCTTTTTTAGCACTAACCGAACTTTCAACATAACTAGTCGTATTTGCTGGAATCTCATTCACCAACGCATAATTAGCAGTGGTATCCCCGTCCGATCCGACAAATTGTGAGAAGTCCCCATTCGCATTGGGAGTCAGTGCAATCACATGGCCGTCCCCGCACCAACTATTGTCAATCGAGCCGGTGGTGTCATTGACGGCGACATCATCCAACGCAGCCCTAGCCCCGAAACAATAATCAATATAACCCAATTTTCGCACAAATGGGTTTTCAGTGCTGAGAGATGTTGCTTGTGAAAGTTGCACATACCTAATCCCATCCAACTTGATTTCAACGTTATAGGGTGCGCCGACTCCATTAATATAATTAAAGCGAATCTCGAATACATACCATCCGTGTTGCATTAGAATAGGGATATTTGCGACAGGTTCAGCAGCACCATGTAAATGCACAGTAATAGGGTTATGTAAACCAAACTTCAACTCAAGCAGTGTATTACTGGCACTATCTCGGATTCTAAATCGCGTCACCAATCCGAGATCCGTCCAAAAATCTCTCATACTATAGGCAAATCGCGTATAGAATTGTGTAATATTATTCAGTGGGAAGGTTAATCCAGCTGAATTAGGCGCACCTGCATCAACAGCAACCCCGCTAATTCTGGGTACTGATGTATACCCTCCAACACTTCCAGTTAAACCGTGGAACGTTTGCGTCTCAAAACCTTGTGTTAGTAGACGTGCCATCACATCCCCCAGAGCAATTTCCGATTTTGTCAAAAATAACTTGCTTTTTGTCGTATTGCGCTACGTTTACCATGCGCCTCACCCGCTGAGGGTCGGGTGAGGGGTCAGGGTCGGCATCGGGGTTTGAGTCGGCAAGGTCAGAGTCGCGCTAGGGGTATAGGTCGGCAAGACCAACTGGGCGCGTTCGCTGTTGGAGAGGTCGCGCACCCTCAGGCTTTCACCAATGGCGATCAGTCCTTGAATGTCCACCATCCATAGCCGCGCACCATCCTCCGCCCATGTCAGGACGCGCTGCGGGTCTGTCGTCCACGAAACCCCGCGCAGGCCGTTAGGGTGGCGCAGAACCACCATCCGGTAATTTTGGTCAATCTCCCAGACCCGTGCGGCGTCGGTCTCATCCCATGTCAAGACTCGCCGCCCGTCATCCGACCAGAGCGCCTCGCGGATGAGCAAGCCTTGATGTTGCAGCAGAACCGCCGTATTGCTGCCATCGAGTCGCCAGACCCGCGCTTGACCATCCAGCGCCAGCGACAACACATAGGTTTCGTCGTTGTTCCAGCGGGCGTCGATGACCGCCAGCGGGAAGATTTGCCCTTGTAGCGTGACTTCGTGAGCCAGCCGCGCCAATTGCGCCCCGTTGCCCACTGACCATATCCGCACGGTAGCGTCGATGCTCCACGTTATGATTTGCTGCCCGCTACGGCTGAATCGTGCGCCGTTGACCGCGCCATCATGCGCGAAGGTCTGGATGATTTGGCCGGTCTCGGTCTCCCACAACTGGACTTTCGTATCTAAACCCCATGTCAAAAGTTGTGAGCCGGTGGCATTGAACAACACGCCAGACACCAAGCCATCTTGGGGCAGAATAATTTTCGGCTCACCGATCAGCGACCACAGGATGGTTTCCGCGCCCGTCCATGTCGCCAGCATGTCTCCGGCGGGGCTGACTTGTATGCCGCCGACTGCGCCAGTCTGAGGTAGGACGAGGCGCGCAGCACCTTGATTCGGGCTGTCATCGGGCGTGGTCAACGTCCAGACCGTGACCGTGCTGCCGCCGGACGCGCCGATGCCGCCGATGTCCCACGTCACCAAAACCGTGCTGTCCTTACTCCAAACCGCGCCGGAGATGCGCCGGGTATGGATGAGGTACTGCGGGGCGTCATCTGGGTTTTCTACCGACCATACCGAGACCTGTGTGCCGCCGTCCGTCCATGTTGCAAGGCGCTTGCCGTCAGATGACCATGCCGCGCCTTCGATATTCCCCTCATGCACGAACGTCGCGGGTTGCTCCAGCGCGTTGACCACAGAACGAATCGTGACCGTGTTGGTATGCCAAGACGCCAAGCGCGTCCGCAATGGGTCGAGGACTGCACCTGAGGTAACGCTGTCCTCAAGGAAGGTGCGGGGTTCACCGCTTGAGCCGATACGCCACATCCGCGCCGTGCCGTCTGCGCCCCATGTCAGCACCCGCCGTGCGCTCTCATTCCAGACCGCGCCATAGATATCGCCGCCGTGCCGCATCTCTAACGTCTCAATCGGGTCTTTGTCTAACAGCCATAACTTGGCGGTATCTTCCGACCATGTGAGGATGCGGGTGACTGCGCTATTGGGGATGACGCGCTGAACGGCGGCGTCTTCTAATAAAACTTGTGGCGCGTCGGGGGCGCCGATGCGCCAGACCCGCACATCACGCTCGCTGGTCACGGTGATGATTTGGCGCTCGTCACCGCTGAACATCGCGCTATCTACGCCGCTGTCGTGCAGCAGGCTTAAGAGGATGTTCCCGTTGACGGTTGACCACAAAGTGACCGATCCGTCCGCGCTGGCGGTCAAGACCATCGCCTCGTTACGGTTAAAAACCGCGCTGTTGATTTGGTCGCCATGTAGGTAGGTGAACAGTGGCTGGTCTGGGGAATCGACCAACCACAGATAGGCGTTTTGGCCGCGAGTCCAACTCAAGACACGCGATTGGTCACGGCTAAAGACCGCGCCGCGCACATTGGCGTCATGCGTAAAAACCGCCACAGAGGTGGCTTGGTCGCCGGTCAAATCCCAGACGCGCACCGTCTTATCCCGACTCCACGTCATGGCGCGTTGACCATTGGCGCTGAAGGTCGCGCCGTTCACGCTGTCCCCATGTTGGAACACGCTCAATGCCGCGCCGGTCTGAGCATCCCACAGGACGGCTGTTTTGTCATCAGAGGCGGTCAGGATGCGCGTCCCATCGGGGCTGAGTTGGGCGCTGTTGACCAATGTCCCGCTGAGATGGCGCATGACGAGGGGCGGCTCATCGCTGGTGATATGCCAGAAGCGCACCACGCCGTCGCTATCCCAACTGAGCAGGCGTTCACCGTCTGGGCTGAAAGTGACGCCGCGCACGAACGAGCTGCTGCTGTGGCTGAGGCGGGCAATCAGGCTGCTATCGCTGGTTGACCAGACCGAGATGGTGAAGGCGGCGATGGTTGCGACGCGCTGACGGTCTGCGCTCCACACCGCGAGATTGACCGCGCTATCGTGCGGGAAATAGGCGGTCTCTTGCACTTCAGAAATCACGGCGCGGGCGAGGGCGATTTGGCTGTTGCTGTTATAAATGCCTTCGTCGATATTTTCCAACGATTCTAGCGCCAACAGTAGCGCTCCTTGCGGTTGCTGTCGATCCATCTCACCTTGTGCGCGGTCAGCGCGGTAGAGCGCTTGCGCCTCCCACGCCTCTAACAGATTGGCTTGGGCGGTAGCGGCGATGGCGTTGGAGTTCGCTTCGGCGTGGATGGCGGTCATCGCGCTGCGTTCGGCAAAATCTGACCGGTTGATGGCGTATGCGCCGGAGATCAACGCAAATATCAACAGCACCGATAGACCGGCGACGAGTCGGCGTAGGCGGCTGCTTTGCGACGCTGCGCGGGTTTCCTCTTGGGTGCGGAGGGCTGCGCTTGCGCCGATATATATTGAGTGTAGGGGGGTCGGGCGCGGCTCTTGGACGCGGTTGAATTGCAGCCAACTTTCGGCTTGGCGCAAGTCTTCACCGCGTAAGAGCAACCCTTCATCACGGCCTTTGCCGGGTTTGTCGCTGTTTTGCCACTCACGGGCGCGTACCAACAAGCGGGTGTGGTAGTGGGTGTTTTCGGGGTCACGGGCGATGGTGTCGAGCAGGCTGGTGAAGGCGCGTTCGTATTCGTCCTCAGTGCGACAAAACAGCCAATTATGGGCGCGTACCAATTCCCAGTTAATCTTGGCGTCTTTTTCCCATTTCTGTTCCACCCAATAGGTCATCATCTCTGGTTCGTTGATGTCGCGGTGGAGGACGGGTATTAGGCGTTTGTTGCTGCCACGGGCATAGGTGATTTCTTTGTTGCATACGTCCGAGCGCAGGCTGTCCGGGGTGACGACCACCACCACAGCCTGACAAGCATCCATCCCACGGGTGATTTCTTTCCACCAGTCGGATGAGTACGGGATGTCCTCCCAATCGACCCAGACTTCATGCCCAGCATCTTTAAGTTTTTGGACGACGATGTGCGTGAAATCGAGATCGCGTCGTGAGTATGAAACGAACACATCCATGCCGGAAATTCCCTTCAGTCAACCACATAGTGTATCGCATGTTTCATGACAAACCACTTGGTTAAAGGGATTCAAACCTTAGAACCTCGGCAAACGTGACATCTGTCCCCATCCAGATAGGAAACCAGTCACTACGATGAAACATCCGATTGTTTTATCATTTAGTGTAACTACTCAGCCCCTATTTGAGGGGAAAACGAGGTTTTAACCGGTACTCAGTCCAATCATCTGAGGGAGGAATTTCCCCGAACTTCAGCCAATTTGATGCTCTAAATCATCAAATTGAGGGAAGAAATGATGGCTGAGTAGTTACCATTTAGTTTAGACTCTATTTTGCTGTTTATGTGAAGGGATTACACAAGCATGATGAATCTCACGTCGAATGCGCCTAAAACCCGCGCCCTAATCCGCCCGACCTTGCTGCATCTGGCATGGGTACAGGCGGTGATAGCGATGTCCGGCAGCCTGTATTTTAGTGAAGTGATGTTGTTCCCGCCGTGTCCGCTGTGTTGGTATCAGCGCATCGCCATGTATCCGCTGGTGGCGATTTTGGGCGTGGGTATCCTCAAGCGCGATGATAAGAATGTACGCGCCTATGCCTTGCCGGTGAGCGTGATTGGCTTCTTGATTGCGCTATATCACTGCGCCATGACCTATGGGTTGGTCGAGGAGGGCGTGTGTGCGGTGGGGGCGGTATCTTGCACCATCCGCTGGATTAACCTGTACGGTTTTATCACCATCCCGCTGATGTCGCTGGTGGCCTTCACCGTGATTACCGTCAGCCTGTTTTTCCACCGCGCCGAGGAATAACCAAGAGATGAGGTGCAAGCTACAAGAATCGAGTTCGACTCGCTTGCACCTTTCTCCTTGTGCCAGATGATGCCAACCCCATTCTCAGCCGTCGCCGCTTCCGGGCAATTCGAAATTGCACACGAAATCCCCTGCGTAACAGGTGGCGATCATTTCATCGAACCAATAGACCTCGAACGATGGGACGAGCCAGAAGCGGTCTCCAGCGCGGAATCCGTTGCGTACTGATAGCCCGTGTTGGATATAATTTAACTCACGATTCCCTGCGTGACCTTCATGAACACGCTTTCGAGGTCGCGGATTTCCTCATTGAAGCCAAGCACTTGTACGCCAGCCTGCATCAACGCCTGATTCAGCGCCGCAACGCCCTCATCCTCACCCTGATAATCGACGCGCACGCGGGAGCGCCCACTCTTAGGCGGCAAGACCTCTGCGCCGAGGACGCCCATCACGGCGCTGGCGGCATGTTTGACGGCCTGCGCCGCCTCGTCATCCTTGACCGTTACGACGATTTCACGGTGGGGCATCAAGCGGGCTTTGAGTTCGTCCATGCTGCCCTGCATGACCAATTTACCGGCCTCAACGATGCCGATATGCGTGCAGATGGTCTCGACATCGGCGAGGATGTGCGTGCTGAAGAAGATGGTCTTGCCCATGTTCGCCAACTCGACCATCAACTCGCGGATTTCGATGCGGGCGCGTGGGTCTAGGCCGGAGGCCGGTTCGTCCAGAATCAACACCGACGGGTCATGCGCCAATGTGCGGGCGAGCGATAGGCGCTGCTTCATGCCTCGGCTGAGTTTATCGACCATCTCATCACGCTTGCCGGTCAGGTCTACCAGCGCCAAAAGGTCGTTAATCAGGCGGCGGCGTTCGCCTTCGGGGATGTCATAGCACGCGGCGAAAAAGTCCAAGTATTCCCACACGCGCAAGTCGTCATATACGCCGAATTCGTCCGGCATATAGCCGATGGCGCGGCGGACGGCGATGGGGTCTTTGACCACCGAATGACCGTTGATGAACGCCTCGCCAGAGGACGGCTGCGTGAGGGTGGTCAGCATCCGCATGGTGGTGGTTTTGCCCGCGCCGTTTGGCCCCAAGAAGCCATAAATCGAACCGGCGGGGACGTTCAGCGTCAGGCCGTCAACCGCGGTGAATTTGCCGAAGCGTTTTACCAAATCGCGGGTTTCAATCATCATCGACATATTGGGGTTCTCCGTATAATTATTTTTTCGGGCGGGAGGGATAGGCGACCCACCGGGTCGCCCCTACAATCATTTATTTTGGGGCGCAACGCGGTGCGCCTCTACGACGAGATTTTATGGGATTTTTTCAAATGGCGCGGCGTGTTGACCCACGAGCGCCCGAATTTGCTCTACCGCCGCCCAGACGTTCGCTACATCCTCGGCGGAGAGGGCTAACTCGGCCAGTTCATCTTCATCCAACAGCAAAAAACGCCCGTCGGGGTGGATGAACACATCCAGCGCGAGATCATCCCATGCGACCACCAATCCGTCATCGGTGTGCTGAATCAGCGAGGGGCGCGTGATGTTGCAATACCACCCCTTGAGGTGATCGTCGCTGACATCATGATACTCAAAGATATTGTACCAATGGTCTGTATAAAACCACTCTACCGTGCGGTCTCCGGCGTTGACGTGCACATACGGGCTGGGCATATCACGGTCAAAAAACGACTCGACGCACAAGGTATCCGCCGTCTGATAGACCACCGTTCCGGCGTAATTCAACACACCGCGCCCGATGTGGTCACGTTTTTCGATCAGGACGGGGACACTCATGCGCGCCCGATGCTGTGAATCATCAAGAGCAAGCCGGTATTGAACTGGATTTGCACGTTGGGGTGGGTCAGGACGTTAGAGATTCCGCGTGCTTGTCCAAAACGTAGCGGCTCGGATTTTAGCGGATAGTACAACCCAGCCGTGCTGATGCCCAAGGCGGGGCCGCCCAGCGGAATCAGCGAGAGCGTGTCCCCGACTTCGCCGCGGATGATGTTTCTGCCGGGGCGTAATACGCGCACGGTTTGGCTGCCAGCCACCAGCATAACCTCGCGCTCGATCAAATCAGGCAGCGCCAACAGATAGACATTGGCAAAGGTCTGGTCGAGTCGCCCGCCGACCCCGCCGATAATCACCACGCGCTTGACCTCTTGTTTGGCGACGTACATTAGCGCCAATTCGAGGTCGGTTTCGTCTTTTTCCGCGCTATAGCGCAGGATGGTCGTGCCGTTTTCTTCAAGACGGTCTGCCTCGTAACTGTCTAGCGAGTCGAGGTCGCCCAGCACGACGGCTGGGGTATAGCCGAAAAGGGCGGCATTGCGCGCACCGCCGTCGGCAGCCACGACCAACGGATTTTCGAGGTTTTCAAAAGACCGGCGGACTGCCGGGCCGTCTTGTGCTTCGCCATTGGCGAAAATCAGCGCGTCCATAAGGGTGAGTTAACCGTGCTTTCTAAATAGATGGGCATAATAGATGGGGAAGTGTGTCTAACATGTTCATCACTCATCACTTCCCACTTGTTTTTTACCGTGAACGGCGACGCCAGCGCTCTTTGATTTCCAGATTGCTGATGTCTGGGGCGTCTAGGAAACCGTTCAGCAGACGTGGGAAGGCGTCGTACTCGAACATCGGGAAATGCCCACACGACAGCGGTACGGGGACGCACAACTCTTCTTTTTCGTGCGTCAGATAGTTCCAGACCGACTCGTTGGGGGGGTCGATGATGGGGTCTTCTGTGCCGTGAACAATCATGGTCGGCATTGACGACACGCGCAGTGCATCGAGCGCGTTTCCGGCGTCGTAATAGGTCGCCATTTGGATGAGTACGCGGGCATCAGTACGCGCCACGTCCTGTACCATCTTCTCGTATTGGACATCGGTGCGGCGCATACTGCGGTTGAGCAGGCCGCTGGGGTCTTGGCCGTACAGCCGCTTATACAGCGGGTTATCCTCATTGGGCTTGACGGCGGTGTTGTCTGCGGCACGCATCGCGGCGAGGGCGCGGGCGGCCTCTTCCAACTTGGCGCGGTTAATCAAGCGGGCGTTGGGGATGGTTGGGTCTGCATACCCCATGCTATCGGGGTCGGGGGCGCGGCGTTCTACCGCATCCTCGGCATAGCCACCGCGCCCCATCGAGGCCAGCGGGTGGTCTTCGGTGAGCGGGCGCTCTGTGTTATAGATGGTGCGATCTGTGTCATCCGCCGTAGGGAGAGAGGGCGGGCGCACTGGCACTGGCCGGGTAGCGAGGTCGCCGGGATCGAACAGTGGCGGCGAAATCAGCAGCATCTTGGCGACGGTCTCAGGGGCGCGGCGAGCCATCTCGGCTGCCACCCATGCACCGAGGCCGTGCGCGACTACCGCGACCTTTTTCTGTTGGATGCTTTGCAAGAACTGCACCAGCATCCGTACTTGTTCATCCAGCGTATAGCGCCGGGGGTTTTTGGCGCTATCGCCAAAACCAAACAGATCCACCGCGAAAACGCGGTATTTAAGGTGAAGTTGTTGCATCACGGGAACCCAGTAGCGCCATGACCCGACCCACCCATGTAAGAGTAGGACGGTACGGCCTCGGCCTAGTACCTCGTAATGCACCAAATCGCCGCCTAAAGTGATTGCGCTCATCCGACCCGTGCCAATAGATTATTGATTTCCGCGAGCAGTTCATCCGGTGCAAAGGGTTTGACGATATAGGACACAGCGCCAGAGTCTAACCCGGCCTGTACCTCATCGTCCAATCCTCGCCCTGACAAGATTACCACCGGGATTGAACTGACTCCCGGTATTGCTTTCAACGCCCGACACGCTTGCAGCCCGTCCATCTTGGGCATCCGCATGTCGAGTAAAATCATGTCCGGCATGACCTCTTGAGCCAGCCGGACGGCTTCCTCTCCGTCGCTCGCGGGCGTGACCTGATGTTCGCCCATGACCGCTAGGGTGATGGTGAGCAGCTCTCGGATGTCGCGTTCGTCTTCCGCAATCAAAATATGCGCCATAATGGGTGCCTATTAATCTCCAACCGTGACGGCTTGCCCGGGCTGAACCAGCGGGAGCGAGACGTAGAAGGTTGTGCCAACGCCAACTTCACTCTCAAACCAGACATCGCCGTGGTGCATTTCGACCATCTCTTTCACAATCGACAGCCCCAAACCTGTGCCACTGACTTCCAGTTTGAGCGCGTGTTCTTCGATGCGCTGGAATCTCTTCCAGACGGCTTCGCGATATTTCTCTGGGATGCCGACGCCGCTGTCGGTCACGCTGACGACCACGCGCTCCGCATCCAACCGCGCACCTACATGAATAGTACCACCGTCCTGAGAGTAATTGAACGCATTATCGACAATGCTACCGAAAATTCGTCCCAATTTGGTACGATCTCCTTGGATGCTGGGCAGCACCGTGTCCAAGTCCAGCGTGATGTGGCGAGTCTTGTCTTTGTGCTGCGGGCGGTTGCGCTGTTTGTCTACCGCTTCATTGACCACCTGTGTGACATCGACATCAATCAAGCGTAGGGCGTCGTTGCCGCCGTCGATGCGGCTGATGTCGAGGATGTCGTCAACCAAGACGGTCAGGCGGGCAACGTTGTCCTTAATCATGCCCAGCGTATTGCGCTGCGGGTCATTGACCGGCCCAAGTGCGCCCATCATCATCATCTCGGTGAAGCCCTTAATCGGCGTCAGCGGGGTGCGTAGCTCATGACTGACATTGGCGACGAATTGCGCCTTCATGCGGTCAACCTCAACTTCACGGGTGATGTCACGCAACACAGACACCATTCCGATGAAGCGCCCTTCGTTAGATACCGGCGACATACGCGCCGCAAGCACCGAGTCTTCTAGGGTCAGACGCACCTCTAGGCTGATTTCCTCAGCGGCGGATTGTGCGCTCTTGCTGTGGGTCAGGACGTTCTCAATCCATGCTTGAATGCTGCCGCCATATAAGCCGCTGAATTGCGACAGCGAACGGTCAATCAATTCATCGGCGCTGAGTTTGAGCATCCGTTGGGCGGCGGGGTTTGTCACGATGACGCGCCCATCAGCGTCGGACAAGATAACGCCGTCCGAAATCGAGTCGAGGATGGCTTGGTTCTTTTCAGCTTCCTCTTGCTCGTTGCGGAGCATGACGCCTAAGCGTTGCGCTTGGTCGCGGATGAGCGAGTAGAGCTGCGCGTTATTGATGGCGGCGGCCACTTGGTTGGCGGCGGCGGTCAGCAACCGCGAGGCCGAGTCGTCAAAGGCGCGAGTCTTGCGGCTGAGGATGACCAATGCGCCAATCGCGTCGCCGTCGCTGGCCTGTAGGGTGGCGGCCATCGCGCTGCGCCAGACTTTCGCGCCGGGGGCTTTGGTATCGTAGTGCGGCCACTTGTGCAGGTCAGGGATAGTGATTTCGACTTCGTTTTCCACCAACCAGCGCCCGATTTGTTCGCCGGGGTGGGTGGTGGTGTCGCTGGTCAACGGATTGAATATCGCCGAGGCGGTCAGTTCATCAGTCATGGCGTCGAAGCGCATCAGCAGGGCGTCGTCAGCGGTGACGGCCTTGACCAACATGCCCAGCGCACGGCGCTCCAATTGACCCATATCCAGCGTGCGGGACAGTTCCGACGTGATTTGATACAGCGTATTCAGGCGGTCACGCTCGTCCTCAAGTTCTTGCGTGCGGGCGACGACCTGTTTTTCGAGGTCTTCCGCCAGCGAACTAATCTGATTGAACAGGCGATTGTTCTGGATGACCGTCGCCAACTGCGAGGCTACGGTCTGCACCACGCGCTGGTCGTTGAGCGAGAAGGCGCGGGTGCGGTAGCTATCACGCAGAGCGATTGCGCCGTAGACATCTGGCCCGATGGTGACGGGGATGGCGAGGTAACTTTTGTAATCTTCCTCGCCCATCGTAATGCCGAGGTTGCGGCGCAATTCATCCGGCGTGAAGTAGTCTGCGCCAATTGAAATCATGCGGTTGTTGCGGATGACCGATGAAATCTCATCATTCGCCAGCGGGCGTGATGGGATGGTCAGCGTGCGTCCAGCACGCACCGCTACAGGGAAATTGACGGTCTTGGACGGCTCATCATAGAGCGCGATGTAGAACTCGGAGGCGGTTAGCACCTGCGAAAGTTGCTGGCGCATGGTCGCCATCATCTCATCGACATTGAGGGCGCGGCTGAGGGTCTGCGACAAGTCGTTGAGCGCGAACGATTCTGACACCATGTTAGACATCTCGTGGGTCAAGCGTGTGTTCTGGATACCGACGCCGATTTGACCGCCCAACGCCCGCGCCATGCGGAGGTTCTGGGCGCTCAGGCGGCGCGGCTGCTCCATATACAATTCCATCTGCACCAAGCCCAGCGCCCCGTCTGAGGTCGTCAAGGGGATGATGAGGCGCTGACTCTCGCCACGGGCAATCATCTCGGTATAGTCGTCGCCCCATTGGTCAACATCATCACTGGCCTTCATGACCACTGGGTCGCCGTTTTTGAGGGCTTGCTGCTTGCCACGGAATTTGGCGAGATTGTAGGTTTGCCCGATGGCACGTAGGCGCTCGATGTCGTTGTGGCGGTTGATGTCTTGCATGACCTCAACCGTGTTTTCGATTTCGTTCCAGAGCATCACCACGCACTGATCCATCTCGATGACCGAGAACATCAGGCCGGGGATGATGTGCAACAGTGAGTCGAGGTCTTGGGAGGCGGCGGTGGCCTGTGCCGCTTCTAAGAGGGTAGACATTTCGTTGGTACGTTCGAATGCTTGCATGAACAGTTCGGCGTTGGCGGCGGCATTAGCGACTTGCGAAGCGAAGGCGAAGGCGATGTTTTGGTCACTGCGTGCGTCGTAGGCGTCCGACTGGGTGGACGACAGCATTATAATCCCGGCCACGTTGCCTTGATTGACCATCGGGACGGCCATCCACGACAGCGCTTTTTCCGACCCCGACGGCAGTGGAGAATATTCCATCGTGTCGCCGGATGAGGTGCGGTGGACGACGATGGGCATCTGCGTATCGGTCACGGCGCGTAAGGCGGGGTAATCGTGCAGCCGTAGGCGGCTGATGTCGCCCGTATCGTTAATCTGGTTCATCTCGCCGTGCAAGTGGCTGAGCGCTGCGCCGGAAGCGGCCTCTAGGGTCAGGGTCGCGCCGCTGCGCCGCCAGATGCTCATGTTGTCGAAGGTCAGCAACTTCCGCATCTCAATCAGCGCGGCCAAAATCGCCTCTTTGCGCTCCGTCGATGCGGTCACGACGTTAGAAGCCTCGGTCAGCGCGGAAAGTTGGTCTGCGCGGACTTGGATGGCCTCTTCCAGTCGGCTACGCTCGGTGATGTCTTCAATCAAAACGACTGCGCCGTTCTTGCCGTCAGGGGAGGTCAGTGGATAGACATACAGGTTGACCGTCTGTTGTTTGCCGGTCTCGTTAACCAGCATGTGATTGTCGATTTCGTAGGGCAAGCCGCCCGCCAAAACCGAGTCGATTGCGCCGCCCAACAATTCGCCCAGAATCGGGCGGTACGCCTCGAACGACTGGCCGATTGCATCACTGCTCCAGCCGGTATCCAGTAGCGGCTTGTTCACCGTTAGGATATTGGCCTTCTTATCCAACACGACGATGCCCTGTTGGATGGAGTTGATGACGCTCTCGTTAAGGACGCGCAGGCTGACCGCTTGCGTGTACAGGCGGGTCGATTCTACGGCATTGGCCGCTTGATAGGCGAAGATTTCCAACAATTCGACGGTGCTACGGTCAGGGCGTTTGTCGTTGATTGGGCGGTCAAGCACAATCGCGCCCAGCAAGCGCCCGGTTGAGCCAATCATGGTGGCGACCAACACATCGCCGTCACGCCACATATTGGGCGCTTCTTCCGGCGGGAATATCGGCATAATGTCGTAACGCATTTCCAACACGTTCGCCAAATCGCCGGTGCGCCATGTCGTAGCCGTCTCATTGGTCAACAGATAGACCGAGCTACCCTCGACCTGATATTCGGGCGTGAGCGCGGCTTGGAAGTCCTCGATGCTGATGGTGTGAACGCGGCTGGCTTCAAACCTATCCAGCGGCAGACCGGCCTGTGCGACGCGGTGGATGAGGAGGTTGTCCTCCTCCAATAGCATCACGATTTGGTCATAGCCCACCGACTGCTGGACGCTATAAGCCACTGCTTCCAGCAGTTCATAGGCGTTGGTGCTGCTAGAGAGCAGGGTGCTGAGTTCAAAGATACGGTTGAGTTGGTCAACGCGCTGGCGCAGCGAGTCCGAGCGTTCGCGCTGCTCTTGGAAGCGGGCGTAGTTGCCGTATCCCAGCGAGGCTTTGGTCGCCAGTTGGAGCAAGAACGAGGCCGAGTCTTGGTCGAATTTGCCGGGGGCTTGATCCCAGAGGTAAATCACGCCGACAACGGTGTCGATATACAGCACCGCCACCGCGATAGCCGAACGCGCATCACGCGGTACGGGTTCAAAGTCGGGGTGGGTGGCGAAGTCCTCAATCACGAAGGCTTGTGCGCCCAACTCAATCGCGTGGAGTTCAACATCGGTAATCTGGTCGAGGCTGACGGTATCACGTAGGCCGCCGATGCGTCGCGCCAATACTGGCTGGTTCGGGTCGAGCCATTCACTGGGCGGTTTGAGCAGTGCGATAGTGCTGTAGCTGGCGTTGGTGGCGCGGAGCGCCTCGCGGCGGATGACGTTCAAAATCTGGTCAAAGTCTACCGTCAGCGTCAGTTCGTTGGAGACGCGGCTGATGGCGTCTAGTTCCTCAAGGCGTCGGGCGAGGTTCTGGCCGGTGGCTTGATACAGCAATACGCGGTCAATTGAGGCCGAAACCTGCGCGGCGATGCTGATCAGCGCCTCGATATCAGAGTTGTCATACGGGCGTTCGCGGTTGGCGATGCCTAATTCACCGAGGCTGCGGTCTCCAACCACCAGCGCCACCATCGCCGCGCTACGCAGGCCAAGATTTTCTGCGATTTGGTGGTATTCCGGCAGCACGCGAGGGTCATTCATGACATCGTTGCCTAAATACGGTTTGCGCGACATCACGACGGAATATTGGAAGTTGGGGCCGTAGATGTTCTGCGAGGTAATAGCCTTGAGGTCGATGCCATAAGCGCGTTCCGGCGTGGTGACGAGGTTGCCCGTGCCTTCTAGGATGCTGATGAAAGCGCTTGGGCTGCCGGTGTATTCGGCGATGGCCTTGAGCAATGGGCGGGCGTCGTCCTCAAGCCGGGTCATCCCGCCCGCTATCTCTGCGATGCGGCGGAGGTTGTTGGCACGGGTGCTGGCTTGTTGGATTTCGCGGAATAGGCGGGCGTTCTCTAGGATGGTGGCGGCTTGGGTCGAGAAGATGGTGAGCAAGCGGGCGTCGCCGTCGTCGAAATCGCGCTCGTCCAACGGGTCAGAAATTTGGATGACGCCGGTCTGTGCGCCGCGCATACTTAATCTGGCGAACATCGTGCGCTGAATCCCGGCGCGGGCGAAGGTGTCATCAATGCCAGAGGCAATCACCAGCGCACTGGTCTGGACGTTGTTGGTGAACCAGCTATCCGACTCTTCCCATAGCGCCTGAAAGACCTCTCCCGGCGCAAATTCGATAGTGTATTGGGCGACCAGCGCGTCATCGAAACCGGTGGCCGGTGCTTGGGCGCGAAGCCGTGTGCCGGAGGGTTCTAGGAGGAGCAGGACGCACGAACGCACCTTCATCAGCGATGCGATACGGTTGGTCAGTTCGCGGAAGAAGTCGCCCTCGGCGCTGAGTGTGCCGATGGCGAAGGTCATCTGCTGCAAGCCTTCAAGTTCGGCGTCAAGTCGTTGCTCACGCGAGAACAGGCGGATGCTTTCGACCACGACGGTAGCTTGGGCGGCGACGGCCTTCAGGTTCTGCACATCGCGGGTGGTGAACTCGCCGCGTTGCTTATTGAAAACCGCCAACATGCCGAGTCGCTCACGGCTGATTTGTAGCGGAACCCACAATGTATCCCGCAGCCCAAAGGCCGCCATCACGCCGCCTAAGCCCATCTCTTGGGCGAGGGGTTCATCGTCTAGCTCACCGCTCATCCAATACGATTGGCGCTCGAAAATGTCGCGGGCGCTGCTTCCGCCGGGTAGGGGGACGAACAGCGTGCGCGAGAGCGCGTCAGGCAAGCCGTGGAACGGCAGTTGCGCGACGAGGCCAGACTTGGCCTCATCGTAGAGTAAGATGCCGCAGATGGACGCATTGGCGAGTTCGGCCACGCGCTGCGCCAACATGCCGTACACATTTTCTGAACGCGATTCGCTACGGCTAGAGGCTTCTTCGACAAGCGCCTGAAGGCTGGCGATGTCCTCAACGCGCTTGACCTGTGCGGCGTATTCTTGCGAGTCCTGAATCACGCCTGCGAGGGCTTCATTCAGGGCGAATAATAGGGTCGACTCGGCGGTGGTGTAGGCGTTGGTCTGCTCAGATGCCAATTCAATTGTGCCGAGGATTTGTGCGCCGAGGGTCAAGGGCGCACCCAGCACGCTTTGATAGGGGAAATCCGCTACCAATGGCTTAAAGGCCGCGATTTCGGCGTTGTTGTTGAGGATGAGCGGCTTGCGGTTCTTCAATAGCCAGCCGGTGATGCCGCCTTCTAGCGGATACAGGCCGCCACGCTCATACAGTTCGACCAAGTAGCGGGCGTCGCCAAACCACGCCATCGGGCGCAAGGCTTGACCGTCTTCGCTGTACAGGTTAATTTCGCCGCCGTCAAAGGGGATGGCGGTGTGTAGCACCGTTAAGAGGGCTTGGAGGGTCGGTTCGACGCCAGCAGTGATGTCGGCGAGTTCCGCCGTCTGGTTCAGGATTCGGAAGGCGCGGGTGAAGTCTAGTTGGCCGGGGGTGGCTGATGCGCCAGAGCGACCCGCCTCACGCAAGATGATGGTGCGGTGATGCTGACCCTCTTGTGGCGTATCGACGGCGCTGGCTTCGACCCATCGCTGGTTAATCTGGAAGGTGGCGTTGGGTTTGCCTGCCAACAAATTGAAGAAGTTATCGGCGGGGCGGATTTGCCGGGCGATTTGCTCTACATCAGGCAGCACATCATCAGACCCCAGCCATTGGCGTAGGGTTTCGTTGACGTGGACGACTTGCCCCAACCCGCGCAGGATAATGACTGCTTCGGGCTGGGCATCATTTTCGCCCAGTCGCGTGGTATCCGTGTCGAGTGAGCGCTGTCGTGTCCAGAAGAACAGCCACAACGTCACGACCACCCCACCTAAAAAAAGTACCAGCGCCACATTCATAGCTTGACCTTATTCTGCTGCTACGCCCCTAGCCGATGATAGTATGTCTTACCACGACGTTTGAAGCGGCGTGTCGTCGGTATCAATCAATCCCGACAGGCGACGACGGCGGTCTTCTGCCGCCAATTCGGTGATTTCACGGATGTCTGCGAAACGGTGCGTCTGCGTGCCGACTGCCCCCAGCGCCAAGCCCATCAACTCCACCCGGCGTTCGCCGAGCGTGTCCGGCACGAGGATATAGCCGCGTTCGCGGTCAATGAACGAATAATGCTGCTTCACATCTTTGGCGAAGCGTGCGGTGATTTCTTCTTGCAGACGGCGTGCGTCTTCAAGGTGGGTGATAATCACGAAGTTATCGCGCCCCGGATGCCCCACGTAATCATTTGGCGACCCTTGCTGCTCGATGATTTCGCTCAAGAGCGAGGCCGTGAAGCGGATGAGTTCGTCCGCCGCCACGAATCCGTAAACATCGGCGAAGGCGTCGAAGTTCTGGACTTTGCCGTCGATATAGACCCACTGTTTGCTGGAGCGCATCAAGCCGCGCAAGTGGTCTTCAATCAGGCGACCTGTCGGGAGCTTGCTGCGCGGGTCGATTTCCGCGATTTGGTTGGCGGATTGGATAGAATTCGCCACCCGCAGACCGAGTTCGTCCACATCAAACGGTTTGGTGATATAGTCGTCCGCGCCCAATTCCAACCCGCTCAGACGGTCACTGCGCTCGTCGCGCTGTGTCAGGAAGATGATTGGGATGTATTTGGTGCGGTTGTTCGTCCGCAGTTCGCGGCAGACCTCAAACCCGTCCATATCCGGCAACATGATGTCAAGGATGAGGAGGTTGGGCGGCTGACGGCGGCACACGGCAAGCGCTTCTTTGCCGTGGTCTACAGCTTCGACCTCGTAACCTTGACCGGTGAAGTAAAATTTGAGCATGAATTGGATGTCGAGGTCGTCCTCGACCACCAGAATACGGCCTTTGCTCATATAAAATCGCGCCCCGTGGATAAAACACAGATAGGATGGATAAATACCATTGTAACATCCCGCGCCACACCGTGCATTGAAATGGTCGAGATGAAACCTGTTTCAAACAAAACAAACCTTTGTCAGACTCATCGCTCCCTCAGACATCTGTCATATAAGCGGGTGTGTCAAAAGGCATAACTTAGTGGCGATGGGCTTGGTTTCTGACAAGCTATCATAGACAGGTAAGCTTGTTCGTCTATGATACTGTCCTATAGCTTAGAGATGTGTTGGATTTTGGATGGGCTGAGATGATAGATGTTTCGCTAGGGATTGCCTTCCTCGCTGGGTTGATTTCGTTTTTGTCGCCGTGCGTGCTGCCGCTCGTCCCGGCCTATATCAGTTATTTGGGTGGACGGATGGGGCAGGCGGTGGATGCGCAAGTGAGGGTCGGCGCGGGCGGTAGCGCGGCTTTACAAGGGCGGGCGCTGTCGTCACGCTTTGGGCTGCTGCTGCACGGCGTCGCGTTTGTCTTGGGCTTCACGCTGGTATTCGTGCTGTTGGGGGTGGTGACGACGGCGCTCGTCCAACAATTAGGCGGTCAGAACATCCGCAACGTGACCGACATCATCTCGCGCTTGGGCGGGGT
>DAOTTP010000048.1:0-34790 GCA_034437835.1 Anaerolineae bacterium | reverse complement strand
GGAACACCGAAATACCAGCAGATCAAAGGCGGCAACGTCAACGGTTTGTACGGTGCTGACCACTTGGCAGATCGGGAAGTTGCGCTGTTCTGCGAAGGTGAATTTGACGCACTGCTGGGGCGGGTGGATTCGAACCAACGAATAGCGGATCCAAAGTCCGCTGCCTTACCACTTGGCGACGCCCCAATATACAGATGATTATATCACACTCCAATCGTAGGTCAACGCCTAACGATACGGATCTGCATCATCAATTGGAAACGGCAGTTGCGAGTCGCCCGATGCGAACGGATTATAGTTGCTGGAAAGTTGCCCAGTACCGCCGCCTGTACGCCCCCGCACCACCATTCTCGGCTCGCTGTTGGTCTCGGAGGGGTCTTCCGCCACAATCACGATAACGGTGATGTTATCGCGCCCGCCGCGCAAGTTAGCGAGTTCAATCAACTTGCGCGAGGCAACTTCTGGCGAAGTATCTGACAAGGCGATTTCGGCGATTTCATCGGGAGTGACATGCAGCGTCAAGCCATCGGAACACAACACCAGACGGTCACCGGTTTCGAGGTACGCCTCATAAATGTCGATGTCCAGTTCCAACCCCTGACCTAAGGCGCGGTAAAGGACATGCTTCATCGGGTGTTCTTCAGCCTCGGCGCGGGTGATATGCCCAGCCGCAATCATCGCCTCGACAAAACTGTGATCTACGGTGATTTGATCCATCGTGCTGGTGGCGGCACGTACATGATAGGCGCGGCTGTCGCCGACATGCCCAATCACGACCCGTCGCCCTTGCACAAAGGCGAGAGTCACCGTCGTCCCCATCCCCCGGAGTTGTGGGTGTTCGTCGGCCAACCGCACAATCGCACGATTCGCCCCGGTGATCACATCCCGCATCCGCCAATACAACGCATCAGGAGAGACATTTTCCGCATCGTCAGGGCCAGCGCGTTCCAATTCCTCGGTACGCATCGCCTGATAAATCATTTCGACGGCCACCCGACTGGCTTCTTCGCCAGCGATATGCCCGCCCATCCCGTCAGCAACGACAGCCAACGCGACGTGTTCACGCGCCCAGAGCAGTACCGAGTCCTCGTTAATCTCACGAAGACGCCCAGTGCTGGATTGGGCATCGCAGTTCAATATCACGTTCCACTGCGGATTGGACATACGACGACCTTTAAAACACATATTGTGATGTTATTGTAACCCAGATACGGTTCTCGGCAACGTTTACGGCTTTGTAATATGCAAAACTGGTGATTAGAAAGCGCCCTATCGCACCTTCGGCAAACATGTTACCCTCATTTGCCTATGATGTTTTAACTTTTGTCCCACATTAAAGGTGGGTTGGTCTCCTAGATTATGACGACTCCGCTGCAAGATGTCTACCGCCTCGCGGACTTTGTGGATACATTCGCCCTCGGCCACTATGCGCGCGTGCTGTCGGCAACCGATAAACGTACCGGAAAAACGGCTGCGTTTAAAGTGCTGCGCCCCGAACACTTGTCGCCAGATGGCGATATGCGTTGGGAATATCGCGCTTTCCCCAGTGAAGCCGACCTCTTAGGCCGGTTGGCTGCCAGCCCCGCCATCGTCAAGTTGCTAGACTGCGGCTATGTCGAATCGGGCGAGGAAGCGCCGCGTACTGGTGAAATCGTGTCGTTCGGCACACAGGTCAAGGCATTCAGCCAAGCCGCCGCCGAATATGCCCAAAAAAGTTGGCGTCCATATCTGGCGTTAGAAGACCTCCCCCGCGCCAATAACCTATTGTACCTGATGAAGCCGAACCAACCCGGTACGCGCTGGCGTCTGCCCAGTGAGGAAGGTCTGGCGCTGGCGACTCAGTTTGCCCAGTTCCTACAGTTGGCGCACGCGCAGAAAATCGTCTACCTTGACCACAAACTAGAGCATGTGTATTGGGACGGGGCGCGGCTGCAAATCATCGACCTGAACAGTTCGCGCTTGCTGAACGGTCAGTCGGATGACGCCAACCACTATCGCGCCGATTTGCGGAGCTTATGCGTCGGCATCTTATACCCGGCCTTCACCGGCATTTCGGCCATCACCGGCAGTTTACGCGCCCAGCCCAGCAGCATGTCTGAGGTTGAGGCGCGGTATCAGGGGATAGCGCATCTCGATTTTGGGGTTGAACCCAGCCTAAGCCAAGCCCTACAAGACCTGTTGCAGCGCGGCGCGGGACAAGAATATGCTACCGCCGCCGATTTCGCTACAGACCTGCAAAAAGTCGCGGCGCTGCACGGATGGGACGCCCCCGGCGTCGATAACACCCCTAGCCGCCGCCAAGCCCGTGACCAGATGCGTGCCGCCCTCAAAAAGGTACGGCAGGGTCAGAACGCGCTACGCGACGCCCGCGATTTGCTGCGCGATGCCGCCATCATGGACGACATCACGCCCGACCTAGAGGACGAATTACGTCGGTTGGTCAAGGCCGCCAATCAGATGCTGAACAATCGGGTGATTCCTTAAACAGGTTGATAGATGATTTTCAGGCGGGCGACCCGACGGGTCGCCCCTACGAAATACCCATCTCAAGGTGTTGAGTGGGAAAACACAGCATCCTGTTTTTCCCACGCATCACTCAAAACGCATCACTCTGGTTAACGGACGCCCATGCCCGCCATGCGGATAATCCAGCGCGTCCCCTTGCCGGGGGTGCTTTCGACCCGGATTTGCCCGCCCAGCGACGCAATCAACATATAGGCGATGGCAACACCGAGGCCACTGCCCTTATAAGCGCGCACGGCATCGTGGTCTGCCCGGAAAAACGGCTTGCCTAGTTTTGTGATTTCTTCTGGCGTCATGCCGATGCCGTTATCCGACACGCTAATGACGACGGTTGACCCGTCAGCAGCAGCCGTCAAATCGACATGACCGCCTTCTGCCGGAGAATAGCGCAACCCGTTTTCGACCAGCTTATGCACCGCCATCGAGAGATGTTCGCCGTCGGTCTGCAACATCGGCAAACCTGTCGGAACGTCCACATTGAGGACGCGGCCTAATTCGGCTTCTTGCGGTTCGGCGCGTTTCTGCACCATCATCGCCACATTTTTGAACGTGTCCAACTTCGGCTTGATTTGCAACACGCCAGCGCGTAGCTTATTCAAAACCGAGAAGTCCGACAGCAAATTCTCCATACGGCGCGAGTTGGTACGGACGACGGCCAGAAGTTGCCTCTGCATATCGTTCAATTGACCGCCCATCGCCGGATTCGAGAGCATGTCCGAATAGCCACGGATGCTGGTCATCGGCGTGCGGAGTTCGTGGATGGCGGTCTTCCAAAATTCCGCGCCCTCGCTCATTAACTGGCGAAAGTCGCCGCCCATTGAAGCGCGGGTACGGTCAGCCTCAACCACCACCCCTTCGAGCATTCGCCCCAAAATCTCAAGCTGGTTGACATCTACCGTGCCGCCCGCCCGCGCCGCTTGAATCATCGCATTGAGGTGTTCGCGTGATTTACGTAGGTCGGTCATGACCCTACCTCTCCCCTATCCAATAGGTTTCCATCGGTGAACGTGTGCCGCCCGCCGTCAAAAATGCTGTTACCTGCGCCGCCATCACATCCCAATCCGGCCAAAATGTGCTGAGTTGGGAACTATAACACCGGATTGATTCTATTTTAGCGTGAACGTCGCTTGCCGACAGCACAATATCGCGCCGGATTACCGATTGAGGGGGCAAACTGCTCAAGACCGCTTCCCGCGCCCCCTGCGTCTGGCTGTAGGGGTAATCCTCATAAAACCAGATTTCCGCCCCATCGACCTGAGATTTGAGTTGTTCCGCCCAACCATGTGCAAGTTGATGGTCAACATGATTGCCCACCGCCAACGGAAAATACAGCCGCGCCGCCTGATACAACGTATCGTCTAAGAACACCTCAATCAGGCTGGCATCTTGCAGCCAATCCGTCCCAGCGTTATAGGGCGCGAACAACGCCGTTCCATCAGGATACAACGCCGCGCCATTCGCGCCGCGCCGGTAGATACAATCAGGGAACGGGAAAAATTGAATATCTGCGCCTAAGATATGGGCGGCGGCGGAATCTTCCTCACGCCGCACTTGTGACGGACGATTGCCGATTCCCCAGCGGGCGTGCAATTCGCGCACCAGCGGGGTATCTGGGATGTCGGCAGGCGGGTCGCCGCCCATGATGGTCACAATCAAGACGCGCTGACCCTCCGCCGTCAATTGGTGAATCAGGCCGCCACAACTGAGGGGCGCGTCATCTGGGTGGGGAGAAAAAAAGATGTGCATGGCGTCGGTTATGTTTTATTGGGCGATTTAAGCGGCTTGGGTGCGCCCTGAGTCATGGCGGCGTAGTAGTCACATAACTCCGTCAGTGGGCAACGTTCGCAGTGAGCGACGCGGGCGGTACACGTCTCGCGCCCATGATAAATCAGATACAGATGGAATGGATAATGCCAATTGACTGGGATGAGCGCGTCCATGACCGGGTGGGCTTTATCCGCCGACATTTTCTCTGGGATGAGGCCAATCCGCCCGCTGACGCGGTGGACATGCGTATCGACGGGGATGGCGGGCTTGCCGAATGAGAAGCACAGCACAATCGCCGCCGTCTTTGGGCCGATGCCGTCAAACGACATCAACCACGCCCGCGCCGCCTCTAATGGCATATCGCGCAGAAAGTCGATGTTATATTCGCCGCGCTCGGCGTAAATGCGGGCGAGGACAGCCTGAATCCGAGGCGCTTTTTGGTTGGCAAGCCCCGCCGGACGCAACACATCCACCACATCCGGCGGCGGCGCATCGACCACCGCTTGCCATGTCGGGTAACGTGCCTTGAGCGCGAAAAATCCTTTGTCGCGGTTGGTATCACTGGTGCTTTGGCTGAGGATACAGCTAATCAATTCGTCCATCGGGTCAGAAGCATTTTCCGCCCGCCATATCAAATCGCCGTAGATGGGGCGGAGCGCCTCGAAAATCGGTTTGACTTTCGCCTGCGGGGTTATGGTCATTGCGTGTTACCTCATGGTGGGCGACCCATGGGTCGCCCCTACGTTAATTTTCGGATTATTCGGTTTCGACTGTACCGACCCACGTCAGGTCGGACACGGGTTCAATTTTTCCGGTATCGCGGCGAACTTTCCACGTCCCATTCTGCGCGGGGTCAATCAACAAAATAGATTGACCGTCCGGCGTCCAAGCCACAGGGCGCAATAAGCGCGGTTGGGGGGTGGTGAGCGTGGTTTGGGTCAAGCCGCTGACATCCACGCTGACCAAGACCGACTCAATCCGCGCCGCGCCCGCCCCGCCGCTAATCGACACCAGCGTATAGACCGCGCTATCTCCGTCCGGCGACACCAAAACATCGCCCGCCAACGTATATCCGGTCAGGCGAATCGCGTCAATCGTCAGGGCGCGTCCGAGCGCCAAATCTAAGACACGCACATCAAACCCGCCCAATGCTCCGGCCACGGTCAGGCGCACGACTCGCCCATCTTTGACGCCCGCGCCAGTAAAGTCACCCGGCTCACCCGGCAAAAACTCAATTTCAGGCGACTCCGTCGTGACATCCAACGTGAACAGGCCAGAAAACTGCGGAAAAATCAGCAAATTTTCCAACCCGCCCGGTTGATAGTCCATCACGACGGTCTGACCATCGGGCGAGAACCCCACCGGCTTGACGCGCAGGCCGTCGGTGCGAGTCTCCTCCCAGATCATCCGACGCTCAGAGCCGTCCGCGCCCGCCACCCATGTCTGGGTGCTGATAATCCCCGGCGCGTCGTCGCGTACTAGCGTCCACAAGATTCGCCGCCCGCCGTCGCTAATCACCCAATCTAACCGAGAGTCGCCCTCACGGGGTTGGATAAACGGATGCAGGCGCATCAGGCTGTCATCCGGCGTCGCCCACATCACCTGACGGGTCGCGCCATCCCACCATAAAACGCCGCCGCGCATGGCCGTAAAACGCTCACCAGAGGCCAACAGGCGCTGTTCCTCACCCGTTGCTGGGTTGATGAACACCAGCGCCCCGCCGCGCACATCACGCAGCGCGTGATAGACCACTAGCGGCGCGTCTTGGGCGTGAGCAGACAACCCTATCAAGGTGAGCGCGGCCAATAGGCTGAGGATAAGGCGCTTCACGGTCAGCGCCCCTGACTCACGAGGTCAAATAACGCGGGCATGATTTGACCAAATCCGCCGCGCAGCGAAATATCGGCAAAGGCATCGTAATCGGTGGCATCTGGATTGATGTCGATGACCGTCGCGCCGGATTCTTTCGCAGTGAGGGGCAACTGCGCCGCCGGAAACACCATCCCAGATGTGCCAGCCACGATAAAGACATCGCTCTCAGCGGCGATGGCCTCAGCGCGGGCGAACATGCCGACGGGCAACATCTCGCCAAACCAGACCACATTCGGACGTAGCCAACGCCCGCAATGCGGGCAGGTCGGCGGACTGGATTCTCCGTGGACGAAATCATCCTCATTGACGAGGGTCGGTTCACCCTGACAGTTGTAGAAGCATTTGACCTCATTGAGCTTGCCGTGCAGGTGCATGACATCATGGTTGCCGCCGCGCTCGTGCAGGTCGTCAATATTCTGGGTGATGATGGTCAGGGCTGGCACAAGGGCGGCCAATTTCGCCAGCGCAATATGGCCGGGGTTGGGGTAAACCGTCTTGAGTTGCATCCGGCGCTCGGTATACCAATCCCAGACCTTGCCGGGGTTTTGGCGGAATCCTTCCGGCGAGGCCAATTCCTGAAAGCTGTAATTTGACCACAAGCCGGTCAACGCCTCACGGTAGGTCGGGATGCCGGATTCCTTGCTCACGCCCGCGCCGGACAACACCGAAACTCGTTTAGCGACACGGAGCGCATCAGCCGCCTTTTGCAATAAGTCGTCCATGTTCATGCCTCAATACAATCTAGGTGGGCGACATGGGTCGCCCCTACAGATTCATTGTCTATTCGGTGATTAATTGTTCATCCGTAGGGGATGGCGTGCCATGCCTCAAATTGGGGTGAATATCTGATGGAAGAGACGAATAGGATTTGCATGATTTCTCGGTGATATATTCATGCCAACTCTATTTCGATCATCCATGAGGGTTAATCCAATCGTTCGATGATTGTGCCTGTCCCCATGCCGCCGCCACAGCACATGGTTTGCAGGCCAAACCGTTTGCCGTGCGTTTCCAGCGCGTGCAACAGAGTCGTCATCAGGCGTGCGCCGCTGCCGCCCAATGGATGCCCAAGCGCGATTGCGCCGCCGTGGACGTTGACCTTGCTCATGTCGGGATTATACTCACGCCCCCACATCGCAATCACCGCCGCGAACGCTTCATTGACCTCGAACAGGTCAATATCGTTGAAACTCATCCCCGCCCGCGCCAAAACTTTTTGCGTCGCTGAAATCGGCCCGGTCAACATCAGATGCGGGTCACTGCCTACCGTCACCGATGCGACGATACGCGCACGCGGTTTCAATCCCAGTTTATGCGCCCATGCGGAAGTCGTCACCAAGACCACCGCCGCCCCGTCGCTAATCTGGCTGCTATTGCCCGCCGTCGTCACGCCGTCTGGGGTGAAGGCTGATTGCAGCGTCCCCATCTTGCCTAAATCGACATTCGGGCGGATTCCCTGATCGTGTTCTACCGTGAAAGGTACGCCGTCATCGCCGATCCCTGTGATGGGGGCGATTTCGCGCTTGAACCAGCCTTGTGCGGCGGCGTGGGCGGCCTTCTTGTGGCTGTCATACCCGATTTGGTCAACTTCGGCGCGGGTGACTCCCCACTGTTGGGCGATTTCATCCGCCGCCATACCCTGCGGAATCAAATTATAGGCGTCCATCATCTTTTCGGTGAACGGCTGACTATTGCCGAGGCTTGACCCCATCGGGACGCGGCTCATATTTTCGACGCCGCCCGCAATCACGACCTCGGCCTGACCGCTGGCGACCATCGCCGCCGCCAGATGCACGGCCTGTTGACTGCTCCCACATTGAAAATCCAGCGTGGTCGCCGGAATGCTAAACGGCAGACCGGCGTCTAACACGATATTGCGGGCGAGGTTAAAGGTCTGTTCACCCACTTGGCTGACGCACCCCATCAGCACATGGTCAAGTTCCTCAATCGGGAGGCCGGTACGCGCCAAAAGTTCAGAAATCACATGCGCGCCCAAGCGGACGGGGTGCGCCTCGCGCAGCCAGCCGCCGCGCCGTCCCAATGGGCTACGCACTGCATCAAGTATCACAACATCAGTCATGGCTCAAAATCCTTACGGTCATATTTTGGACAGAATCACACAGGGCGAATCATAACCCAATTCGCCCTGTGCTGTGATGAACTTCCGCTAAATTTATTCGTTCCGACGGCGGCGCACAACGAATAGCGCGGCCAAAATCAACACCAACAGGCTCGCCCCGATAATCAGCGCCACGGCGGGCGTGAACTGCGGGGCTTGTGCGGCCTCCGCCACGACATCGGTGATTGAGATGGGCGTGCTGGTCGGGTCGAATGGCGTCTGGGTCGGCTCAAGCGTCAGCGTCAGGGTCAAAGTGGCCGTCGGCTGGTCAGTGGCGGTAGATCTCGGTGCATCCGTCGCGGTGATCGTGGGTTCATCGGTTGCGGTAGCAGTCGGCTCGTCCGTTGGCGTAGCTGTCGGCTCATCTGTCGCGGTAGCGCTCGGCTCCGGCGTGATGGTCGGGGCGTTGGCCGTCGCGGTCTCAGCTTGGAAGGCGGCGGCTTGTACAGCGCTACGGGTTGAGACCACGGCGGTTTCGGCGGCTTGAACCTCCGCCGCCATATTCGTAGCCGCTTGCGCGTCAAGAGTCGCTTGTGAGTCTACAGTCGCTTGAACGTTCAACGCCTCGGTGTCGATGGTGGCTTGCGCGTTAGCCTGTGCGGTGGCGGTGAAGGCCGCCAACTGCGCCAATTCGCCTTCGATGGTGGCCTGCATCTCATTGGTGGCTTGCGCTTCTGCCGTGGCGAGGGCGATGTCGGCTATCGCAGCAGAAGCCGTGCCGGTGGAATCCGCGCTCAGAGTGGACTGCACATCCAAAGCAGACTGTGCGGTGATTGTCGAGTCGCTGTCCAAAGTGGCTTGTGCGTCTATGGCGGCCTGAGCAGTAACTGTCGAGTCGCTATCCAAAGTGGCTTGCGAGTCTAGGGCGGCCTGAGCAGTGGCCGTCGAGTCGGTATCCAAAGTGGCTTGCGAGTCTAGGGCGGCCTGAGCATCTAAAGTCGCTTGAGAGGATTCGGTAGCGCGGATGAAAGCGGCGGCTTGCTCGGCAGTGGCCTGTGCCGCTTGTGTGATGACGGCTTCTGTCGCGGCAAAATCCGGCGTCTCGGTGGGGGTCGCCGTCGGTGTTGCGGTATGAGTCGGGGTCGGGGTCGGGAACAGCATCTCCGGCACATTGACCGAGATTTCAAGTGTCGCGGGCTGACCAAAAGCATTGGCGACGGTCAGAGTCAGCGTATGTGCGCCGGGTTCGCTGAACAAGGCCAACGGTTCAAGTTCAAACGTCAACGGCGACACGCCCGCGACAAAATCAGCCTCCACGCCGTCGGCCAATAGCGTGACAGTTCCCTGTGGGGATTGCCCGCCGAGGGTGACCGTCAGCGTGCGGGTCGAGTCGAGCGTATCACCGGCTGCGAGTCCCTCAATAGCGATGGTCGGCGGCAGGGCGGCGATTTCGATGCTCTGGGCGAGGATCGTCTCCGTCCCAGATTGTTCGGTCACGACGAACTCGACAGTATGCACGCCCGGAGTCAGCGTGATGGGGTCAATCTGGAATTCGGCGGGTAGGCCAGACCCCGCGCCGAGCGTCTCACCGTCTATGCGAAGTTCCGCGCTAGTGGCGGGGCTTTGCGTCTCGCCGTTCAGATTGACCGTGACGGGTGCATCAATCACGCCCAGTGAGGCCAAATCGACATCCAGCGCCAACTGCGCCTGTTCTGGCGAGATGCTGACCGGGACGACAGCCGTGCCGGTATCGCCTTCCGCGTCTGTGGCGGCGATGGTCAGGGTATACTCCCCCGGCGCGAGGGTGAACGGGTCAATCGTCAAGCGATACGGCGAAGTCAAAGTTTGGGTCTGACCGGCAAAATCCGCCGTCACTGCGGACAAGTCTGAATCGGAACGCACGCGGGCGCTGAACGTGGTTTCGCCGCCCAATGGCGCGGTCAATTCGGGCGTGACCGTCACCAGTGGCACGGGGATGGGCGCACGGAAGGTTGAGGCGTCCAATACCCCAGACGAGGCAACCGTCAAGAGGAAGGGATACACCCGCCCATCTAGCGCCCCGTCAAAAATCGTGGTCAAGACATACTGTGACCGGAACAATTCGGCCAATTCGTTGTAGATTCCGGGCAAGTCTTCCGGCGCGGGCGACTCATAAAAGCGCCCATTGGTGCTGTCGGCCAAATCGCGCAGATAGGTGCGGTCTGTGCCGAAACCGAGGCCGATGGTATAGACAGGCACGCCGCTCACCCCAGCGGCCTCGCGGCCTGCCTCACGCGATTGGATGGACGCGCCGCCATATTCCGCCCCGTCGCTGAGTAAAACCACCGCCCGACGTGGGTAGGGCGCACGCGCCGCGACCTCAACGCCGACTGCTGCCCCGTCATATAAGGAGGTCTGCCCGCCAAATGGCAGATTATCCAACGCGGACAGCAAGGCAGCGCGGTCTGTCGTGTAATCTTGAACCAGCACCGGGTCATCATTGAAAGACACGAGCGCAACGCTGTCATTTTCGGACAGCGATTCGATGAAATTGCGGGCGGCGGATTTGGTCAGCGCCAATGGCTGCCCCGCCATACTGCTAGACGTGTCAATCACCAAGACCACCGCCAGCGGCAGCGCGTCATCGGTCACGCTCTCCACGCCCGTGATGACCGCGCCCGCGTTCGCCCACGGGCCACTCAGTGTGAAATCCGCCGCCGTCAGGCCAGAGATACTCTGACCGCTGGCGTCTGTGACGCTGACCGTGACGAGGGTGCTGCGCCCGTCATTCGGGTTAACGCCAGTGATGTCCAGCCGGTGCGGGACTTTCCCGGCCTCTTGGAGTGCCATTACCGACGGGAGAGATACAACTGTAATCAATAGCGCTATCAGCGCAGTGAGCCAACGCTTCATGAAAAAATGCCGCCTTTCGAAATTCAAACACCCCAAAACACTTGTATTTCAATGTAAGGCTACTGTAACGCATTTGCCGCCATTATGACATCAAACTCCATTAAACTTAATCTTGATACGCCGTGCGCGCCGTGCGAGTGGGGTATAATACGGCGCATATTCAGATACAAAGAGGGTTCAGACATGGAAATGTCGCTGGATGCGGTTCGCGCCATCGCGGAACTTGCCAAGCTGGAACTATCCGATACCGAAGTCGAACGCTACGCCGGTCAGCTTTCGGGCATCTTGGGGTACTTTGAGATGTTGCAGCAACTCGATACCTCGACGATCCCGGCCACGGCCTCGGTGTTGCCGCTGACCAATGTCCTCCGCCCGGACATCGCCTTGCCCGCGCTCACCCCGGCAGAGGTGATCGCCAACGCCCCCGCCGCCCAAGACAACCAGTTTGTCGTCAGCGCCGTCCTCCCAGAATGAACGTTGAGGACGGCGCTGCAAGCCGCGTCATCTACGTTTTTGAGTGGCAACGCCGCCGCGCCTTACGCCGCGCATGGATGACGGTGATTATCGCCGCGCTATTGCTGGGGGTATTCATCGGGCTGGGGTATTGGCAAGCGTTGGACGCCAACCAACCGCTGGTTCGCCTGAGCCGGATGGTGGCGGTCTTCATCGGGGCGATGTTCGCCATACGCGCCGTGTTTAACTTGGGGCGGGCGATGTTCCGCCGTACCCAAGTCGCGCAATTCAGCCGTGAGGGGTTCGCGTGGCAGGTTGATAACGACATCCAGCGCTATGCGTGGGAGCAACTCCGTGCTTATCGCAAAGGAGCGCGGACATGGCGGATTTTGCGATTCCCAGTGCGACGCTTCGGGAAGAACAGCCTAACCATGAACGATGGGCGTGTGTTCGTGTTACATCACGGCATCACCTCGCCAGAGAAATTTGGTCATGCCGTCGAGCCGGTGATTGACGCGGTGATGGGCGAAAAAATCGCCAGCACGCTCCGCGCTGGGGGGAATATCCGGTTGCACAAAAACCTGATTGCGAGCAAAAATGGCTTGGTCGTGCTGCGAGGTCGCAAGAAAATCGGCATCAAGTGGTCTACTGCCGATGTTCGGGTTCAGCGTGGCAACTTGGGCATCTATACCCTCGGTAAAAAGGGCAAGTTCCAACTCGTGAGCCGATTCTCCACTCACGCCGTCGATAATCTGGGCGGATTCTTAGAATTGGCCGAGGCAACTCTCAGAAATCACCAACCCGAACGCTTTAACATCAAAACGGTGGGCAAAAATCCCCGCCGGTAATCTGGGGAAGGCGGACATGTCAGTGCCGTGTCCCTACAAGTTGCCTGTGTTCTGTAAGCCATAAACGTGGAATAACGATTAAAACAAGGAAACGTCTACTATGAAGATGGTATGGATACTCATATTGGCTGCGCTGATGCTTGCGCCGGTCAGCGCCCAAGAAACCGTCGCGCCCGTTGAACCGTCGCCCGCGCTGCTCACTTATCTGGCTGATTTGGAAGCCGATACCACCGAAATCCGTGGGCTTGCGCCATTGGAGCCGGTGGAGCGTTACTTCCCAAATAAAGCTGATATCGCCGCCTTCCTCGCCGGACAATTTGCAGATGAGATCGTGCGCCAGTCGGTCATCGACGCCGAATTTATCTACAAGGCGTTTGGCTTGCTAGAGCCGGACGTTGACCTGTTGGGGGTTTATCAGCCGTTGTTGGAGGCACAGGTCGCAGGGTATTACGACCCTGCGACCAAGCGTATGAACACATTGCTCATTAGCACCGACACATTGAGCGATAAGCTCCCGCTGTTTGAGCAAATCCTTTATGTCCACGAGTTCACTCACGCCCTGCAAGACCAACACTTTGATCTAGATTTGTTGTTGAATGATGAGATGGCCGCCGCCGAACCAGACCGTGCCGTGGCGATTCAGGCATTGATTGAGGGCGATGCCACTCAGACCATGACCGATTATGTGACCATCCTCACGCAAGAGAATCCAACTGAAGTATTGGGTCAGCTGGACGCGCTGATGGGGTCGTCGGCCTCGGCAGAAATCCCGGCTGGGACGCCCGACATCCTAACTCAAGAACTGCTGTTCCCGTATACACAGGGTCAAGTGTTCGTGCAAGCGCTCATCGCACAGGGCGGCTATGCAGCGGTGGATGCGGCCTTCCGTAACCCGCCCGTCAGCAGTGAGCAGGTTATCCACCCCGATAAATATCTGGCAGGTGAAATGCCCATCGCGGTAGACCTGACCGACAGCGCGGGGATTTTGGGCGACGGTTGGGCGCTGGCGTATGACCACACAGCCGGCGAATATTTCCTCCGCAACTGGCTCAGGCCGGGACTCAGCGCCTTCACGTTGCCGATTGCCGCCAGTGGTTGGGGTGGAGACCGTTACCTGATGTATGCCAATGCCGAGGGACAGGCCGCCTACCAATGGAAATTGGTCTTTGATACGGCTGAGGATGAGGCGCAATTCTTGGAATATCTGCCGAAGTCGCTGACCTATCAGTTTGGCGACCCGACGGTTGACGGGGCGTGCTGGGATGTGGGAGGCGGGGAATATGCCTTGTGCTACCGCGCCCAAACCGGCGGCGGCGTCATGATTACCCGTGCGCCCAATATCGCATCAGCGACGGCGCTACTGGGGTAAATCACACCCAAAACGTTTGGGCGACATAAAGTACGTGGGTAAACCGCACTACAAGGGCGACCCGCTGGGTCGCCCTTACAGATCACGATCATTCGTAGGGGCGTAGGGTGCTACGCCCTTTTTTGTCTTATGTACCCTTATTTCAACGTGTAATTGATGGGCGCTGAGGCGTTGTCGTTGTCGTTGGTCTCAATCACCTGATTATTCTCATCGACGCGCACCACCGCCGTCTTTGCGAGATTCTGCCCTGCCTTGTCGGTAAACGCAATCTGGATGAGCGTTTCCGCCCCCGCCGCCAAGCTGCCAACCGCCCCCGCCTCGACCAACTTAAAGCCGCCGTCACTGCTATTGACGACGGTCAACACGGCAAAAAATCCGGTTGAAGGTTGATCGCCGGTGTTGCGGATACGCACAGACGCGACGCTTGGTTCATTCAGCGTGATGTCGTTGGGGGGCTTGCTGCCATTGACCTGTTGAAGCTCAAAGCCGACCACAATCAGATTCGGGCCGCCTGTGACGGGCGCGGTGGTGGCTGGGGCAGATGTGCCAGCCGGAGCGACACTGGTCGCGGTGGCCGGAGCGCGAGTCGGGACGGCTGGTCCAGCTTCACGCGGGAGCGACTCGACAGGGCCTTCGGTCTTGACGATTTCGCGAAAAACCCAGCCCTCTCCACCGGCAAAACGTACTTTGAGCCATGTGCCATCGGTATTGAGCGCCAAAAGTTCAGCGGACTGACCGGCATTGAACGTCCCAATCGGCGGCTCAAAATTGGTGCTTGGGCCGCGCCGAACGTTCACCGCGCCCTCGAACTTGCCGATGGGCGTGGTTGATGTGGCCGAGCCAGATGGTGTGACGCCTGCGGTGGTCGGGGCGGTGGTCGCGCCCACATTGGTTGAAATCACGACAGCGCCGCCGGGGGTATTGGTCGGTTGAGCCACCCCCGTGGTTGGGGCTAGGGTCGCCGTAGCTGCCACCGTCAGGGTGATGGCCTGTGTGGGCGGAATCGTATTGGTCGGCGTCGGGGTTGGGTTGTTGGGCAAATCAGCCACGACGTTATAGGTCACAGAAACCGGCTGGCTGACCGTGCCATCTTCGCGGAAAACCCGCGCCTCAACCAAATGCGATCCAACGCCTTCGGCGCTAAAGGTCTGCGTGATGCCAAACGCCGGGGAATCCGACGGGTTGGGGTCTGGGAGGGTGGCAGCGACCACGCCATCCAAACTAACTTCCACGCGGTCAATGCCCGCGCCCGCGTTGGTGACGGCCAATTGAATATTGACGCCCACCCCTTCTAGGTAAGTGGCGTTGGGCAACGGGGCGGTAATCCGCGCCAGCGGTTCACCGCTGATTTGGGGGATAATCTCCTCAACCGAGCCGCCAGAGAGCGTGCAGCCGGTCAAGAGCCACGCCAATAACAGCGCGGGGATGACCATGCGATAGTGTCGCAGCATACGCGGAGTACTCCTTCGGTACAATCATGCAAGAGACTGTACCGGAATAATCCCCACCGTGCGAGAGGCGATTAACCTACCGTTCACCCATTGGCGGCGCTAAGAGTCCCGGCGGTAATCATGCCGACATCCTGTACGCGAATCGGCACGCCGTCTAGTTCTTCGGGTAGACGGTCTTCGGTATCAAGGTCATCAGGGCTGTGATAGGCCGTCACCAACACGACCAGACAGTAATATACGATGTCGTCAATGGTGTCCCACAGCCCAATCGACACCCCAATCACAAAACGCTTCTGCATCAGCCAATCGGTGTAAATCTCTTGGACGTGCATTACATACTCATACGAGGTGTTATCGCTCACAAACATTATCCACCCCCTAGCGGGCTAAAACGTCACATTTAAGGCGGCCAGCACCGAGTCAATCGGCGTGAAGATAGTCGCCTGTGGAGACCCAGCGAACAATAGGCCGACAGCTTTATTTTCCACCGAATCCACAATCAATGAGCCGGAATCGCCGCCCTGACTCATCGGTTGGGCGATGATTTGCCCGGTGAAACGCGCCGAGCGTGCGCCTTTGGTCGTGCTATAGGCCACCGTCACCGTCACATTGACCAGCGTAATCATGCTCTGGGTGAAGTCGGTGGTGCGCCCGGTCTTGCGGATTCCCATGCCGATTTGCGCGGCTTTCGTGCCGGTAATCCGCCCGATATGCCGGATTTCATCGGTAAATTGAGTCGGGTCAATCGGTTTTGCCAGCGCCGCGTCAATCGTGTTATCCACCGCACCTGCTTGGGCGGCCAATGATGATAAGTCGAGCAAGGCGGCAGCGCCCGCCGCCTGTGACGCGGAGGAGGTACTCACCACTCGTCTGTCCGACCCGCTGAACTTGGCGAGCGCGTTGGTCAACTGCATGATGCCGGATAATAAGGGCGCACAACCCTTCGGTTCGGGCGTCGTGGGGGGTGTTCCGCCACCGGGCGTCGGGATAGGAGTCGTCGCATCTTCGATATAGCGTAGCGGGATGAACCGTTCTAGGCGTGCCACGATGTCCGCTGGGTACAGCCCGCCATCCATCGGCCCCGGCTGCAAAATCGCATCGCCGACCATGCCGTCGTTGCTATACGCGAAAACGTGGTTGTTCGAGAGCAATAGTTTTTGGCCGGTGGTGCGGTCTTTAACCACCGTCGCCAACGTCCCCGCCGAGACGCTCTGATGCCCCACGCTCACGCCAGAGGGGATATTCGGGCGGAAACGCGACTGCGGACTCAGCGCGTTCAACGCCTCGACATAACCAATTTCATAGACATCCGTCGTCAATCCGTCAATTTTACGCGGGATGCGCTCGGCCTCGGTCAATTGCCCCAGCGGGCGCTTAGATTGCACCAACGCGACAATCGCCATTTCGTCCGTCCAGACGCCTTCGGTCTCTTTCAAGCCGACGGCCACGCCGACCACGTTGGGCTTATTCAATAATTGCGACTCGACCAGCGCTTGGACTTGGAGTAAATGCTGCATGATGCTCATATCACAACCTCTTTTTTAGTGATGAGTGTAAAGTGATGAGCAACTACAGAAAGGCTATGTCCAAACTCATCACTCAGGACTCAGCACTCATCACTGCTTTCTGTATCTATTGTAGCGTGGTTTTTGGGTATAATTCCCAGATTAGTGATGAATGGGAAGTGATAAGGGATGTATAAAAACAACCACAGCACTATTGTGTCGTTACTCATCACTCATCACGCATCACGCATCACTGCATTACCCCTCATTTTAATTTTGACCGCCGCCTTGCTCTCCGCTTGCGGGGGCGATGCGGTAATTTATGCTCCGACCCCGTTGCCGCCGGACATCTCGGCGCAGGCGTGGACTCACCCATCGGGCGCGTTCAGCGTGGCCGTGCCGCGCCATTGGGCGGTTTTCACCCAGAATGACGCCGCCCTCAGCAGCGCGTCGTTTTCGCCGCCAAATGTCGGTGCGCCGGTATTGACCGTCTCTGCCATCCGATTAGCCACCCCGCCCGACCCTGCCAGTTTAGACTCATTGGCGGCGCAGATTCAGGCCGCGCATCGCCCCGACCTCCGCCGTTATACGCAAACCGCCGCCGAACTCACCCCAGATGGCGCGTGGCGATTCAGCGGCGCACGCCTGAACCCAGACGGGAGTCAGACCGCGCTGAATACCTTCATCAGCGCCAACGGAAGCCTGCTCATCGTGGCCGATTCCATCGTCCCATCTGATCCCGCGCTACTGGTCGAGATTCAACGCGCCGTCAATACCATCACGGTCAACCCAGAATCGCCATTGCCCGTCACCGAACTCTCGACGCTGGGATTCGTCTATAGCGCCGCGCTAGAAGTTCAGAATGTGGCGGCGTGGACAAATTCTACCGGCGTGCTGTTCGTCACCGGAGAAGTTGCCAATCATACCGGCCAAACGCTGGAAACCGTGCCGGTACACGTCTCGCTAACCAATCCCGCCGGAAATGCCGTGATTGAGGCCGGGGATTATACGATGGGCTATCACTTGCCCGCCGGGGGATTCGCGCCGTTCAGCCTGCGATTCGGGCAAGGCCAACCATCAGATGCGACGGGCTATCGCGTCACAGTGGGCGACGGGGCGATGTTCCCGCCCGCCCGCCCGATTATGGGCGCACCCGATTTGTCATGGACGGATTCGTCATCATTCGCCGCCGATGGCAGCTTGCTCATCAGCGGGGTATTGACCAACAATGGCGGGCAAATCGCCCGCGACTCGTTGGGCATCGTGACCGCCTTCGACAGCGCCGGGGATGTGATTGGGGCGTGGTTCGCGCCGCTGGGCATCCCAGAATTGGCGGGCGGTGCGTCGTCGGAGTACACCGTGCGCGTGCCGGAATTGGGCGGCGGCGCACGCAACTATATCGTTGAGATTCAGGCTTACGGCGACTAAACGCCGTCGTTAACCGTCAGATAGCGCTCCGGCGAACGCTCAAATGCGCCTTTGCAGACCGGACAGCAAAATCCATAATCCGTCCCGCCATAGGTCAGGGTCGCGTAGGCTTTCTCCGGCGCGATGTCCATCCCGCATACTGGGTCGTGTAGCGCACCTGCCGCCCGCACCGCCGCAGAGGGCAATTGGGCGTGTACCCGCGTCCCTTTCCCCGGCGCACTGATGACTCGCACTGTCCCACCGATATTGGTCAGGCGTTCACGAATGCCCATTAGCCCGTAATGGCCGGTCAAGGCATAGCGCCGCAAGTCATCGGCGACGATGAAGCCGCGCCCGTCATCGGCCACCGTCAAACTCACGCCGTCAGGGGCATAACTCAGGCTCAGATGCACCTGAGTCGCCCCGCTGTGGCGTTGGGCATTGGTCAGCGCCTCTTGCGCGACGCGGAATAGCGCCAACTCAACCCCTTCAGGCAGGCGGCGCGGCGTCCCTTCGATCACCACATCCGCCGAAAGCGGGCTGCGCTGAGTCAGTAATCCGAGCGCGGCCTCCAACCCCAATTCTTCCAGCGACGGCGGGCGCAGGTCTGCGATAAGGTCGCGCAATTCCTCCGCGGCCTCAACCGCTTGCTCACGGGCGAGGGTGAGCATCTCGGCGGCGCGTTCTGGTGCGCTGGTCAGCCAGCCGCGTGCCAGTTCCATCGTCTGAGCGACCACGACCAACGCCTGAATTGTCGAGTCGTGCAGTTCACGCGCTAGGCGTTTGCGCTCACGCTCTTGGCCGTCTGTGAGTTGGTCAGCGTAGGCTTCGGTCTGGGCGAGCGCGGTGCGGATATGGTGCGCCATGCCCGCCATTGACCGATGCAGCATGGCGATTTCCCCAATGCCGCCACAGGAAGGCGTCAGCGCATCCATTTGCCCGTGTTCAAGTTGACTGGACTGCTGCGCCAGCTGTTTTATCGGGCGCAATACGCGCAGATAAAACCACAGGTTGCTGGCGGCAAACATCACCAGCGCAAAGCAGCACAGAGCGATGATGTTAATATGGGTGGAATAATGGTCGGTGAACATCTTAACCTTTCCTATCCAGTGCAATCCAACCACGCTGTAAGGCCAGCGTGACGGCCTCCGTCCGCGAGGCAACGCCCAATTTCTCGAAGATATTCCGCAAGTGTCCCTGTACGGTGCGGTCACTGATGAACAAATCGCGCCCGATTTCTTTGTTGGTCATGCCCCTGCTGGCGAGTCGCAACACTTCTAATTCGCGGTCACTTAACCCTTCAGGCGTATCGCCTTGTGAGGCCGCCCGCAGCGTGCCGGGGTCAAAGGCCTTGCCGCCGCCCGCGACCTCGTGAATGGCGCGGAGCAGTTCGGCCAATTCCGCCGTCTTGAGGATGAATCCATCCGCGCCCGCGTCGAGCAAGGCGTGGACATAGGCTGGTTCGTTATAGGCGGTTAGCGCCAGAATCCGCACTTCTGGGTCATCGTGTCGGATTCGGCGTGCGGCTTCGATTCCGGTCAAAATCGGCATGTGAATGTCTAGGATGATTACATCTGGCTGCAAGGTACGCGCCAACTCCACCGCCTCTGCGCCGTCTCCAGCCTCCCCGACCACGGTCAGCCCCGCGCTCTCCAAGTAGAGGCGGGTGGCCTGTCGCACAATTTTATGGTCATCTGCCAGCAGCACACGGGTCATGGGGGTTGTCCTTTTAATTCGTGGGACGGACACAGCAGTGCCGTGTCCCTAGCGAGGTGTAATGATAATCCTTATTATCAGACGTGATGTGAGCGCACAGGAATACGCCAAAATGCGTATCCCACACTGCTATCAACCGCGTTATGATAGTTAGTATCAGTCTATCGTTTAGGAGTTCCCCCATGGAAACCAAAACCGTCCTAGTCCCCAACATCGGCTGCAACGGCTGTGTTAGCTCCATCAAGAATGAAGTCAAAGACATCCCCGGCGTCGTGTCGGTAGACGGCGTGGTAGACGCTAAGCAAATCACGGTCAATTGGCAGCTTCCCGCCACTTGGGAGCAAATCAGCGTCAAGATGGCCGAAATCGACTACGCGCCACAGGCGTAAAACGCCAGTGATAAGAAGCCGTTTGAATAGTCATTTTTCTGTGGTGTTTTAGGACGGGCGAGCAAGCTTCGCCCCTACAAAATTCCCAGTGTTGTGTGTTTTATCCACAGCAATCGGACGTTCTGTAGGGGCGGCTTGCCGACCCGCTTAGGAAATAACTCAGAAATACGTCAAATCGTGAATTTTCAAACGGCCTTTTACTCAGTATTCTAAAATCCCATAAACACACCAAAATCCGTATCCCTACTCACTTGGAGATTTCACTCATGAAACGCTTTCTATTACTGATTCTCTGTCTCGGCCTATTCAGCATCGGCGCAGTCGCGTCTGACCACCCCGCTTATCTCGAACGCTCAGAACTACGCTTCTTGGAAGGTATGAGCGACCATCATCAGATGGCGCTGGATATGGCGAACGATTGTCTGGTTAACGCCAGTGCGCCGGAAGTCCTCGCGGTCTGCGAGGCGGTCATTGCCGCCCAGACGCCCGAAATCGAACTAATGAAAACATGGCTACTAGAGTGGTACAACGTTGATTACCAGACCGTGGCGATGGAGTCGGGTGAGATGGGCGCACACGCCGGTCATAGCATGGCCGGAATGGAAGAGAAATTCACCGACCCGGCAATGATGATGGGCATGTTCGCCGGGTTCAATCGTCTGGAAGGGGTAGACTATGACCTCGCGTGGCTGGAATCCATGATTGACCATCACGACGACGCGATTCACATGGCCGAGCGCCTATTGGGGCGTGGGGTGGTACACGAGGAATTGGGGACGCTGGCGCAAGCCATCATCGACGCGCAAACGGTTGAAATTAGCGCGATGGAAACCTTGATTGAGGGGTTGGCATAATATAAGCCCTCACCCCCTAAATCCCCCTCTCCCTCAAGGGGAGAGGGGGACTTTTGTTACATTTTCATTGAACGAATGGCAAGGGGAATTGTGTTTTTTATACATCGCTTTTGAGAGCTACTAATGGGGAAATCGAAACAAATCTAAACGATCTTTGATCGGGGTTTTAGTATAAAAAACACCCAAATAATCGTTTGGATTTTAAATCATCCCTCCATAAGTGAGTTTTCTCACCACGGACATGGACTATGTGTTTTGTAACTACTCAGCTATCATTTCTTCCCTCAATCTGATGACGTAGAGCGTCAAATTGGCTGAAACGCGGGGAAATTCTTCCCTCAGATGATTGGGCTGAGTACCGGTCAAAACCTCGTTTTCCCCTCAAATAGGGGCTGAGTAGTTACTATGTTTTTACCCCTCGCCCCTTGTGGGAGAGGGGCAGGGGTGAGGGGTTCTATCGTAACCCGACCTTCCAACCGCTGACGTTAACGACCACGCCGCCGTCATGCACGAATAGCACCGGCACGACTCCGACATCACCGCGCACGAACGGCACAGCGGGGCCGACCTGTTCATCATTCCAGAATACCGAGGCCGTCCCAGCATTGATGTCGCGCACGATGCGGATACGCCCCAAAACCGCGTTGACCGCCTTTTGGCTCACCACCGTGTCCGCCCCATCGCGCCGCTGATACAGCGCAATTTGGTTCAGGCTCTGCGCTTCGATTCGCAAGCCAACCGGGGCGCTACCATCCAACGGAATCAGCATCACACCAAAGTAAATCTGTTCCGGCGGCAGTGTCGGGTCAAAGGTGGCGAGGCTGACCTGTGCCTCAATCCGACGGATACGCGAGGGCGCGTTATTACCATACGCGGCGTCCAAGGCGGCTGCATCCAACGGGATTTGGATTTCCGTCCCGCCGGTCTGCCCGCCCACGCCCAACCGCCAGAATCCACCCTCCGATGACACGCTGAATTGTTCCGCCGTCCACGGCAGGGTTGACGGGTCAAGCCGCCCAATCAGGGTGAGCAGTTCTTGGTCGCCTTGAATCCCATCCGGCGGCAAGGTGGCTGTTGGGGTCAGGCTGGGGATGAAGGTGGCCTCTGGCGTCGGCGTTTCGCTCGGCACATCCGGCGACGAGGTGAGCGTGGGCGTTTCGGTAGCGGGTGTGATGTCTACAGTCGCGGCCTGTGTCGTGACAGGCGTCAAGCCGGGCAACACCGCACTGCTGTCCGTCGTCGCAGACGGCAAGACCGCTGCCCGGTCTAAGGTCGGGATAGAAGTTGCGCTCGCTTCAGGGGTCAGGCTTGGCGCTAAGGTGGCGGTGATGGTTAACCCCACGCCAGAGATGCTTGGCATGTTATTTCGTGTGAGCAAGACGACCACCACAATCAGCACCAGTAGGACGCCGATTGCGATTCCACCCATCGCCAACCGATTCGACCCTCTATCAGCGGCGCGGCCATCTTGCGGCGAACGCCTGCCGGGGGGACGCGATGGGCGGCCAGACTCATCATCCGATGGCGGCGCGATGGTCGGCGTCAGAATTACATCCGACTCTTCATTGAGAGATGGAACGGGTTCGCTGGTTGGCGGCGCGGGGAATTCTGGCGCGTTCTCGGTCACGGTATACCAGTGACGATATAACGGATAAGCCGGCTGCCGGTCAATGAACATCGCACGGAACAACTCACCGAATTTCTCTAGGCGGGCGCTACGGCGGATGGATCTATCGCTGTAGACGGCCAGAAATTTCTCGTGCGTATCGCGCCAGTCAATCAACTTGGCGGCGATAAGTTCCCCGACCAGTTTTGTGCTGACGGCGGCCATCTGGTGATGCGCCTCGCGCACCTCCTCAGACGGCATATCCGGCATCCGATCTACACCTTGCTTGAGCGTTCGCATCTGGACGGCCAACGCCCCCGTCCCTTGTAAGAGGCCGTCCAACCACGCCCGATACTGTGGCGCGGCCAGTCCACTGGTGGATTCTGCCTCTCCCAGCAACCGGAGGGCGGATTCGAGATGAGTCCCAGCAGTGCGAAATTCCCCCTCGCCCCAATCCCGCAAGCCGGAATCGACCTCGCGCAAGCTGTTGGACAACATCGGCAGCGACTTACCCAGTACGCTGTCCTCAATCTGTTTGCGGACGCGCTCAAGCTGTGCCACGGATTCGGCGCTATTGAGCGTGTCTATCACCGTGCCGAGGCGGATGATTTCGCCGCGCCGTTCGATAAAATCGTCTAGGGCGCGGGTCATCGGGTGGCGTGCGCCGTTCTCGCCGAGAGCGCGTAGGGCGGCTTCGCGGTAAAAATCCCCGATGTCAAATTGTCCGGCGTGCGCCTCTAAGGTCGCCCGCAGCAAAAAGTCAAACGCCAATAGACGCGGCCCCGCCGTACTGCTCCGCCCGAACATCTCGACCAAGCCACGCCCCATCGCCTTAAGGTAGGTATCTTGACTCGGCATCTGCGAATCGAAATCGCGGCGGATTTTCTGCTCATCGGGCGTATATTCCCGCGTAATGACCTCCAGCGCGGCGCGGGTGCGTTCTGGGATGCCCGCCCCACCACGCTCAACCCATTCACGGGCGGCGCGGGCGAGATTCCGCAGACGGACTCCGGCAGCGCGTTCGGCGTCACCGCGTGCGATTTGCAAGGCATCCTCACCCAATCGCTCGGCGTCACCGAGTCGGCCTTTATCGAACGCCTCCCACCCGTCAGACAGCGTGCGGCCTAATCCGCCGTATAGCGCGTGGCGCTCGACATAGCGCGTGTTATCGACCACCGCCCGCAGACGCCCAAACCACGCGGACAGTGACGGGCTGACGATGGACACGGTATCCACCGCTTGCGCCAACGCCTCTAGCGCCCCAGCGCGATTGCCCAAAACCGAGGTCGCCGCGAACTCGCGCCATGCGCGTTGCGCGACGCCCAACCCCGCGACGATATTGTCCAAAACATCATCGAAAAATGAGGCGGCATACGGTTGTAATTCGGCCTGAGCGCCTTGCAACCACCCGTCGATGTCGCTGCCGTCCGGCTGGGGGGTGAAGGTCTGATAGACCTGTAACCGCTGATATAGCCCAGTCATCAGCGAATCCGCCGCCGCCCACGCAGGGTTAATCGGGTCAATCGCCCGTGCGATTTGCAGCGCGTCGCGGGCTTCGCTGGGACTGGTGACGACTTGCCGCCCGACGACGTGCATCGAATCGGCTAAGGCCATCGCCGCGTTGGTCGTCCGGTCAAGCGCCCCAATCGGAAGATTCGACTCATCCAACCCAGCCTTGACCATGACCGTCGTCAGCGGCGCTTGCAACCCACTCAGACGGTCTACCACCTCGCGGAATTGGTCGCGCATCGGGGCAATCGTCTCGAACGTGTGCATGGTATCGAGCAGCGCCCGTACCTCAGACAAGACGCGGCGTGCTTCACCCACCGGATGACGATTGGCCGCCAGCGCAGCCAGCGCGATTTCTAGCCGGTACATATTCGGGCGCAGCAGTTGAATCTCTGGCACATGCGCTGAAATTCGTTCGGCCATCAGCCATTGGGCTTTACGCGCCGTCGCGTCATCGGAGTCGATGGTCAACAGCGCGTAGGCAGCTTGAAGATACGCGCCTTCGAACGTCAGTGCAAGGCTGTCGCGCTCCCCATCGGAGGGCGGCTGTTGGGGATGGAATTCGTTCATCGTGCGTGCCGAATCTAACAAAATCGCCACGCGCAGCGCCCTGTCTGCGTCAGCATGTTGAGATAACTCGGTCAGCATGTCGATGGCGCGAGTATAATTGCCGCCGTCAAGGTAAATCCGCACCGCGTCGAGGTTGGCGGCCAATTCCAACGATGTCAGCCGTGATTCGACCTCTGCACGGAGTTGATTGGCGGCGGGGAATCCGGGGTCGAATAGCGCGGCGGCTTCTAGCGTGGCTTGCAGGCCGACCAACTCGCTCCGGCTGAGGTTCATGCGTAGGCGTTCGCGCACGCGACCTAACATCCCGTCGCGCTCACGCTCCAATGGGTCACGATATTCAGCCAACAAGCGCTTGAGTTCGATGATATGAGTCAGGCGGCGGCGCGGGTTGGGGTGTAGTGCGCGGCTAATCATCGCCTTCATGCGGGCGCTGATGGAGTCGGCGTCTTGCTCAAAATTGACTTCCCAATCATCGGCGGCATCACGCGGGACATCTGGGCGGCGTCCACCAGTTAGCACGAAAAACAGCAGTTCCCCGGCCTGAGCGACATCGCTCTGCTTACTGACGCCTTGCGGATTGACCTCATCCCCGGCCAAAAAGACCGCGTTGCCCCAGTCAATCAGCTTGAGGCGGTAGGTCTGGCGATTCCAAAACAGATGCTTGGCATCTACGTCGTTGTAAACGATGTCTTTGGTATGCGCGACGGCCAAAATATCCAACAGGCGGTCAATGATGATGCACATTTCAAGTTCAGGCAGCCGAGCGCCTTGCTGCGCCAACGCGAGAACGTCATCAGCCAAGACCACGCCCTCGGCGCGTTCTATGACGATGTATTGATGCGCCTGTCCACCGACCACGAACTGGCCTTCGCCGACCAATTCTGATAGCGAGGGATGCCCAGCCAAGCGTTGGAGCGCCCGCCGTTCATTGGCGATACTGACCTCTTGCGCGGCGCGAATCGGGGGGGCGTCACCGGGGGCGGGTCGTTTAATCACCACCGGGCGCTCATTGTTTTGGGTGTCTACCGCCCGGAGCGTCTCACCGGAGCGCCCACGGGGATAGATATAATCGTAACGGTATCGACCATCAAAGAGGCTGTCCGCCATGGGATTAAAAACCTAACTGGTGCGTTATATTGCCGGTTCCGGCAATTTTGAATTGTAACTCACCCCGCGCTAAATCGGATATGCTTTAATGGAAGTGATGAGTCCTGAGTGATAAGTCCTGAGTAAAAAACTGAAGGATGAGCGTTAAGTCATACCGGAAAGCATTTTAGAAACAGGATTCTGAGTGGGTTGCAAATCTGATTGAGGGGGCATTATGCAGAACACACCGCGTTGGCATATCAAGGATTGGGGCATTTGGGGTTGGATTGAGACCGCCTTCAAATTAGTGGCTGTCGCTATCGGCGTGAGCATGTTCTTTGCGACCCAAAACGCAACCACGCTCACGATTGGCGGGCATCCGCACCTATTCTCACTCATCATCCTAGCCCTTATGACTGTGGTGACAGTACCGCAAATCCTCTCACGATTCGCCATGCGCGAGGTTATCTCGTTGCTGTTCGCCTTTGCGTATCTGGTTGGGCATCTGTCCTTGTTGATTGGGATGCTGCATGCGCCAACGGTGATTAGTTATCCGCTGGGATTCGGTCTGTTGGTGATTTTGGGCGACCTCGTGAAAACACGGTTTATGGCGACAAGCAACTATTCTGAGGCGGGCTTTGAAGCGCCAACCCTGACCAAGATTGTCTATGTCGTGTTGGGTATCTACGCGGCGTTTGTGATTGGGTTGCTGGTGGGGTAGTAGGGATGCGGCCTGCCGCGTCCGCTGAGGGGACATCGTGACATCGCCTAATAACCGGCGTCGGTTTGTCCCCTATCCGGCTCAACAAATTTCGTAGTCGTCTTGCATGGGACATCGCGAATGGTGATAGTTTGCATCATTTTAATCCCTCCCTTTATCAAAACGTTCAACACGGCGGCGGATGTCAGACATGATGGATTGCATCTTAGAGAAATCGACGGCTGATAGATGCTTGGCTAATTCAATGAATATCGGCTCAAGATTGGGGCGGTACGCCTGATACAATGTGGCGATGTCGGTTTCATACAACGTCCCGCGTGCAAAATTCCCAGAACTATAGACCGATGGCAACGCATAGAGTTTAAGCAGGATAAGACCTTCTACTGTTGCACAACGGATAAGCTCCCCGGCAAATTCCCGCTCGGTTGCATAATCGCGCTGCACGATGGCGAACAATGGATTATCGGTGAGCAAGACATCTATCTGCAAATCACCAAGTTTACCATAGGCAAAATTAGTGTTTCGGTCTTTGATCTCGATTTCCGGCAACTTATCCAGTGAGGAAGCGGCGAGGATGAGGTCAATATCTTCAGTATTGCGCCCTTCGACATTTCGACATATTGTAAGACAGCGACACCGCCCACCAGCAAATGTTCAATCTGACGGGTTCGCAATAATGCCCACAATTGCGCGACGGCTTGCGCGAGTTGATCGTGATTCATGCTCAATACATCCGGGTTCTTGGGGTTAAACAGGCGGGCGTGGTAAATCACGCGGCTAATATTGATGGATGGACGGGGGATTTTGAGGCTCATCACGAAAACTCCTCTACATCACAGAATTATACCTTTGATTTCGTCTGAAAATGCACCTCGCAACCCGTTTAGGACTCCCCGCGCATAGCCCGATAAGGCGGGGTGTGCTATGATTCACAAAAATCAACATGAGGCGTTTCCCCGTGGCACAGCCATCCAACGGGCCAAAGAAAGTCCCCCCCAAAGCCCCCATCCAGCCACAGACTCCTCCGCCGCCTAACCGTGAAGACCGGCTGGATCGGATGCGCGTCTCACCAGAATTTTGGGACGGTATTTTTGACAGTATCCCGCCGTGGACGAATGAAATCGCGGCGCTGGCGCTGCTGGTGTTCGGCGTCGTCTCGCTCATGTCATTGTTGGATGTCTCATCCAGCGCCACACTCGCCCGTGCATGGGCTGGCGCGTTAACTTCGTTATTCGGCTACGGCGCAATTTTGATTTGCGGGGGGATTTTTGCCCTCGGCGTCATCATCCTGCTGCCTCGGCTGGGGGTTAACTTCCACTTCGGGACGCCGCGCATCCTCGCCCTAGAAATCGCCTTCCTCGCTGCGCTTGGGCTACTCCATCTCGCGGCGGGCGATGCCGAGTTCCGAGCGGTGGCGCGGGCGGGTCAAGGTGGCGGCCTGATTGGGGGGGCGTTGACGGCCTTCGTGGTCGGGATTTTTGGCAGCACCACGGCGGCGATTTTTTTCATCGTGACGCTGGCCGCCGCCGTCGCTATCGCCATCGGACTGCGGCGTAACCAATTCACAAACCTAATCGCCAGAGGCGGCAAAGCCCTGAGCAAATTCAGCCAACGCGCCGACCTAACCTACCGCTACGCCTTGAATGAGCGCAAAATCCGCGCCGTGGTCGGGGTCGGGCGCTCCCCCACCGGGTCGCTGATGCGGATTCGCCCCGACGCCGCGCACATCCGCCCCAGTTTGCGGGAAGCTCAACTGCCGCCGTTGGGATTGGAAGAGCCGAAAGTTGCCATCCCGTTGACCGATGCGGAACAGGCGTTGTTCGCCCGACAAGAACGCGGTCAAGACCTGACCGGAATCGGGGCGCTGCTCAAAGATAAACACACCGACGGCTCGACTCTGGTGCGCCGCCCAGACGGGCGCGTGCGCCGCTATTTCAGCGTCGATGCCATCCGCGAACAGAAAAAAGTCAACAAGCGTGAAGGACTATTGCCCGCCCTGAGCCTGCTCCAAGATGCCGAACTGACTCTGCCCGACCAAGACGAAATCAACAAAAACGTCGTCCTGATTGAAAACACGCTGATGGAATTCGACATCGAGGTCGAAATCGTCAATGTGCGCGTCGGCCCGACGGTGACGCAGTACGCGGTTAAGCCGTATATCGAGTCAAAAGAGGAGGCCAACGCCGCCTCGATTCATCGCACGCGCCTGAGTCGTATCGCGGCGCTGGCGAATGACCTGTCGCTCACCCTTGCCGCCAAACGCCTACGCTTAGAGACGCCCGTCCCCGGTCAGAGCTATTTGGGCATCGAAGTCCCCAACCGGACGCCCAGCATGGTCTCACTCCGCTCGGTGTATGAGAGCAAGGGCTATTCCGAGATGTTGGCGAAGCGCAAGACGCCGCTGCTCATCCCCGTCGGGCGCGACGTGACCGGCCTGCCGGTGGGCATTGACATCTCCAGCTGCCCGCACCTATTGGTGGCCGGGACGACAGGCTCTGGCAAATCGGTCTTTATGGCGGCCACCGTCACCGCCCTATTGATGGACAACGGCCCAGATGTATTGCGAATGGTATTGCTCGACCCTAAGATGGTCGAACTCAGCCGATTCAACGCCTTGCCACACCTAATTGGCCCCGTCGAAACCGACTTAGACCGCATCATTGAGGCGCTCAAGTGGTGCGTGCGCGAGATGGAACGCCGCTATAAGCTGTTAGAGGCGGCGGGGACGCGCAATATCGAAGCCTATAACACCAAATTGGGCGCACGCCGCAAAAAAGACCAACTCCCGTATATCGCCATCTGCATCGACGAGGTGGGCGATTTGATGATGAACAAGCCAGAAGAAACCGAACGCGCCATCACCCGTTTGGCACAGATGGCGCGTGCGGTGGGGATGCACATGATTATCGCCACACAGCGCCCTAGCGTGGATGTCATCACAGGCTTGATTAAGGCCAATTTCCCGTCGCGTATGGCGTTCGCGGTAGCGTCCGGCGTGGACAGCCGCGTGATTCTGGACTCTATTGGCGCAGAAACCCTATTGGGCAAAGGTGACTTACTCTATCTGTCGGCGGATTCGGTCAGCGGGCCGCGCCGTATTCAGGGCTGTTTTGTCGGAGATGATGAGGTGCGCGATGTCGTGCGCCATTGGAAAACGTGGAAATTCGAGCAGCAAGAGGACGGTAAGTTACCGCGTGAATTCAGCGCCCCGTGGGAGCGCAGTTTGACTTATCGCGAGTTCCTCACCCAGACCGACGCGCTACTAGAGCAAGCCATCACGCTGGTGGTTGAGGAGCAAGAGGCGTCCGCCTCGCTGATTCAACGCAAGTTGGACTTGGGCTATCCGCGTGCCGCCCGCATCATGGACTTGTTGGAACAATTGGGCATCATCGGCGAGACGATTAACGGTGGGCGCAGCCGCAAAGTCTTGATTGAGCGCGGCAAAGACCCGCTCAAAGACCTGATTGACCAACGTATGAATAAAGGCAATTAGCCTATCTGTTGCTTACGCAAAAACACCCTACCCATGAGCATGAGTAGGGTGTTTTTGCGTATTAAGCCGTCCAGCGCTCGCCCCACGATTTAAGCGCGTCGATAATCGGACGCAACGTCTCGCCATATTCGGTGAGACTGTATTCAACGTGCGGCGGGATTTCGGGGTAGATGGTGCGTTTGATAATCCCTTGCGTTTCCATCAAGCGTAACCGTTCGGTCAATGTCTTGGGGCTGATGCCGTGTAAGGTCTTACGCAGTTCACCGAATCGTTTTGTCCCTGTAAATAACTCTCGCAGCACCAATAACGTCCATTTTCCATCCAATACCGATACAGCACGTTCAATCGGACAACCGATTTCGCCCATTTTGTTCCCTCAATCTTCCTATGGTTCATTAAATGAAACTATAGTACTTTAATGTAATTACTTTACAAAGTGTATTGATTTTGAATAAGATTGTCAAGGAATAGCCGAAACAAATACACTGGAGAACACATCACTATGCAAACGCAAACCTCATCTTCAACCTTGCGCTATACGCTGGGATTTATCGGGGTCTTACAGGTCATACTAGGCTTGGTCTTCATCTTCCTACCCAATCAATTCGCGGCATTACTCGGCCTCGCAGAAACCCCGCCGTGGGTGCTTTGGATGTTTAGTATGTTTGGGGCGCGGGCATTCGGATTTGCCTATGGGATGTTTTTAGCCATGCGTAATCCTACGCAACATGCGGATTGGATTAGAGCGATGATTCTGGTTCAAGCCGTCGATTGGTTGGGAACCGCTTACTTCCTGATGAATGGCAGCGTCACCTTAATGCAGGTTTCAACGGCGGCTTTCCTGCCCATTATATTCATCGTTGTTTTAGTGCGTTGGTATCCTCGCCCAAGCACTCAAACGGCTTAACGCCATCCAAATCGCCATACTTACGGGGATGCACTTGCTTATTTCGATAGGTAAAGGCATCTCTGTAGGTTCTGACGAGATGAAGGACAGAGGATTGGTAAGTTCATCTATTGGCCGCAGGCGGCGAGAACGTCTATCATTAGCGCGTTGACCATCGCCTGACTGAGATTTTTGTGATGACCCTTCCCCGCATCATCAGCCGCCCATTATTTTTCCTCCTCCCGCTGGTCATCGCGCTTGCGCTGACGACCTTGTGCATCCTAGCGCTGGGTGCTGACCCCTTGCAAGTCGCCCAGACGTTATGGGAAGGCGCGTTCAAAGACCCCGCGAAATTGGCTGGAGTGCTGAACTTCTGGATTCCGCTGACCCTAGCGAGCATCGGGCTAATCATCACCTTCACGGCTGGCCTGTGGAACATCGGCGTCGAAGGGCAGATGATGGCCGGCGCAATCGCAGCGAGTTGGAGCGCGTTATATCTACCCATCCCTCAGCCAGAGATTCGAGTCGCGGCCAGCGTGATATGCGGGGCATTGGGCGGCGCGGGCTGGGCGCTGCTGGTCGGGTTGCTCAAAACGCGATTCGGCGTCAATGAGATTTTCGGCGGAGTCGCGCTCAATGCGATTATCAATACCCTAGCGATTTACCTCATCAGCGGGCCGTGGCAACCCCCAGAAGGCGGCAGCGCACAATTTACGCCGCCCTTCCCCGCTGAAGCATGGCTGCCGGTCATGTCGCCAGATTTCCAAGTGCCGCTGTTCATGCTCATTCTGACTGTGATTGCGGCGGTAGGCGTCATTTTCGCCCTGAGAGGGACGCGCTTCGGTCTTGAATTACGCGCCGCCGGAAAAAGCCCGCGTTCCGCCCTGTTATTAGGCGTTCCCGTCACCCGTGCCGCGCTACTGGCGTTGATCTTGTGCGGCGCATTGGCCGGATTAGCCGGGTCGCAGCGCGTGCTACACACATATCACAGTCTGCGCCCATTGGTCAGCGGGGGAATCGGGTTTTACGCCTTGTTGATTGCGCTACTGGCGAATTTCCGCGCCCTACCTGTGCCGCTACTCACATTTGCATTGGCGGCGATTGTGGCCGGTTCGACACGCGTGAGCGTATTGCTGGGGATTGACCAGTCGTTAATCGGGGTGTTTCAGGGGATTCTGGTCTTGGTGATTTTGATGACCGCTGGGCTGCGCCAATCGCGCCCAGACGCGGGAAAGGTTTAACCCTGATGAACGAGTCGCTACTCAATATGCTTAATAGCATCGTCGCCAACGCCACGCCGTTGGTGATTGCTACGATGGGCGAGGTCATCACCGAACGCGCAGGCGTGATTAACCTGTCGCTCAACGGGTCGATTTTGCTGTCCGCGATGGTCGGGGTGGCGGCGGCCAGCCTCAGCGGTTCAGCCATTATCGGCATTGGCGCGGCAGCGCTGATGGGCGGGCTGATTGCGCTGCTGTTGGCGTTCACATCCATCCGGTTGCGCCAAGACCAAGTGGCCGTCGGGTTCGTCTTGACCTTGTTGTGCGGCGACCTCGCCCGCTTTCTCGGCAAGCCGTTTAACAACCTTCCCAATCCGATCATCGTCCCAAATATGCCTATCCCTGTATTGAGCGAGATTCCGGTCATCGGGCGGGTATTTTTCCAGCATGACCCGTTCGTTTATTTCAGCGGGCTATTGGTGTTCGCGGTGTGGTGGTGGCTCTATCGCACCCGCCCCGGCCTGACGCTACGCGCCATTGGTGAGCGCCCAGAAGCGGCCTTCTCACGCGGGGCGCGGGTCAATCGACTGCGCTATATGTATACCGGAATCGGCGGGGCGTTGGTTGGCGTGGCGGGCGCGGCCTATTCATTGGGGATTAAAGCGGGGTGGGCGTCTAGCCCGACGATGGACGGTGACGGGTGGATTGCGCTGGCGATTGTGATTTTCGCTGGGTGGCATCCATTCCGCGTCGTATTTGGGGCATATTTGTTGGCCGCCATGCGCGCCGTCGCGTCTGGGATTCAACAATCGCCGGACATTAATATCCCGCCCGTGTTGCTGAATATGCTGCCGTGGCTGCTCATGTTAGGGACGCTGATTCTGGTCAGCGGCGGCGTGGTCGAGCGAGTCGTCAAACTGATGCCGACGCGATTCCAAGATGGCGCAAGGACTCTGTTGCGCTCAACCCCTCCGGCGGCTATCGGCACGCGCTTCGACGGCGATTAACGAATAAGTCATCGAAATCGTCGCAGGATTGCGGTATTTCAGCACAGGCGGACAAGTCTCGCCCCTACATGACATCCAGTGACGCGATTTTGAACACGAGTCAACAAGCAAAAGCACGCGGCATGACTCCAGAAATTTTGGAGGAGTTGTTTCGTGATGAGGCAGATGAAGTATGAGTGATATTCTGGTTCAGCCTCGGTCCAAATCGACATCTTCCAGCGCGGCGGGGTCGCCAATAGGTTCGAGGTGCGTCAGGACGTTGGTATTCGGGACAACCGCCCTCACCTCATGCTCTAACTGTTCCAACAGGTCATGCCCACGTTTGACCGTCCAGCCCCCCGGCACAAGCACATGCACGCTCAGGAATCGACGCGAACCGGCCTGCCGAGTCCGCATCGCGTGGAATTGAATCCCGCGCAGCCGGTAGCCATCCAAGACCGAAGCGACCACCGCACGCTCGGCCACAGTCATCGGGGAATCCATCAGGCCGTCAAATGACCGACGCATCAGCTTTGCGCCCATTCGCAAAATATTGCCCGCCATCAAGAGCGCAATCACCGGGTCAAGCCATGCCGCGCCCGTGATTGCGACCAGTCCAATCCCAAGCACCACCCCGCCGGATGTCCAGACATCGGTCATCAGATGATGCGCGTCGGCCTCTAAGATGAGTGAGCGATGCACCCGCCCCGCCCGCATCAAGACCAACCCGACCCCCAGATTAATCATCGACGCCACTATCGAGATGAGCAGGCCGAGGCCGATTTGCTCTAATGGTTGCAGGTTGGCAAGGCGGCTTAGTGCGGCGGACGCGATGCTGACGGCGGCCACCGCAATCAACGCGCCTTCGATGCCGCTGGAAAAATATTCAATTTTGTCATGCCCGTACTCATGCGAGTCATCTGGCGGGCGGGCGGCGTAAATCAGCGCCAACAGCGCCATCACCGCCGCCACCAGATTCACCACCGATTCCAGCGCATCGGACAGCAACCCCACCGACCCGGTAAGCTGGTAAGCGACAGCCTTGAGTCCGATGGTCATCACCGCCGCAGCAATACTGAGATAGGCGTAGTTTTTGAGAGATGCGCGTTCTGTCATCTGGTTAAGTCAATTCTGGTGACAGGATAGTGATTTTATCCTGAAAACGTCGCAAATCTTCGACGTTGAGGATCATCAATATGTCAATTTCGTACACAAGCATCGTTGCAACAAGGTTGGCATCATGGATTTGTCTGCCACTAGGATGTTGGCATCCACAAAAATCTTATCGCCCATCGTCCCCATACCAATCCTCACGCCGATCAGAATATCCAGACAAAACCTCACCCGCTGGCATAGTCATTGAATTGAACAATGCTAGTTTTTCTTGGGGGGACAACGGATGAGGTTGTGGCTGGTGAACAAGATGAGAAATCAGCGCTTACTGCTGTTCGGCGGATAACTGCTCAACCAACTGCAACAACGTCTCATAGTCAATACCTTCGCCGATTTTGACCATTACCCATCTATCAGGGCGGACAACGCGGGCATTGTCCCTACAAATACCCTGTTTTCGTAGGGACACGGCACTGACGTGTCCGTTTTGGCGAA
>DAOTTP010000047.1:0-6600 GCA_034437835.1 Anaerolineae bacterium | reverse complement strand
GACACCCTGTGACGCGATTTTGAATACACATCATCAGAAATTTTGTAGGGGCGACGCTTGCGCGCCCGCCGTGAATAAATGATAAATCAGGTCTAATGTCGAATATTCAAACGGCCTCTTAGGGAATTCTAAAACGAACGATAAGAACACATTTTCGGCTTATAATGGCGTAAAGTCACACTAGGGACATGACCGCAACATGATCCATCTCCATCTGACGCCAGACTCTCTCCTAAAAACCCGATTCGCTTTCAGCCCATTGGTTGAAGTATCTGTCAGTTATCACAATCTACGGCGTGATAAATTCGCCAATAGCGCCGTCTATGGTTGGGCGGAAAAAACCCGCCACATCCTCGCCGAGACGGAATTTCCCTTGTTGGATGAGTTGATGGGGGTGTGGGGCTATGTGCCGGACTTCCTGACCCCGACCCCGACTCACATGGAGTTCAACCTCGAAAACGACTTCATCCACCTCCGCAATGCCAGCCCGCAGCTTATCCAAGACAACTTGAGCTACGTGATAGAGACGACTGGCTCGTCTGAGCTGCGTGAACAATTCCGCGTTGACCCGCAATCCTATAAAGAGGCGCTCATCAATGAAGTGCGGACGTATTGGCAATTGGCGATTCAACCGCATTGGCAGAGTTTGGTGAACGTGATTGAGGGGGATTTGCTGTTCCGCGCCCGCCAGATAGCCTTATGCGGCAGCGCCAGCGTCTTGAGCGACCTCGACGCGATGGTGACTTTCGATGGCAAGGCGCTGCGCCTTGATAAGCCCTATTACACAAAACCCGACCAGTATTTCGTCCTCGACCAAGAAGGGTTGCAGCTCGTCCCCAGCATTTTTGGGTCAAGCGTGATGTGGCAGGTCGCGCCGGACTATAAGCCGATGATTATTTATGGGGCGCGGGGGATTGGGACATGGCAACAGGCACAGCCGGAGTTGGACGAATCGCTAGAATTATTGTTGGGGGCGGGGCGAGCGTCGGTGTTATCGGTTCTGGATTCCCCGACCACGACCAGCGAATTAGCGCTGAATCTTCACCTGACGGCGGGGGCGGTCAGCCAACACCTCAATTTGTTGAATCGTGCGGGTTTGGTGCAGTCAAGCCGCAGCGGTAAGCGCGTGTATTATTCGCTGTCGCAAAAAGGCGAGGATTTGCTGCGCCTATTCCGGTAGGCGATAGGGATGGGCGACTCTGCGACGGGTCGCCCGTATTGAAACCATTACATACCCCTTGTTTCTGGGCGATTTGGGTGATTTTTTGCTGACCGCTTGACAAAATTCAAAAGGTGAGTCATCTTTATCTTATCGACCCTTTCTGACCCACACTTTCTTGAGTGGAGGAGCGCAAACATGACTATCAGTTTCGACGGCAAGGAACTTGTCATCCGCTTAGATGCGCCGAAAACCACCAAGAAGTGATGTGTCATCCCATCGGTTAAGATGGGCGCAAAGGGTAGCCAAGAGTCGGGGATAACCTAACTCTGAACGCCTAACAACACACATTTTCGCGGTCACGGCGCAATCGAGCGTCATCTGTTTGGATTCAGGTTCAAACAGATGGCGAACGTCCCGCCCGTGGCCGCTTTTTATTGCCTGCTGACCGTCTGCCTGAAACAAGGCACGAGTCCGCCGCAATCCCCAGCAGCCACGCGGCTTCATCCCAAGCCCGCTGGCTGTTTTGATTCACCCAACCGCTTAAAATCATTCGCTCCGGCGAAAAAAGGAAAAACCACCGTGACTGGTGATTGGATACACGACGACCTAGACCGTTACGCCGATTACGAATCGACGTTTGAGACGCGCCAACCAAAGCGCAAAGCCAGCCATAAGGCCAAGAACCCCAACGCCGCGCAGGTCAATAGCGTGGCGGATGTTGGGGCGATGGAACACGGCTTCAACACTACCTATAAGCCCGGCATTTTTGAAGAAGGCTGGTTGCTCGATTCGCTCAAGCCGTTCTATGACATGGGTCTGTTGGCCGATGTGTTGGGGCGCGTGAAAGGCGGCAAAGAGGCCAATGTCTACCGCTGCGAGGCCAGCGATATGGCCGGGGGCGGCTTGCTGGCGGCCAAAGTCTACCGCCCGCAGATGTTCCGCACGATGAAAAACGACTATATGTACCGCGAGGGGCGGCAAATCCTCGCGTCAAATGGTTCAGCCTTGAAAACCAGCGATAACCGCGAGATGCGTGCGATTGGCAAAAAGACCGATTTCGGGTTGGCGGTCATGCACACCTCTTGGCTGATGCACGAGTTCAAGACGTTGAAATCGCTGTATGACGCGGGCGCAAGCGTCCCCAAACCTGTCGCGTCCGCCCCCAATGGCATTTTGATGTCATTCTGTGGCGATGCGCGGTTGAGCGCCCCGACGCTGGGCGAAATCCGGCTGGATGAGGATGAGGCGCAACCCGCCTATGAGGAAGTCGTCCGCAATCTCCGACTGCTGTTGGAGATGGGCATTATTCACGGCGACTTATCCCCCTATAATCTGCTCTATTGGGATGAGAAAGTCACGCTGATTGACTTCCCACAGGTGATTAGCGTCAGCGGCAACCCCAACGCCCGCGAGTTGTTCCTGCGCGACGTGACGCGCATCGCGGATTACTTTGAGGAGTGCGGCGTGGATACCGACTCACAACGCCTGTTCGACCTCTTGTGGGTGGAGTGAAAGAACCGCCTATACGCCAAATTCTTCGCCAATTTTGATTATCAGGGACAACGCGGGCGTTGTCCCTACAAATTCTCTCGTGGCGGGGTTTTATTGTAGGGACACGGCAGGCCGTGTCCCCGGATGGTGAGTGGTATCAATCGGATTTTGGCTAGGTAACGAGATAAAGGTGTAACAGATAATGATTTGGCGTGAAGCAGTGATTGAGGCACTACAACGATATTCAATACGGAATAAAACGTATCATATTGAGCGGCAGCGTTTGATTGACGAGGAAATGGACTCGATTGTCCACACTACCATTACACAAGGCAAAACCCCGTCCCAAACCCTCAGTCGAGTGCTTCAGGAATTGCGCGGAGATGTGTTAGCGTTTGTTTCTGAGGGGCATTATGTATTGTTAGATGCGCCGCTAGATATAAGCAATCCGGCTGAAATTATCACCGAGGAAACCATCGAAGATGCGATTCTGGCGAATAAGATTTTGCTCCCGACCATTGAAACAGGCGATACCTTCCGCTATCAGCGCGTAAGATTGGGACAGCAAAAACTCCGCGAGCAAACACTCAAAAACTATGGAAATCATTGCGCCTTATGTGACATTCAGCAGCAGGGGTTTTTAATCGCGTCTCATATTATTGGCTGGGCAGAGCGCACAGATATACGTGGAGATTTACGAAACGTGATTTGCTTATGCCGTTTTCATGACCCGTTATTCGAGCAAGGATATTTGTCGCTATCCGACGATTTTGAAATTCACAAAAAAGCCCAACCGCACTCAAAAATGCTCGCTCAGGTATTGGATGCAACCATTGCCTTCACCCTTCCTACGCATTATGCGCCGTATACAGAATATCTAGCACATCATCGGAACCGGAGCGGATTCTAACCCTCAATTGATTGGACTAACTTGGTTCAACGGGCGCTTGTACCATTAAAAGGACAAGTCGATACTATTTCCCCACCACGCTCACCAGAAATCAGGCCGCGATGTCCGCCGAGTTCGTCACCCAAAACACCTATAAAACCGACCACCGTTCACCGGGGCGTTTCATCTGGTCACACGTCATGCGCCAGCCGTGGCTACTGCTCTCGATGACCATTGGCGCGTTCAGCAATGCGGCGCTGGCGGGCGTCATCCCGTACCTATCGGGCGTGGCCTTCACCGCCGTCAGCGACAACCCGACGCCATCGGTGCTGCCAGTGGTCGGGTGGATGTCGATTGGGATTATCGTCTCACAACTGCTGCGCTCGGTGCTTCAATTGATGCGAAACAGCAGCGCCGAAGCCTATGCCCAGCGCGTCGAGCGCGATGTGCGCGATGAACTCTACGCCAGCGTCTTGGGCAAGAGCATGACCTTCCATGACCAGATTCCCGTCGGTGAAATCATGGCGCGTGTGACCAACGATGTGCGTGAACTGAATTACTTCATGAACCCCGGCATCAACCTCTTGGTCGGGTCGTCCATGTTCTTGATTATCCCGATTTTCGCCAGCCCGCTGATTCACCCTGACCTGATTTGGACGCCGCTGATTTTCGTCATCTTGCACGCCATCGTACAGGTCTATTTTGTGCGCCAACTGCACCCCATCGCCCAACAGGTACGGAGCAGTTTTGGTCGGATGAACGCTCGCCTTGCAGAAGCGCTAGACGGCCTACAGGTGATTAAGGGCGCGGCGCAAGAAAACCAAGAGACCGCGCTGTTCGATAAGCGGGTCGATGAGGTCAAGAAACATTTCATCGCACAGGGAGGCGTCGAAGCGCGTTACCTGTCCAACCTGCTGTTGCCGTTGGCGATTGTGATTGGCCTCGTCCATTCGGTCATCCTGTATGAACAGGGGCAGATTTCGGTGGGCGGAATCATCGCTTATAACGGCATGATTGGCCTGTTCGGTTTTCCCGTCTTTTCATCGTTAAACTCGCTTGCTCGCCTCGCATTGGGCTATGCTAGTTCCGTCCGCATCTTGAACATCATCAATACTCAGACCGACCTAGACCGCAATGAGGCCGGCCACAGCGCCCGGATTAAAGGCGAAATCACGTTTGAGAACGTCACCTTCGGCTACGGTGAATCTGGCACGCCGGTACTGCAAAACATCAGTTTCACCGTGCGCCCCGGCAAGACCGTGGCGATTGTCGGGCAGACCGGCGCGGGCAAGACCACCGTCACGAAGCTGATTAACCGCATCTACGACGCTGAACAGGGGCGCGTCCTGATTGACGGGGTGGACGTGCGCGATTGGAATTTGGCGACTCTGCGCTCACAAATCAGCATCATCGAACAGGACATCTTCCTCTACAGCCGCACCATCAGCGAGAACATCGCGTTTGGGCAGCCGGACGCCACGCAAGCGGAAATTGAGCAGACCGCCCAAAAAGCGCAAGCCCACGATTTCATCGAGACATTCGAGCATGGCTACCAGACCGTCATCGGGCAGCGCGGCGTGACCCTCTCCGGCGGGCAGCGCCAACGCTTGTCGATTGCGCGGGCATTTCTGACCAACCCGCCCATCCTGATTCTGGATGACAGCACCAGCGCGATTGACAGCGCCACTGAGGACAAGATTCAGCGGGCGATTTACGCCGCATCGCAAGGGCGCACCACCATCCTCATCACGCACCGTCTATCCCAAATCCGCTGGGCAGACCATATCGTCGTGCTGAAAAATGGTCAGGTCGCCGCGCAAGGCAAGCACGAACACCTGATGGCGACTTCTGAGGCTTATCGGCGTATTTTCGCGCATTACGAAGGCGCACGCACTACTGATGATTAAAAAAGGCTCATGTTTTTTTGTATAGGGCGACAGCGTGCTGCGCCCTGTAACGAGATGGCTTTCACACAAGCTGAACATGAGCCAAAAATGTAATTAAGAACCCACATCGCGAGAAATTTCGTAGGGGCGATTCGTGAATCGCCCGTCATTATCGGATTAACAAGCGTTCAGGTTTTTAACGATACCCCTCTACCCGCTTTCATCCGGCAAACCAGTTTCTAACCTTATGCCACCCATATCCCATCAGACTCACCCATCACCGCAAAACAAATGTGCGCTATAATTCAAAATACTTTGACCCCCTTTTTTGGGAAAACCTGAAGATAACCACCTACTATGAAGGAGCGCGTACCTATGCGTTTATCGGTATTGCAGACGAATCTGGCAAAAGGCTTGAGCATCGTCAGTCGTGCGGTTGAAAGCCGCCCATCGATGCCCGTCCTGAATAACGTCTTGCTCAAGACCGAGGATTCGCGCTTGAAGCTGGCAGCCGTCAACCTCAGCCTCGGCTTGGGGATTACCTGCTGGATTGGCGCGAACGTCGATATTGAAGGCGCGGTGACGTTGCCGGCTAAGACATTTAATGAGTTGGTCACAAACCTCTCAAATGACAGGGTTGACCTCAACCTTGATAGCGCAACCCAGACCATGCACGTCCGTTGCGGCGCGAATAAGGGCAATATTAAGGGCATCGACGCCCACGAATTCCCCCCCGTCGCTGAGGGCGGGCGCAGTGATTTGAGCATCGACGGCGCGATCCTCAAAAACATGATTACGCAGGTCGCCTTCGCCGCCGCCGCTGACGATCACCGCCCGGCGCTGACCGGCGTGTTCATGCAGTTCAACGGCACGAAAATCACGATGGCCGCCGCCGATGGCTACCGTCTCGCGGTGCATACTGCCGAGTTGGAGCAGAAGTTCGACAAGCCCATCAACTTGCTCATCCCGGCGCGTTCGCTGGCAGAAGTCGCTCGCGCCGTGCAGGATGACACCGATGAAGTCAAAATTGGGTTGCCGGATGACCGCGACGTGGTGTTGTTCACCATCGGCCCCGTCGAAATCAGCGCGCAGTTGCTCGACCACAAGTTCCCGCCGTTCGAGAACGTCATCCCCAAGGATTACAGCACCTCGACAGTCATGTATCGCACCGA
>DAOTTP010000046.1:0-9839 GCA_034437835.1 Anaerolineae bacterium | reverse complement strand
TTTCCTCGGCGGCGCGTTCAACGGCACACGCTTGGCTGTCCCGTTCATCGACCTTGTGCCACTGCGCGAGATCGTGCCGCGCTTGCGCCCGTTGCTGGCTTATTATCGCGACGCCGCCACTGAAGAAGAAAATTTCGGTGATTTCGTCCACCGCGTCGGTTTCGATGACCTGCGCGCCGTCTTGAATGAAAATGAATCTGAAGCCCTACTCGAAGTTTCAGGAGACTAGATGACTATGTTCACCCCCACCGAGATTGAATGCCTGAATTTGGAGTTCGAGCGCGAATCGCCTAAGGCGCTACTCCGTTGGGCGGTGAATATGTTTGGGGACTCGCTGGCGATTGTGACCAGTTTTCAACCCACTGGCATGATCATCCTGAATCTGCTGGATGAGCTAAAGGCGCGTCCGACGGTCTTCACCATCGACACCGGCCTGCTGTTCCCAGAGACTTACGCGGTCATGGACGAGGCTGAGAAGCGTTTCAATCTGAATCTGGTGCGCGTCCAGCCCAAATTGTCCGTCGCACATCAGGCGCAGCGCTACGGCGAAAAACTCTGGCAGATCGACACCGAGCAGTGCTGCCAAATCCGCAAGATTGCACCGCTGGACGAAGCCCTAAAAGGCTATAGCGCGTGGGTGACGGGGCTGCGCCGCGACCAGCCGGGTCGCGCCAATACCCCGCTCATCCAGTGGGATAAGAAGCACCAGATGATTAAGCTGTCGCCGTTGGCACAGTGGGACGAAGCCACGGTATGGGCGTATATCAACGGCTATGAACTGCCGTATAACGCCCTGCACGATCAAGGCTATGCCTCCATCGGTTGCCGCCCAGAGACCTGCACGCAAGCCTCAGCCGTGGGTGGGGACTCACGCTCTGGGCGTTGGGTCAACACCGGCAAGACCGAGTGCGGCATCCACCTGCACAGCTAATCAATTCAAACAAAACGGACACGGCAGTATGGCCGTGTCCCTACAAACAAATTTTCGAAGGGAATAGTTCTCCATTCCCCATTTTGCACGGGCGACCCGCCGGATCGCCCGTTTTGAATCCTGATAACTATTTCTTATCGTTGGATATACCGGGCATCACAGTAATCTCGAAATCACCGCCCTTATATTGCAATACCGCCTCAGAATTGCCAGCATTGGGGAATCCGACATCGGTGGCGAATATTAGATATTTGGCCTGTTCCGGCAGATCCACGCCCGTCACCGATGAATTCGTGCCGACGCCTTCGCCATCGTCATTGGCGGCGATGCGGTCTCCGCCGGGGCCGAACACCATCACCAGCGTATCGAACTGCTCACTGGTCAGGTTGATGTCCACGGTTTCATTATCATCCGCCGAGACATACGTGAAATAGTAGACCGGTTCTTCCAGCGTAGAGTATCCCGTGGAAGATACGCCCGATTCGAGGCGACTGGTGAAGAACAGCGCTTCTTCTTCTGGCGGCGCGGTGATACCGCTGACGCTAACCGTGTATTCCAAATTCTCATCGTCGGCTGGCGCGTCGGTATCCGAGGAATTGACGATGGCATTAATACTTTTGAAGCTAGATGCGATGATGAAATAGCTCCCATTGGCGGGCAATTCGACATCGGTGATTTGCGCCGAGAGCGACTCGGTGCCGCTGTCATCATCCTTTGCAACCACTTGACCCAACGGCCCCAGCAAGACCACATACGGGTCGAGCGAACTGTCTTTAGATTGGGTCATGGTGACGGTCACAATATCGCCGGCCGAGCCGTCAAAAGCGAACAATTGGGCGGTGACATCGGCAGTCAGCGCACCGTCAATGGTTTCACCATCATCAAGGCTGACGACGAGGTAGTTGGGGTTGGTTTCATCTTCGTCGGAAGACGCCCCAGCCGTCTGTGCGCTGGCTGCCCACGGCAATGCCAAAAAAAGCAAAGTCAAAATGAAGCTGAGGTGTAAAGTTGGGCGCTTGAGGGTCATACATCACTCCTAAGACATGATTGAGGGTGGTCGCTGGGACGCGACCTTAGTTCCATCATAAATCAAATCTTCTCCTTTGGCGCACCGAATCGACGTCGGAAACCAAATTGCCGCTTGACAAAAAACCGCTTTATCGTAAAAATACGATTATGCAAACAAACACCGCACCCAAGACCTACACCCTCAGCAGTGATGAGGAGCGCCTCATGCACATCATGAAGGCGTTGGCGCACCCTGCCCGGATGCAAATCGTCCGCTACCTCAGCGAGAATCCCGCTTGTATCACAGGGAAGATCGTGGACGCGCTACCGTTGGCACAGGCCACCGTCTCGCAGCACCTCAAGGTTTTGCGCGATGCGGGCGTCATCTGCGGGACGATTGAAGGCCCAGCAATGTGCTATTGCCTTGACTGCGGGACGCTGAATTGGTTGAAGGAAAAGGTCGGAGAGTTATTGTAGGAGTGATGAGTGAAAAACAGGGCATCATGAGTCATCATTTCTTCCTGTAGGGACAAGGCCTGCCTTGTCCACCGTTGAACAACCCGAAATAACCCGTGTGCCTGTGATGGCACGTTTTTTTCGCCCGCTTTATCGTATTTTTACGATGAAATGGTGCGTCCGTGGCTCTTGAGCCGTCACCTTTTACCCGTTAGGCTTACCTTCATCAGGAGAACGTCCTCATGTCAAACAAAATATCTTCTCTCCCTGTCGCCGTGATTGGCGCTGGCCCTGTCGGATTAGCGGCGGCGGCACATCTGATTGAACGCGGCGAAACGCCCATCATCTTCGAGGGTGGCGAACAGGTCGGCGCGAATATGCGCGATTGGGCGCACGTCCGCATGTTTTCGCCGTGGGAATTTACGATAGATACCGCCTCGGCACGCTTGCTAGAGTCCCACGGCTGGCAGCATCCACCCAAAGTGGGTTTGCCCACAGGCGGCGAAATGTTTAGCCAATATCTCAAGCCGCTGGCCGAACTGCCCGAAATCGCGCCGCATCTGCACCTCGGCGCTAAGGTCATCGCGATTACGCGCCGTGCGACGGATAAAATGAAGGACGCGGGGCGTGACTCTGCGCCGTTCGCCCTGCACATCGAATATAGTGACGGGCGCGAAGCATGGATTGAAGCGCGGGCGGTCATCGACGCCACCGGCACATGGCAAACCCCCAACCCCATCGGCTCTGGCGGGTTGCCCGCCGTCGGTGAGAAACGTCATCGCGACCATATCCTGTATAGCATCCCTAGCGCCGAGCGTGACCGCGCCCGTTTTGCTGATAAGCGCGTGATGGTGGTCGGTAGCGGCCACAGCGCGATTAACGCCTTGTTGGAACTCGCCAAGCTGCAAGCCGATTTCCCAGAGACGCGGGTATATTGGGCGATGCGCGGCAGCAATATGACCCGCGTGTATGGCGGCGGTGAAGATGATGCGTTGCCCGCCCGCGCCCGCCTCGGTCAAAAAACCCGTGAATTGGTAGACAGTGGCGTGGTCACCATTTTGTCGCCGTTCCGTATCCATGAAATCAGCCCATCCGACGGTGGCATGAACGTGACTGGCGAAACTGCCGATGGCTTAGACTCTGTGATTGTCGATGAAATTGTCGCGGCGACGGGCGCACGCCCAGACCTCGATATGCTGCGCGAACTACGCCTCGACATCGACTCGTCGTTAGAAAGCACCCGCGCCCTCGCGCCGATGATTGACCCGAATATCCACTCATGCGGGACGGTGCGCCCGCATGGTGAGGCGGAATTACGTCACCCAGAAAAAGATTTCTACATCGTCGGCATGAAAAGCTATGGACGCGCCCCAACCTTCTTGTTGGCGACGGGGTATGAGCAAGTGCGCTCGGTAGTAGCAGGCTTGGTCGGCGATTGGGAATCGGCGCGGGATGTGCAGTTGAACTTACCAGAAACTGGCGTATGTTCCGGCGGCTCAAGCGATGAAGGCGGGGCGTGTTGCGGCACACCGGCTTCCGCGCAGATTAATTTGCTGTCGCTGGATGCGATTCGGATTAAGCGTTAAACAAATTCCCCGTAGGGGCGACTCACTGAGTCGCCCTCCATGAAAGCACGATTTTCGATGAAATTCTATTACGGCTGGGTTATCACCTTCGCGCTGGCAGTCACAGAGACGATTTCGTGGGGGATTATCTTCTACGCCTTCACGGTGTTTATCACCCCCATGGAGGCCGACTTGGGCTGGGGGCGCACCGAAATGACCGGCGCGTTCTCCCTATTCATGATCGTTAGCGGTCTGATGGCTTACCCCGTCGGTAGCTGGATTGACCGGCACGGCGGGCGCTGGCTGATGACAGGCGGCTCCGCCCTTGCCAGTTTGCTCATCATCGCGTGGTCGCAAGTGACCGACCTCGGCGTGTTTTATTTGATTTGGGTGGGCTTGGGCGTGTGCGCGGCGGCAACTTTATATGAACCGGCCTTCGCCGTCGTGACGACATGGTTTGTCCGGCGGCGCAGCGCGGCGCTCACCGTCATCACATTTGCGGCGGGATTAGCCAGCACGATTTTCCTCCCGCTATCGGATGCGTTATTGCACGCGCACGGCTGGCGAAACGCCGTCCTGATTCTGGGGATGGTTTTGGCGATCACGACCATCCTCCCTCATGCGCTGATTTTGCGCCGCCGTCCGTCTGATATGGGCTTGTTGCCGGATGGTGAGCCGTTTATCCCCGACGCGCCGCCGGTCATCTTGAGCGGGACGACAGTGCGCGAGGCGTTGAGCAGCCGCGCCTTCTGGGTGCTGACTATCGCGTTTGGATTATCTGCATTGGCGGCGCAAGCCATCCGAATCCACATCATCCCATACCTGATGGAATCGGGCATAGATGCCAGCACTGCTGCGCTCGCCAGTGGCGCAATCGGCCTGATGCAGGTGGCGGGGAGGGCGGTTTTTGCCCCGTTGGACAGCAAATTCAGCGGGCGGGTGATGGTCGCTTGGGTGCTGGGATTACAAGCCGCGTCGATGCTCCTTTTAGCGCTGGGTGCATCACCGTTGATTTTACTGTTGTTCATCGTGGTATTCGGGACATCGTATGGCGCAAAAACGCTGGCGCGGGCGTCGGTGGTCGGCAAAGAATTCGGCGCGTCACATTACGGGCGAATCTCTAGCGTGATGTCAGTCTTTCTGACCCTTGGTTGGACGCTCGGCCCGGTTGGGGCGGGTTATCTGTATGACCTGCGCGGCAACTATGACCTCGTGGTTTGGGCGATTATTATCATCTCACTGGGTTCTGTCGGCGTCATGGCTCTGATTCGGACGCCAAAACGCCAGCCTATCGCCTTAGATTTGCTGCCGTCAGGGGAGAGTAGCTAAAATACTGATATGATATAAGCATGGGAAAACATATATTAGGGAGGTGCTATCATGTCGCCAGTCGTGGAAATCCTCTACAAGCAAGCCCTGCAACTCAAGCCGCAAGAATTAGCCGAGTTGGTCTCACAGTTGAGTCAAATTCCCGCGCCGCCAGTGAATGTCCCCAAACCTGAGCCAGATGAAAACACATGGGATGGGGCAGAACTCGCGGAACTCATGCGCCATGAGCCACGCTCTACCAAATCTATTATTGAGGATGGATTGTTTGGTTCAATCCCTGATTTCACCGATGGCAAAGATACCGTTGAGTGGATTATGGAACAAAAACAAAAGCGTCTGGAGAAATATCAGCGGTAAATCAGACCTCGTTTACCGTTGATACCTCTATCATTGTCGATCTATTGCGAGGCTATACACCGGCAAAAATATGGGCGGATGAAGGACATTTTGGCGGACTTTCGCGCATTGTCTGGTTTGAAGTCGTTCAAGGGACTCAAAGCAAAGCGGAGCAGAAAATTGCTTTAGATACGATGCAACGGTTCGAGCTTTTTGAGGTCACTCATGATGATTTGATTACTGGGGCAAATCTACTCATGAACTGGCGTCCGAAACTGAGGATTGATGCTTTTGACTGTATTTTGTGCGCGACAGTATTACGGCTACAATTGCCATTTTATACGCGCAATCTGAAACATTTTTCGCCGATTTTAGGCGGATTGGCGATTGCACCGTATTAGGTAAAAAAACAGGACACGGCATATTTTCTTCGTGTCCTATGTATCTCTATTGTTAAACGCTACGGCTTAAAGGTTGCCGCGCAGTTCTTGTTCCAACTCAAGCGGGTGAGCGACATCCGCGTGATTACTCTCGCCGATTTAATAACGCCGGATACAAATGCCTCCCAAAATCCCCAAACCAATTGACGCCTATCTCCCTGACCTGACCAACCCCGATATCAAAATCCGGCGCGAGGCGGTCAAGGGGTTAAGGCAGTCCAAAAACCCAGACGCCTTCCCGTATTTCATCGCCTCGCTGAAAGATGAGGCCGTCTCGGTATTGATTCACGCGATTCGCGGGCTTGATGAGCTAGGCGACCCCCGCGCCATTCCCGCGCTGATTCAGCGGCTTGACCGCGCCTCGTGCGATGTGTGCGATGAGGTCGGCACGGCGCTGGTTAGTTTTGGCGATGAGGCCATTTCATATCTACTGGACGCGCTGACCGCCTCTCATCCACGGGTGCGGGCGGTATCAATCAGCTGCCTGAACAGCCTAGATGTAGCGGAGGCCGTCGAACCGATTACCGCGCTCTTGAATGACCCCGACCCCATGGTGATTGGGGCGGCGCTCAAAGCGTTATGGGATTTTAATGACCCGCGCAGCCGCGACTCACTGGCGAAATTTATCGACCAGATTCCGAGCGCGATTTCGCCCGATGATATGTTCGATAAGCAACGCGAGGCCGCCTTTGCGTTGGCCGAATTGGGCGATGAGCGCGCCGTTGATGTGCTGGCGCAATCATTTTCGCGCCCAGATAACCGCCGTTGTATCGACACCATTAGGCAATTGGGCAAAATCGACTCCCCGCGTGTGCGCCCATTGATTGAGGCCTATATCACCCAAGACCCCGAAAGCACCTGCGCCTCACAAGCGCGGGCGACTCTGGCGAATATGGGCGGGTAAATACGGCGGATACGGGTCGGTGATGGATGACATGAAAATCCGCAGGCTGGAGCGCTTCGCGGGCGACATCTTTTTCAGTGCCGATTCGAGAATCTCGGCGGCATTGGATTTGACGCGGGCGGCTTCACCCCACGCGGGTCGTTCAGGGAGGTTCGTCCAATTGGGCATGAATTGGGCGTAACAATATGTCCCACATGAGGTTTTGCCGAATCCGCAGCCGGTATAGGGCGAGAGGGTATGGGTGAACGGATACGGCGCGGAGGCCAAAAATCCGCCGGTCTGCGCGGTCAAAATCGACTGCGCGGGGCGCTCAATCACATCCATGAAACACCTCTTTTGGTGTCATTTTAGGGATTGTGATTATAGCACTAATTTTCTATTTTAACGTTAAAAATGTTCATCAGACGTAACTACTCAGCTATCATTTCTTTCCTCAATTTGATGATGTAGAGCGTCAAATTTGCTGAGACGTAGGGAATTTCTTCCCTTAGATGATCGTGCTGAGTACCGGTCAAAATCCCGTTTCCCCTCAAATAGGGGCTGAGTAGTTACCATCAGACTGCACCCTCACTATGATTTCATAACACCGACTTAATCTGCTCAGCGATTTTGGTTGTGATTCCGCTGACTTTGGTCAGTTCTTCGACGCTGGCGGCGCGGATGGCGCTAATCGAGTGGTCGAAGGCTTGCAATAACGCCTTGCGCTTGGATGGGCCAATCCCCGGCACACTGTCCAATAGACTCGCCATGCCCGCCTTGTCACGCTTGTTGCGATGCGCGGTGATGGCGAATCGGTGCGCCTCATCTCTAATGCGCTGGACGAGGTACAACCCCTGACTCTGGCGCGGCAGCATAATCGATTGTGATTGTCCGGGGAGGAATAGCTCCTCGAATTGTTTCGCCAATGACGCCACCGGCACGAGGTCGGTCAGGCCGAACGCCGCCAAGACCTCAATCGCCACGCCAAGTTGTCCCTTACCGCCGTCGATCAGCAGCAAATCCGGCAGCACGCGCCATGTCGCGTCGCGGTCTTCTTTCCCCGGCTGATTGACCACCGGCTGGTCTTTCAGCGATTCATAGCGTGCAAACCGCCGCGTGAGCGCCTCGCGCATCGACTGAAAATCGTCTGGGCCATCATGCTCAACCGTGCGGATGTTGAATTTTCGATATTCGCCTTTGGCCGGCGTCCCGCGCACGAACATCACACGACTGGCGATGATGGCCGTCCCTTGCGTCGTGCTGATGTCGTAGCATTCGATGCGGTTGGGCGTGACTGGCAGACTCAGCGCGGTTTGGAGTTCGGCCAGCGCTTGCTCTTGCTTGGTCGTGTCGGCCTCCCACTGGGCTTTCATCATCCGCAAGGCTTCGCCCGCGTTTTCCTGCGCCATGTCAATCAAATCGGCCTTGTTGCCGCGCTTGGGGACGGTGATCGTGACCTTGCTACCGCTGCGCTTATCGGACAGCCAGCGCTCAATGATTCTGGCTTCTTCGACCTCGTTGGGGAGGATAATTTCGCGCGGGATTTCCTGTTTTTCGCTGTAAAACTGGGTCAAGAATTGTTCGAGCATTTCGCTCTCGGACTCGCCCTCGAAATGTTCTAAGCTGCGGTTATCCGTGCCGATGAGTTTGCCGTTGCGGATGAACATAATCTGCACCAGCGCGGCCTTATCATCGCGGGCGATAGCGATCACGTCATGGTCGGTCATATTCGGGCTGACGACGCGGTGACGCTGAGTGATGTATTCAATCGCCTTGAGTTGGTCGCGCAGCACGGCAGCCTTCTCAAAATTCAGCGACTCGGCGGCCACAGACATCTCACGCTGAATACGCCCCTGTACGCCGTCAGATTGACCGGACAGCACATCCATGAAGTCTTGCATCATGTCGCGGTATTGGGCTTGATTGACCTTGCCGATGCACGGCGCACAGCACAGGCCGATGTCATCAAATAGGCATGAGCGAGAGTCTTTGCCGTTGATATTCCGGTCACAGGTCAGGTAGGGGAAGGCTTTCCGCAGCACGCGCAGGGTATTTTGCACCGCCCACATCGCCGCGTAGGGGCCAAAATAGCGGTGGCCATCTTTCTGGATACGGCGAGTCGTCTCGACCTTCGGGAAGGGGTCGCCCCATGTCACCTTGATATACGGGTAACGGGAGTCGTCCTTCATCATGATGTTATAGCGCGGCTTGTGCTGCTTAATCAGCGTTTCTTCGAGGATGAGGGCTTGCACCTCACTCTCGGTCACGATGATTTCGATTTCACGCACCATCGAGCGCATTTTGAGGGTCTTGGGCGTGTGGTCGGCATGTTTGGTGAAGTAGGACGTGACGCGGTTTTTGAGACCTTTAGCCTTGCCGACATAGATAATTTTGCCGGTCTCATCTTTCATCAGATAGCAACCGGGTTTTAGCGGCAGATTGCGGAGGAACTGTTTGATATTTTCCGGCGTTTCGTAACTGTCGCTGCTCATTGAGAGTCCCCCCGCGTGTAAATCTTTGTTCTATAGTATAGCGTCCCTAGCCAGACTTGGGGAGTGGAATCATTTTTGGGATATAATCAATTAAACGATAGGATGGAGGCGATTCGATGACCGATACACCGCTATCTCACACTGAGACAGTTTTGCTCAACGATGCATTTGAGGCCGCACAAGGTCTGGATTTTCGTTTGAAACTACGCCTTGTTCGTATGTTGATGGAAGATATTGAAAACGGGGTTGATCAGCCTAAACCGGAGCGCAAATCACTTTATGGGATTATTCCCGATATGCGTGTCAGTGAAGAAGATATTGCCGACGCTCGACGAGAAATGATGGCACATGAGGGATATAAACCGTCATGATTGTTGCTGTCGCGGATACACACGCCAT
>DAOTTP010000045.1:0-5350 GCA_034437835.1 Anaerolineae bacterium | reverse complement strand
CGACCCATGGGTCGCCCATGCTTTTACGATTAGCGCCGATTTTTGCGCGGTTCTTCTTGGTCGGCCAACAGCGCATCCAACGACGATAATTCGCCATCACCGCCGCCGTCGATACGCTCCATCAGGCGGTCTTTCACGCGCTGACGCAGTTCCTCGAGGTCATCCTCATTCAGCAACGCCAACATATCTGGGCTGAGGCCGCCCGCTTGCTCGTTTTTGCGCTTGCCGATGCTTGAGCTGTCACTGTCCTTGCTGACCTCAATCATCGCATGACGCTTGGAGTTGTCCCCGTCGCGGAGGACATTATTTGTGATACTGCTGGCGATACCCGACATGGCAATGGTAAATATCCAATTGAAATTTACCCCTTCGTTTAAGACCAATTGGAGGATGGTGATAGCGCCCACCACCCCCCAGATGACGGCAACGGCGAGAAACTTTAAAGATGGCGGCATCTGCGTATTCATCGACGAAATCCTCTAGGTGATGCGAGACAAGGGGGAGTGCGTTATTTGTGTTGGCGCGGTTGCTCTTGAGCAGCCAACAGCGCGTCCAGCGATGATAATTCACCATCACCGCCGCCGTCGATGCGCTCAATCAGACGGTCTTTCACGCGCTGACGCAGTTCCGCGAGGTCATCCTCATCCAATAACGCCAACATATCTGGGCTGAGGCTGTCTGATTGGTCATTTTTGCGTTTGCCAGTTGATTGCTCGCTACGTGTGTCTTTCTCGTGTTTCTTAGTCAGCATGAACACGACAAGAACAACAGCGGCAATGGCAAAATACCAGATGAAGTTTGTCGGGGATTTTAGTGCCAATTGAATGATGGCCGCAACGACAACCAGTTTGATAAATGACGACATAATGGGGCGCTCCTTTAGACTAAGCGAGGGCGATTTGGCGCGTTATTTGCGCTTGCGCGAGTCGGCCAATAGCGCGTCCAACGATGACAGTTCGCCATCCTCGCCGGATACAATCCGTTCGCGTAAGCGCTCCTTGACCTCTTGGCGCAGGTCTTCGAGGTCGTCCGGCGTCAGCAGGCTCAACGGGTCGAGGCCGCCGGAGTGATCATTTTTGCGCTTGGCGTTGGTGGATTGCTCGGTCGCGTTTGCCTTCTTGTCGTTATCGAGGATGAAGCCGGTAGCGATGGCCGCTGTGACGAAGGCTGCAATCCCAATCGGAATAGCTGCATCATTACTAGAGCCGTTGACACTAGAGCCGTTGACGATGGCGAAAATCCCTAATACCAGCACCCCCACCCAAATCATAGCGACGATGCTATAACGCATAATATTTAAAGTGTTGTTATTCATGGGGGATGCCTTTTAATACGGAGTCGGTTAAATGATTTTACCTCATTCGCTTTGTACGGACGAGGTGGCACAAGGTTGTTGATTCGTGTGTATCAGGCCTATAAAAGCCCTAGTTTCTGGTGGTTTTGCGATCTTGTGCGTCCAAAAGCGCGTCCAAAGATGAGAGTTCACCCTCTGAGCCAGAGAAGATGCGATTACGAATCTCATCTTTGATTTCTTGGCGTAGGTCATATAAATCATCTTCAGTCAGGATGTCTAAGGGGTTAAGCTCGCCATTTTTACGCTTCTCTTTGGCGTCTTGTGTTATTGACGCGGGCGGGCTGACTTTTGCCTCATCAAGGTAACGCGGGAATAATTTGTAAGTGGTGTATAACACGGAGAATAACGCAATTATTGGCGTTAAGCCGAAATCGTAAGAATTTGTGTTCGGGATATTCATCAAAAGCGCGAACGCCCATATAACGGTCAAAAACCCGTACCGAGTCACTTTATCCAAATTACCGGAAGGTTGCTATGCGCCGATTCCTGACAAAACACCCGCCCCAATCAAAACAGCGACACTCATAAAATCTGTACGGTTATTCCAAGTCATACTCGTTGCTGAAATGCCAAAAGCACCCAGCCAAATCAGACTCAAAAGAATGTAGCGGGCAATTTTGTCGATAGCGGTCATGGGGGGGTTGGCCTGTGTGATTTTGTCGTATTGACATGCAAGTGTATACGAAATCCGTGTGAATTGGTTGCAGAGTTGTAAACCTTGCGGATTCTCGCCTTATAGTCCGCTCTATCGTGTCGCGATAAATCCCACACGTTTTGGTCTCCAACGAGGCAAAATCATTTCACATCAGGACTAGCATTAAATTAAAAACCGCCCCATGACTTTGGGGCGGCTTTCTTAACCTGTGTTTCAACCGTGTACGGGCGGTTTTTAGTTACTTAGCGACAACCACGGCAGGGACTGCATCGATGTTGTAGCCCTCTTCGATAGATTTCTCGCGGGCGATGGCGTAAATCATGATGCCATAGCCGCATTTGGCAGCGACATCAGCGATGCAATAACCGATCTGGACGGCCACGATTGCTGAGGTCGGCGCGATGCCCAAAATTGGCAGCAGGTAGACGATGGGGTAAAAGCCCCACGTCGCCAGCAGAAGCAAACGGGTATTACGGAGCAGCACCTGCGTTTGACCGGTCTGACGGGCGATAGCGGGCCCCATTTCACTGAACAGCACCCACAGAATATAGACGAACGGCACAGTTGAAATCGCTCCCCATAGCGCCCGCGTCCCCATGTCCGTTGCGATTTCGCCCGGATAACCCAAGATGACCATCAAGGCGGCGGCGGCGGCCAAGCGGAAGGTCAACCCACCGCTGCCTTTGCCAAACTTTAGGACGGCGACCAGTTCTGCGACCAGCAAAGGTACCGTGAGTAACCAGTCAATATAGCGGTAAGCATCGTTAAACGGCTTGCCCGAAGCAATATACTCGCCTGTTTCGGTGAGCGTGAAGGCCGCCGACCAGCTTTCAAAGATACGCAAGTAATGATAGCCAGCGATGGCGACGACCAATGTCGACATTGTGAGGGCCACACGGTAAACGGGCGCAACTTGCTGGCGGGACAGGAGGAAGAACAAGAAGGACGCGAGCATCGCTGCGAAGGTGAATGAGAATAGATTGTAGACGAGTGTGTATTCACTGCTACTGAGTGTTGGCACGATGAACTCCAATTGTGAAACCAGCTCAATTCACAAACTTGTGAATGTTATGAATATTGTAAATCTGATGCCTGAGTAATCCATAAGCTTTGCCTAAAAATTGTGTGACAGTTGATGATGATGCTGAGGTATAGGTTAGGCGAAATCCACTGTTATGGGTTGCAGAATCGGCTTGCCGTCCACGCCGAGTTTCATGACTCCAGCGGGGCGGAGCGTGTCGTGCGGGAATAGGATCACCGCTGAGGTGTCTAGCGCCCATGCTTGCCATTTGCGCTTGGTTTCTAACGTCTCTAGTGGCTCGACATCATAGGCGGTCATCCACCCGAGTCGCTCAAAGTGGACGGCATAGCTCGCCATATCGCAAGCGAACAGCGCGTGTTGACCTTGTGACTCGAAGCGCACGCTCATGTGACCGGGGGTGTGGCCGCGTGTGACGTGACCAAATACCCCCGGCGCGAGGTCGCTGTCGCCGTCCAATAGGCGCATCTGACCCGACTGCACCAGTGTCTGATAATTGGCCGGAAAGTAGGTCGCGGCGGTGCGCTCATTGGGGCGCATGGCGTCCTCATATTCGCGGCGCTGCACGACATACTCGGCGTTGGGGAAAGCGGGGCGTGGCTGACCGTCCGCGCCGATGAGCATATTGCCGCCGCAATGGTCGCTGTGCAGATGTGTGTCGATCACGAGGTCGATGTCAGAGGGCGAGACTCCCAGACGCGCCAGCGCATCCAACAAACTGCCGCCGGGGCGCTCAATCCGTGTGATACGCGCCATCTTGGGGTCGATGATATGACCGAGGCCGGTATCTACCACAATTTTTTTGCCGCCCGCCTCGACATACAGATTCAGGTTGAGCATCGGGACGAGGCCGTCGGCGTCTGGCTGGAGCATGCGCGACCACAGGGCGCGGGGGACGAGTCCGAACGCGCCGCCGGGGTCAACGTGTGTGATTCCGTCATTGATGAAATGGATGTGGATGTCGCCGATTTCGAGCATGAGCGTTAGACAGTTGGGGCTTCGTGCAGCAATTCAATCACCTTGTCGGTGAATTCTTCCGTGCCGATGGCGTTGACGGTCTCGATGTCAAAGGTGTGGAAGCCGCGCACAATTGCGGCGCGCACCGCATCCTCGACCCGTTGCGCCAGTTCGGGCATCCGCCAGTGATGCCGTAGCAGCAAGGCCACGCTCAAAATCGCGCCGCTGGGATTGGCGATGCCTTTGCCGGCGATGTCCGGCGCAGTGCCGTGAACCGGCTCGGCAATCGCCGCCGTGTCGCCGAGGTTCAGCGCGGGCGCGAGTCCCAGCCCGCCGCCCCACGCCGCGCCCATATCGCTCAGGATGTCGCCATATAGGTTTTGGGTCAGCAGCACATCGAATTGGTTGGGGGCTTTCACCATCCAATAGGCCGCGGTATCCACTAACAACTCATCGGTGATGATGTCTTTGTATTGCTCGGCCACCTCGAACGCCACGCGCCGGAACAACCCATCGGATTTGGGCAGCACATTCGCCTTATGCACAATCGTGACTTTGCGCCGGTTACTCTCACGCGCCAATTGGTAGGCACGATGAGAGACGCGCTCGGTGGCGACGCGGGTGATGATTTTCTGCGCGCTGGCGGTGTTATCGTCCGCCGATTCTACGCCGGTATACAAGTCTTCGGTGTTTTCGCGCACGATGATGAAATCAACGCCGGGGCGGGCGGTTGAGACCGGCATATAGCGCGTCGGGCGCAAGTTCGCATAGGCTTTCAAACGTTGGCGCAGCGCGATGATGGGCGAATAATACCCCTCCACCGGATACGAGGGCGACTCGGCTGCGCCGAACAAAATCGCACGCGATTGCTCGGCGATTCGGATGGTCTCATCAGGCAAGGGCGTGCCGGTGCGCTCAAGGCACTCAAACCCCGCGTCGGCGTAGATGAGCTTCAATTGGGGCAACAGTGACACCAAAACGCGCACGGCTGCCGGGACGACCTCGTGGCCGACCCCATCTCCTTCAATCACGCAAAGCTGCATGGCGGATTCCCTTCTGTTTCTTGCTAAAAGACACCTGCAAAAACATGAAACAACACAGAAGGAGGCTTGTTTACTCTTATAGAGATTTTAATTTTCGCACAAAGCGCGCGGTTTGTCGATAAGAAGGCTGGGATTGGTTATTTGAGAAAAGTTGAACGCGGGCGTATAATCGTATCGTTCAAATTTTTTACTTGACCTGTGAAAGGTTTTCTAATGACAGATGTCCGTTTGAGCCGTATGGCAAAATTGTTGGTGAATTATTCGACCCAAGTCAAACCCGGCGATTGGGTCGGGATTTTGGG
>DAOTTP010000044.1:0-17494 GCA_034437835.1 Anaerolineae bacterium | reverse complement strand
CCGTTTGAATATCCCCCTCACCCTGTTCACCCAGCGGTGAACCGTCCCTCTCCCACAAGGGGCGAGGGACAAAAACGCCGAAAAAGTCCCCCTCGCCACCCTGTGGGAGAGGGGGATTTTAGGGGGTGAGGGGATAACGTTTGAATATTCATCGGGCGCAGCGCACAGCGCCCCTACAGGATATCCAGTGACGTGATTTTGAACACACGTCATCGAAAATTTCGTAGGGGCGACGCTTGCGCGCCCGCCGTCAATAAACAGCGAGTCTAGTCTAACGTCGAATATTCAAACGGCTTCCGAACTAAACCCATCACTTTCAACCCATCACTCATCACTTTGTTTTTAGAAGGTTGGTCTATATTCCCCAAACACGGCGCGTAGGCTGTGGCAGACCTCGCCCAACGTCACCTCGTTGTCCACCGATTCAACGATGAGTGGCATCAGGTTATCGCTCCCGTGCGCGGCCTGTTCCAATTGCGCCCGCAGACTGCTAACCTTCTCGTTATCTCGACTGGCGCGCATCGTCGCCAGCCGGTCACGTTGTTGTTGCTCAATGGCCGGGTCAACCCGCAGAAGTTCCGGCTGCGTCTCATCCGTAGCGACGAATTGATTCACGCCTACGACGATTTGCTCCCCCGACTCAATCGCCTGTAGATAAGCATAGGCAGCCGACTCAATTTCGCCGTTGATGAATCCGGCCTCAATCGCGGCTAAAGCGCCACCCATCGCGTCGATTTTCTCCAGATATTCCGTCGCCAAGCGTTCAATCTCATCCGTCAGCGACTCGATGGCGTAACTCCCAGCTAACGGGTCAACCGTGTCCGCCACGCCGCTTTCATAGGCGATGACCTGCTGGGTTCGCAGCGCGACTTGTACCGCCTTCTGGGTCGGCAGTGAGAGCGCCTCATCCATGCTGTTGGTATGGAGGGATTGAGTCCCGCCCATCACCGCCGCCAGCGCCTGAATCGCCACCCGAACGATGTTGTTTTCCGGCTGCTGTGCGGTGAGCGTGCTGCCGCCCGTCTGGGTATGGAATCGCAACATCCACGAGCGCGGATTTTTCGCCTTGAACCGTTCGCGCATGATTTTTGACCACATCCGCCGCGCCGCCCGAAACTTCGCCACTTCTTCCAGAAATTGATTGTGCGCGTTGAAGAAGAATGACAATTGCCCCGCGAACGCATCAACATCCAAGCCTGCGTCGATAGCCGCTTGCACATACGCGATACCGTTTGCCAACGTGAAGGCGACTTCTTGCACGGCAGTGCTGCCCGCCTCGCGGATATGATAGCCGCTGATGCTGATGGTGTTCCATTGCGGCACATTGACCTCGCAATAGCGGAACAAGTCGGTGATTAGGCGCATCGACGGCGTGGGCGGATAAATATAGGTTCCGCGTGCGATATATTCCTTGAGGATGTCGTTTTGCACCGTGCCGCGCAATTTATCCATCGACACGCCTTGACGCCGCCCGACAGCGATATACATCCCTAACAGAACCGTCGCCGGCGCGTTGATGGTCATGCTGGTCGAGACATCGCTCAGCGGGATTTGGTCGAACAATTGCGCCATGTCATGCACGCTGCTAATCGACACGCCGACCTTCCCCACTTCGCCCCGCGCCATCGGGTCATCGGCGTCATAACCAATTTGGGTGGGCAAATCGAACGCTACCGACAGCCCCATCTGCCCCTGTGACAGCAAAAACCGATAGCGGGCGTTGCTCTCCTCAGCCGTGCCGAAACCGGCATATTGGCGCATCGTCCAAAAGCGTGACCGATACATGGTCGGCTGGACGCCCCGCGTAAACGGATATTCCCCCGGCAAGTCATCCGCCGGAGTATAATCCGCCGCCGTATACGCACGCTGCATCGGAATCGCCGACGAGGTGAGGAAATCCGGTTTACGCTCCGGTGATTTTTTCAGGCCGGGATTCACTTGTTTTTCTTCCCACTGCGCCCGCTTAGGGTCTTGAGTCGGCATAATTTCTCCCATTCACGGGTAACAGAGCGTAAACCATATCATTGTCGTCTAACTCAGCCAATCCTTGACCGTATTCGGCAGCTGGATTTTGGCAAAATTGTCGAACGTCGCATCCCCGAACAACAGCCCCATCTTCTTGCGGATAACGTCAAAGGCGCGGACATAACTCATCTGAACACGCAACTCGTCTACCATCCCCAAACGGCTGATGAGGGCGATAATTTGCTCATGACTGCCCTCGATCTCGATGAATTTTCCGAACGGCAATTCGTCTAACACCACTTCACAACCGTCGATTAGATAAGTCGTGCGGTACTTCTCGTAGGCCATATCGTGCAGATAGCCCAGCAAAACGAGGATCGAGTCCATCGTTTTGAAGTCGCTGACCTCGACCTCAGCCTCGAATCGGCTGACCACTCCATCGGTGGCCGTCCCGCCTTCTTTATAGGTGAGCCGTACCCGTGAATCTTGGCGCAGTCGCAAGACCATCCCGCGCTTGCCGAGGCTACCGTTGGGCAGTTCATAGCGAACATTGCGCTCTAACACCCGTGGGGCGCTCAAGACGGCTCCCAGCGACACGAGCGTACTTTCAGCGGCTGCGAGGTCATCAACCCACAACTTAACTTCTATTTCCATAGTGCTGTTATCGTCTGACATGCCAATCCTTAGAGTTGAAGTACGATTTTGCCGAAAACATCCCCGGATTCGAGCAGTTCATGACCTTTACGCGCATCTTCCAACGGCAACAATGCGCTGATGACCGGCTTTAATGCGCCGTCAAATACCAGATTCATCACGCGCACATAGTCCTGATGTGGACCCATCGTGCTGCCGATGATGCTCAGATGCTTGCTGAAAATATAGCGCAAATCGAGTTCAAAAATCGGGCCGCTGGTGTTGCCGACCACCAGAATCCGCCCGCCGATTCGGGCGCTACGGATGCTGTCAAACATGGTCGCCTTGCCGACGTTATCAATCACGATGTCTACGCCGCGCTTATCGGTGAGTTTTTGGATCTCTCGCGACCATTCCGGCGTCACACTGCGGTCAATCACGATATCCGCGCCGAGTTCTTTGGCTTTAGCGCATTTCTCAGCGGTGCTACCAATCACAATCACCTTTGCGCCAGAAAGTTTAGCGATTTGGATGCTGGCCGTATTCACCCCGCCACCCGCCCCGACAATCAAGACGGTTTCGCCGGGTTTGAGTCCGCCCCGCGTAATCAACGAGTGCCACGCCGTCACATAGACCAACCCAGCCGCCGCCGCGCCTTCAAAGCTGAATCCGTCCGGCATTTTGACAAGATTACGCGCCGGGACGATACAGTATTCCGCCGCCAAACCAGAGGTATGTTCGCCCATGATGGCGATTCGACTCTGATTTTCGAGGCCGGTCATCATCGCGGGGCTGTCCGCCGCGACAACCGCCGGGTCAACCGCCACTCGGTCTCCCGCCGTGACAGTGGTCACGCCCGCCCCAATCGCATCGACCTCACCCGCCCCATCAGAGCCGGTGACATGCGGCATGTGCAACGTTAAACCCTTCCAACCGACCCGTACCCATAGATCCAGTCGATTTAAGGCCGCCGCCCGCATCCGCAGCCGGACTTCGCCCGCGCCCGGTTCTGGGATGGGCAGATCGTCTACTGTGTGGATGACTTCTGCGCCGCCGTGTTCGGTGAAAACCGCCCCGCGCATTAGCGAATCCCCAATTCGTTACGGGCAATCACCATGCGCTGGATTTCGCTCGTGCCTTCGTATATCCGGGTGATACGCGCATCGCGGTAATAGCGCTCAATCGGCATCTCTTTGCTATAGCCCATCCCGCCGTGGATTTGCAGCGCTTCATCCGTCACAAAGGCCGCCGTCTCGCTGGCGAATAATTTTGCCATACTCGCCTCGGTGCTATAGCGCCCGCCGCTGGCCTTCGCCCGCATTTTCGCCTCAACCGCGTTCAGTATTAAAAGGCGGCTGGCCTCAATACGGGTTTTCATATCAGCGATTTTTTGCTGAATCATTTGAAGTTGACCAATCGGCCCGCCGAACGCCTGACGGGTACGCGCATACTCCAACGCCGCTTCATAGGCCGCCTCAGAGATGCCCAACGCCTGCGACGCAATCCCGATGCGCCCCGCATCCAACACCTGCATGGCGATTTTGAAGCCGTTGCCGACCCCACCCAAGACGTTATCCACCGAGACCTTGTAGTCCTCATAGACGATTTCACTAGTCGCGCTGGCGCGGATGCCCAATTTCGGCTCTTTTTTGCCGCGCTTGAAACCGGGGTGAGTCGCGTCAATCAAAAAGGCCGTGATGCCCTTATTCCCTTTGGTCGGGTCGGTGATGGTGAACAAAATGACCAAATCTGCAACTGGGCCACTCGTCACCCAAGATTTGCGCCCGTTGATCACATAGTGCGTCCCGTCTTCACTCAAGACGGCGCGGCTCGCCATCGTCGCCGCGTCGCTCCCGCTCATCGGCTCGGTCAGGCTATACGCCCCGATTTTCGCGCCACTGGCAACCGGCACAAGAAAGTTTTGTTTTTGTTCTTCGGTGGCAAATGCCATCAGCGCGTGACAATACAGTGAATTATTCACGCTCAAAATCGTGCTATGGCTGGCATCGACCCGCGCAATTTCAATCATCGTCAAGACATACGCCAGCGTATCCATGCCCGCGCCGCCGTATTCTTCTGGCACTTCAATCCCCATCAAGCCCATCTGCCCCATCTCTTTGATGGTCGCCAACGGAAACTCACCGCTGTGGTCAAATTCTTCTGCAATCGGGGCAATCTTCTCTTTGGCAAAACGTCGCACCAACGCGACGAGCGACTCGTGTTCATCGGTCATAGTGACGGTCAAAGGGTGCGAAACAATAGACATGCGTCCAATCCTCCACGTTAAAAAATCACAAACTATCGCCACGAATTATACAACACGCCCCTTTGAGAGGGGCGTGTGTTTGGCATGATTTCGGCGGCTCAACCAATCGGGCTTTGGCTGGGTATACCCGGCTTACGGGGGTACATCGCCGGAGTTTGGCGAGTCTTTTTGACTACCACCAAGAAGTGCGGCTCTGGCACATTGGGCAACTCAATCTGTTCGATATTGACCAATTCACCCCCCAATGACGCCAACGCCTTAGCGCTATCATCGGCCTCTTGCTGCGCGGTGATACCTTTCATCGCCACGCACATCCCGCCGATTTTCGCCAACGGCAGCAGATATTCCAGCAGAATCGGCAGCCGCGCCACCGCCCGCGCCACCACCAAGTCATATTTGCCGCGTTGGTGCGAGATTTGACCGGCCTCCTCAGCACGCGCATTGACCACCACCACCCGCTTGAGTTCCAGCGCCTTTGCCAGATGCGTACAGAAATTGGCCTTCTTGCCCGTCGCCTCGATGAGCGTGGTGTATAACCCCTCTACCGCGATATGCAACGGCAAGCCGGGGAATCCCGCGCCCGTCCCCACATCAGCCACCATCATCCCCTTTTGAAGCGGGATAACTTTCAGCACCGACAGTGAGTCGAGGTGGTGGCGCACCATCACCGCTTCCGGCTCCGTGATGGCCGTCAGGTTGGTGTGGCTGTTCCAAGCCAATAATTCCTCGGTGTAGCGGTCAAACTGACTAACCTGCTCATCCGTCAAGGTCACATTGAACAACTCAGCGGCGTATTGTTTCAGATTCACGGGAAGCTATACGACACTTTCTGGCCTTGAGGGTTCGGCTCGACACTGAAGTCGCAATTGTTGTCGATACGTGTCACAGCAGTCCCCGGCCCATACAATTGATAGCCATCGTCGATTTGTACGTCCCAACGCACCGTGTACTTGATGTAATAGGTGTCAGGCCTCACATTGCCCAAATTCACCGTATAGAACACCCACCAATTCTTGCCGCGCTGCTGAATCTCACTACGGACGACAGGTTGCATGAACGGGTTAGACCCGAAATAGCCGACCTCGAAAATCGCGTTGTCGATGAATTGCTGCACCTGTTCCGGCGTCTTGGCGTACCACGACCAGAACAACACCACGTTATCGGTGTCATAGACCAGCCCCGGCTTGGCGATGGGGTACTGGTTGCACTCCGCGAAGATTAGCCCCGGCGTCTGTTGACGTGTCGGCGAGAAATCGCGTGCGCCAATCACGACCAACGGCCCCGCGCCCGGAGGGGTATAGCCGGGGTTCAAAAAGCCGCCGAACGGAGAGTAAATCGGCGTATAGGTCACAGTCGGGGTGGTCTGTGAGCCGAGGTCGGTGCTGCTGCCCAACGGGTTTTGCGGGGTAGCGCACCCGTCCTGAAGGTCATTCACCGTCGTGCTATAAATCGGGTTATCAGGGCTGCTCTCGCGGGCAATCGTCACCTTGACGCTGCCGGTCTGATTCACTGCGACAGTTCCGCCGGTATATTTTACGACTTCGCTATAGCGATAGGTTCCGTCTACGGTGGCGCGACGTAAGGTCGAGAGTGCCGTCCCCGTACCACCTACCCCGCTATAGATTTGATAATAGACATCGTAGCCCGTCCGCATCGTGCCACTGAAATTAACCACCCCTTTATCCAAACACGCGACATAAAATATAGCCACGTTTGAAGTTGGGGCGCTGGGGGTCGCTGTCGGTGTCGTGGTTGTTTGGGCATAGGCTGTGCCGACCATAGCCATCAGCATCATACATGCCAGCAGTAAAAGCGCACGCTTAATCATAAATCACTCCGCTTTTAGGGGTATCGTTGCCCGTTTATCTTACACGATTTGCGCCCGATTCCTAGCACACGCCCAAAATCCCCCTAAAACTGGTTCCTATTTCCCAGATTAAGGCTTGACATCGCCCGCTCACCCGCCCTACAATGGCTTCCATAAACACAAGCCGGAGTGGCGGAATTGGCAGACGCGCTACGTTCAGGGCGTAGTTCCCTTACGGGAGTGTGGGTTCGACTCCCACCTTCGGCACAACAAATAAACCCGACAGGTTTTTGTCGGGTTTTTTGTTTTTCACATCCGTTTCTGTAGAATGTTGGGTATGGAAACGACACCAGAATCACCCCGCAGGGGGCAAACCCCTTCTTCAAAAACCTCTCGCCAACCCCGGCGCAGTGGGTCGATTTCAAGTTTACAATGGATGTTCGCCGTCATCCTCGCCGTTGGCCTCATCTTGACCATCAACTTCAGCACGCGCATCGCAGCTGGGCGTCCGCTTCTGGAAGCGTATGAGGCGGTCAAAGATGAGATTACACTCCTTGAAGCCGAACAGACCCGCCTGATTACCGAGCGCGATTACGCCCTCAACGATTTTTACGTTGAGGAATGGGCGCGTGGGCGCGGTAAAATGGTACGTGCCGGTGAAAAACTCATCATCCCAGTCCCCTCACAGACCACCATCCTCGCAACCCCTATCCCGCCGGAAGTCGGCGCATTCGACTCGGGTTACGACCAACCCGAAAATTGGGAACTGTGGTGGTCGCTGTTCTCTGATAACCCGCCGCCGGTATTGACGGGTCAATAAGCAAAACCCTTTCTTTGACATGAATCGAGGTCGTTGTGAAACGCTTAATGGTCTTGCTCGTGATGGTTGCCGCTTTGTTATTCGGAGGGGATGCCCCGCCCGCGCAAGCGCAAAGCGGCATCGTCACCTTGACGATTAACGCCGGTTTTGGCGGGCGTTTCCGCGACAATATGTGGACGCCGGTCTTGGTCAGGCTAGAAAATAGCGGCGCACCGTTCAGCGGGACGCTCATCATCCGGCCAGAACGCACACGCGGCCTGACCAACCCCGTCAGCACCCCAATTGAACTCCCACGCGACGCCGTACAGACCTTCACCCTATATGTCAGCCTCCGTAGTTTCACCGATAACCTGCGCGTTGAAGTCCTCACCCCAGACTCGCTCATCGCCGCAGAAGCCGAGGCCACCGTCAGCGTGATTTTGCCGCGTGAACGTCTGTATGTGCGCGTCTCGGATACGCTGTCCTCATCCATAGACCTCAGTGGCGCGGTGTCCGCCGGACAATTAGCGACACAGACCGACATCGCCGCCATCGCCATCCCAGATCGCGCTGTTGGCTTAGAGGCCGTCGATACGCTGGTCGTCGCCAACGCCGATACCGGCATACTCTCCCCCGACCAACGCGCAGCACTGCGCGAATGGGTGACGGGCGGCGGGCATCTCATCGTCACGGGCGGCGCAGGCTATCAGGCCGCAGCCGCCGGACTCTTGGATATACTGCCCTTCCGTCCAGATTCAAGCACCCCATCACAAGATTTCGGCGCACTGGCAACCGTTGCGGGCGCGGGCTATACGCTCGACTCCAATACTGAAACCAGCTTAATCGCCACCGGCACGCTTGCAGACGACGCACAGACGTTAGCCGCTGATTCCGAAGGCCGTCCGCTGATTGTGCGCCGTCTGCTGGGGTTGGGTCTGGTCGATTATCTCGCCTTTGACCCGTTGGCTACCCCGTTCGATGCTTGGGACGGTCTACCAAACTTGTGGCTATCACTCGCCACCAGTGGAGAACCGCGCCCCAGTTGGGCGTCAGGTTTCCTCAACATCGCGCAAGGCTACCCGGCCATAGAAATCCTACCCGGCGTTACCGTATTGCCCGAAGCGACAGCGATGGCGGTCTTTTTGGTGCTGTATATCCTGCTCATCGGCCCCATCAATTACTTTGTCCTTTCGCGCATCGGACGCCGTGAGTTGGCATGGGTGACGATTCCGGCCTTCATCTTGATTTTCACCGCCGCCGCGTGGGTGACGGGTTTCAATTTACGCGGAGAGGAAATCATCCTCAGCCGTTTGAGCGTGATCGAGTCATGGGCAGACGCGCCGGATGCCCGTATCCGACAATTGATTGGCCTATTAGCGCCCCGCCGCGCCCAATACAATCTCGCCTTAGAAGATGGTCGGGCGCTACGCCCGTTGCTGCGTGCCAGTGGCGGATTCCTCTCCAATTCACCCAACCCCGTCGAAATCGTCCAAGATGACGCCTTCCGCGCCATAGACTTCCCCGTGGACGCCAGTTTCATGGCCGGATTTATCGCTGAGGGGCGGGTCGATGTCCCCGACATCAACGGCAGCCTCACCGTCCTTGAGGGTCGTGTATCTGAAAGTTGGCGCGGCTCTATCCAAAACAACTTGCCCACCGATTTGACCGATGTTGTCCTGCTATCCCGTCACGGGGCATACCAGCTTGACGGGGGGTCACTGGCGGCCGGGGAATTGCGCGTGATTGATACCGACATCGCCTATACGGGCGACAATCGCACCCCCGCCACAGCCGTCCAATATGCCGTCGGATTCGCAGTCCCCTCGCAATTCCGTTATACCGTCCGGGGACGCGCCGAAAACTTTGGCCCAGAGACCACCATCCGCGACATCGTGGGCGATTTGAAGTTCAGCACCGGCATTTATTATGGTCTGACCGGCGCATACCTCGACCAAACGCTCACCCAAACCGAAGCCCGCCGCCAATTATTCCTGTCTAATTTTATGCTCGATCAATTCGCCGCCAATGGGCGCGGGGATTCGGTCTATCTGGTCGGATGGTCAGAAGTTGCCCCAACCACTGAGCAAATTACCGGTAGGGGCTGGCGTTCAGTAGACAGCACGCTCTATATCATCGAATTGACCGTCACCCGCCAACCCAGTTCCGGCACAATCACGACCCTCCGCCCCGACCAATTCACATGGTTGACGGTATCCGACGAAGGCGCGACGGACTCCAGCCCCAACAGCATCCAATATTTCAGTGACGGGGCGCTGGCGTATCGGTTTACGCCCATCCCCAGCAAGCAGTTAGCGCAAGTGAACAGCTTAACGTTGGTCATTGAGGAGACCAATGTCGCCTTCGCTAATGTCGAACTTAGCCTGTTCGACTGGCGTCTAGGGGAGTATGTCGCCGTCGAATTACAGGGCGCACGCACCCGCATCCCCAACCCCGCCCGCTTCATCGGCCCGATGAATGCCGTGCAAGTAGAGATACGCCGAACGGTTTCATCGGGGTCATTGGCGCTCTCGCAGCTGGGCATTGAACAAACCGGCGTGCTATCTCAATAAACGGACTCTTGGCATCGTCGCTTAGCACAGCTATAATTCCCGCCACGTTATCCGATGATAAGACGACCTACGCCTATCAGTTACTGGGGCGTTGCTGTTGATAGGGGACTTTGCGATGAAGGTCATTCTACTAGACTATGTTTATAAGCACGGCGTTGCCGGTGAAGTGATTGATGTGGCCGATGGTTTCGCCCGCAACTTCCTCATCCCGCGCAATCTCGCCGTGAAAGCAACCGAAGCCGAACTCAAGCGCGCCAAGCGCCTGCGTGAGCAAGCCGTCGTCAAGCGTGCAGCACTTGAGTCGCGTTTGAACGAACTGGGTCGTCAAATCGACGGCGTTGAACTGATTTTTGGCCGCCGCGCCGCCGCAACCGGCAAGCTGTTCGGTTCGGTCACAACGCAAGAAATCGCCGAAGAACTGTTGAAGATCAGCGGTGTAGACATCAACCGCCGCCGTATCAGCCAACAAGGTCTGCGCGAAGTCGGCACACACCTCGTCCCGGTTCGCCTCGGCACAGAAGCCTCACCCGCCCTCAAGGTCACGATTGTGCGCGAAGAAGAACTCAACGAGTTCCTCGCCAAGCGCAAGGCCGCTGCTGAAGCTGCCAAAATCGCCGCCGAAGCCGCCATTGCCGCTGCTGAAGGTCAGACCAACGAGTAAGCCCCACCCGTTCGGAAATTAAACAGCCCCACCGGGGTTTATCTCTGGGGGGCTGTTTTGCGTTAGGACAAACACCGCGATGGACGCCTATTCGCTCGGCCAAATGCTACAACAGGCCCGCGACTCCCGCGAACTTTCGCTAGAGGAGGTCAAGGCAAAAACCCGCATCCCGACTCATATCTTAGAGTCGTTCGAGCAGGGTTTGTTTCAGTTTCCAGATTTGTCCCCGGTTCAGATACGCGGCCTGTTGACCAATTATGCGGGCTTCCTCAATCTCGACACCGAACAAGTCCAAGCTGCCTACGCCGACATCCTCAACCCGCCCAAACGCCGCCGCCGTCCAGAGCGCGCCGAGTCGACTCCAACCCGTCGGCCTACCAATGATTCACAGCGCACACCGACAGATATGCGCCGCCCTGCGCTCACCAATGAGGACAGGCCAGCCACCGACCCGCGCCGTGCCTCCGGTGAATTTCGTCGTGCCGACGCCGTAGACCCCAATAACCGGCCAGCCACGTTTGCCACGCGCCAGCGCCGCACCCGCCGCCGGGTGAATATCCTCAATATCCTCGTGATTTTCACGCTGGCCGTCGCCTCGATTTCGGTGATTGCCGTCATCGTGTTTCAATTGTTCACACAAGCGGCAAACGGCAGTACGGATGACCCAGTGCTACAAACCACGCCGGGGCTGGCAGATTTGCCGCCGACCTCAACCTTTACTCCCGCCCCGACTCGTGTTTACGCACAGACACCCACCCTCGTCCCGCGCAACGCGCAAAATTATCAAGGCGAGCCGGTGCTGGTCACAGTTGAGTTCGAGCAACGGGCATGGGTGCGCGTCACCGCTGACGGCGCTGAATTATTCACTGGGCTGGTGGGGCCACGCGAGTTGGTATTGGAATATCGCGGAATCAATGATGTGGTCGTCACCAGCAGCAACGCAGAGGCGCTAATCGTCACCTATAACGGCCAATCGCAGCCATCGTATGGCGGGCGCGGTCAAGAAGTCGAAATCACGTTCAGACCCGGCAACAACATCACCATCCAAAGCGGCGAGGGATTCAACCCGACCTCAGAGTTCTCTGCCACCCCGCAAGATACGCAGATCTCGATTGCGGCGACTCTGCTGGCCGAACAGACCCCATCGCCTACCCCCGGCCCCAGCCCGACGCCATCTGATACACCGCCGCCCTCAGCGACGTTAGAGTTTACCGCGACCCCGACCCTCACACCGTCGGCTACTGCGACCATCACCCCTACCCTCACACCGTCCATCACGCCGACGGCCACTGAGACGCTACCGCCGACGGCTACCCCGTCTCCAACGGCCATCGTGCCGCCGCGCACCACGCCGGTAGACTCAACGCCGGAAAAACCTTAAGCCGTCACGCTGTCCGCAGCGCCCATCCATCCGCTATAATTCAACTCCATCAATCAGATACGAGTCTGTACCTCCATGACTGTTCGCACCCGCAAAGACAACTACTACCTCCTCAGCCTCGGCTGTTCCAAGAACACCGTAGACTCCGAGAGCATGGGGCAAATCCTCAACGCCAGCGGCCTCCGCGCCGTCGGCGACCCCTCCAAGGCCGAAATCCTGATCGTCAACACCTGTGGATTCGTTGACGCCGCCAAAGAAGAATCGCTGTCCGCCTTGCGCGAATTGGTGGACATCAAGCGCGGCAAGCAGATGGTGATTGCCGCCGGATGCCTCTCACAGCGCTATGGTGAGCAACTCGTCCAGCACGTCCCCGGCCTTGACGGGGTGATTGGCACGCGCCGCTGGATGGATATTTTCGACCTCGTGAGCCGTCTGCGTGACCGCAAGCACCCAGAGCCGCTATATCACCTCCCCACAGATGTCAAAGTAGTTGGCTCGGATGAGCGCGGCGTGATGCGTGCCAGCATTCAGGGCGCGAGCGCTTACCTCAAAATCGCCGATGGTTGCCGCCGTCCGTGCGCGTTCTGCGCCATCCCCAAAATCAAAGGGACAGCCGTCAGCCGCCCCATCGCGTCGATTGTGGCCGAGGCCGTCCAATTGCAAGAGTTGGGCGTCAAAGAAATCCTGCTCATCGCCCAAGACACCACCGATTACGGCTATGACCTCGGACTCAAAGACGGTCTGGCCGATTTGCTGGACGCGATTGTGGCCGCCGCCCCCGGCATCCCATGGATTCGCGTGATGTACGCCTACCCGGGCTATGTCACCCCGCGCCTGATGGAAACGATGGCGAAGCACAAACAAGTTTTGCCGTATCTGGACATCCCGCTGCAACACGGCCACCGCGAGACGCTCAAGCGCATGAAGCGCCCCGCCAATGTCGAGTGGGTCTATGACACCATCGGCAAACTGCGCGAGTCGATGCCAGAATTGGCCGTCCGTACCACCTTTATCGTCGGCTACCCGGGCGAAACCGACGAGGAATTTGCAGGTCTGATGAAGTTCATCACCGACCTTCAATTTGACCGTGTGGGCGCGTTCAAGTATTCCTACGAAATCGGCACGCCCAGCGCCACCCTCCCTAACCAAGTCTCGGATGATGTCAAACAAGCCCGTTGGGATCGTTTGATGGAAGTCCAACAAGGCATCAGCCTCGCCAAGAATCAGCGCCTGATCGGCAAAACCATCGAGATTTTGGTTGAAGGTCACGGCCTCAGTGAAGATGAAAACGGCACGCCAACTGGTGGCTCACTCAGTTTGGGTCGTAGCTACCGTGACGCGCCAGAGATTGACGGCTATGTGATTGTCGAAGGTGAGCTGCCCGTCGGTGAAATCGTCCCCGTCCGGATCACCGGCGCGACCACTTATGATCTGTTCGCCACGCCAGACATCCACGAACCCATGACCATCAAACCCGGTCAGGTCTTTGGCGCAGGCGACCTCATCATCCCGAACTAGAGGGAGTTACACCCTAGCTCTCTCTCCCCAAGTTAGTTTTCTTGTATTATTGAGCGGGGTTGCTTCCGTCGTCGGTGGGCGGCAGTAACTCCGCTATAATACGCTGGATTTCCTCAATGCTAATGTCGCGCTGTTCAGTCTTGGAATATACTTTCAGCAAAAACAGGCTATTTGCAACCTGTAAATAATAAATCACACGAAAACCACCGCTTTTACCACGTTGAGTAGCGGGGTTTGGCAGGCGGACTTTATAGACATCATGCCCTACGCCGGGGATTTTGTCGCAGGGACGTTCGTCGTTTTCTAACTGGTCAATCAGTTTGCGAAGCTGACCAATCACTGCCGGATACTTGCGTTTGAGATGCTTCACATCGTTCTGTGCTTCAGACGAGATACTAACCCTAATCGGCATCTTACCCCGCTTCGTTGTCGATCTCATCCAGAAATTCCCGCGCCGGACGGTAATCTCCAGCAATGACTTGCTTCAGACTACGCTGTAATCCATCCAATAGTTCTTCATGAGTCGGCTCATCAAAATAATCTGCCAGCACATCACTGACCACCTCATCCAGCGCAATCTTGCGATTATTCGACTCCCGTAGTAAATGTGCCAGCACATCATTGGATAATTTCAGTTTGACCTCTACAGTGGACATGTGTGCATCCTATTACCGATGAGCCTTTTCTCTATTATATGCCTAATGTGAATTTAAACCGCGTGCGCTCGTTGACGTGGCAGGGCAAACACATCAAAATCCCGCTAGAGGCTGAAGCCATCTGGCTACCCATTCTGAAGTCGACTAAAGTCGGCTGCTCGTTACAAATTCTCGCCTTACAGTCCCCTTCAGGGGGCTTGAAATGACAGACGGACGCTGTAGGGGCGACCCATGGGTCGCCCACCACCCTATCTCCGCATCTATTTATTAAATGTTATCATCGCGGTTTTTATTCCCCCTATTCCATGTCGTTCCAGTTTTTCCCAACCTCAGCGTTGGCCTTCAATGTCGGGTCAAGCAGATACGCCGACTCCATCACCTCAAGCACCAGCGCCTTCGCCTTGTCGATTTCATCCTCTGGCACTTCCAACACCAATTCGTCGTGGACTTGCAGAGTCATGTAGGCGTTGAATTTCCGCTGACGCAATTCCGCGTGCAGCCGGATCATCGCCGTATTGATGATGTCCGCCGCGCTCCCCTGAATCGGCATATTAATCGCGGCGCGTTCCTCAGCTTGGATGATTTGCCGCCCCGCTGACGGGTTCATCAGCGCCGGAAAGAACCGCCGCCGCCCGCCCAACGTGATTAGCCCCTCTGAGGTTGCGGCCTTCTGCTTGGTCGTCAAAATATAGTCCTGCACGTTCGGCAGACGGGCAAAATATTTGCTGATGAAATCATTCGCCTCAGCTAAGGTCAAGCCGCTGTCCCGTGCCAGACGGAACGCGCCCATCCCATAAATCAACCCAAAATTCACCCGTTTGGCGAAACTACGCTGCTCAAAAGTTATCTCGGTAATTGGGATTCCGTATACCGCCGCCGCCGTCGCCTTATGAATGTCCTGACCCTCATAAAAGGCTTGTTTCAGGGTTGGTTCGCCAGTGATGTGCGCCAAAACCCGCAATTCGATTTGGCTATAGTCCACCGCCAGCAGCAGTTTCCCTTCCGGTGCGATGAATGCCCGTCGGACTTCCCGCCCGATTTCCGTCCGAATCGGGATGTTTTGCAGATTCGGGTTGCTGCTAGACAACCGCCCCGTCGCTGAACCCGTCGCGTTATAACTGGTATGCACGCGCCCCGTTACCGGATTAATCAGAGTCGGCAGCGCGTCGATATACGTCCCTTTAAGTTTGGATAGTTCCCGATATTCCAACAGTTCATTGACCATCGGGTGCAGGCCGCGCAGGTCATCCAATACCGCCGCATCGGTGGAATATCCCAACGAGGTCTTAGGCACGCCTTTGGTCGGTAATCCCAGTTTGACGAACAGCATATCGCTCAATTGTTTGGGGCTGTTGAGGTTGAACGTCCCATGCCCCGCCGCGTCATAAATACGGGTCTCAATCCCTTTGAGTCGAATCGCCAGCCGTTCGCTCATCTCTTGCAGATACGGCACATCAAGCACGACGCCCGTCTCCTCCATAGACACCAAGACCGGCAGCAACGGTATCTGTAGGCGCTGATAAACATCCGCCATGCCTCTTGAGTCGAGTTCTGGCTGAAGCACATCGACCAGTCGATACGTCATCACCGCGTCCGCCGCCGCATACGGCGCACCGCGCTCGATGTCTACGTGGTCAAACGTGATTTGCTTCTTGCCCGTCCCGATGAGTTCTTTGATTTCGGTCATCACAATCGGGCGGCCTTCGCCATCCTTCAAACGCGCACGGGTCAGCGCCTTGAGGCCGAGGTCACGGCTAATCGGGTTGGTCATCCATTCCGCCACCATCGGGTCAAATGTGACCGGCCAGACATTCACCCCATATCGCCGCAGTAGCACGAGGTCATAGGTGACGTTGTGCATAATTTTGGCCTTCACGGGGTCGGTCAGCGCCGGTTTGAGCGCGTCAATGACCTGTTGAAGCGGAAGTTGCGTGGCGTTGTGATGCAGTAGCGGGATGTAATACCCAATCAGCCCGTCTATCGACAGTGAAATCCCAACCAAATCGGCTTGCATTGGGTCGAGGCCGGTGGTTTCGGTGTCAATTGCAATCCGGCTAGCAGAATTCAAAACCGTGATCAGTGACTCCAGCGCGGCTGCGTCTTGTACCACAACCAGCGTAAATTGTTCTTCAGCCTTAGCGGGCGGCATAAAGTCCGTATCCGAGTCCGACGGCGCGTCATCAAATTGAGCCTTAACCGGCATATCCATATCGCCAAACAGACTTTTCTGCATCGGCGTAGCGATTTTGACCAGTCTATCCCGCAGCGTCCGAAAATTTAGCTGGTCAAACACCGTCAACACTTCATTGGCGTCATAATCATGCGCGGCGCACGCAGCCAGATTTAGGACAATCGGCACGTCTAGTTGGATACGCGCCAACGTCTGGCTCAGAAAGGCCGACTCGCGCCCTTCAACTAATTTCCGCCCAGTCGCGCCGGGGATTTCGCCGCGTTCTACCGCCTCATAAATCGCTTCCAGCGTATGATATTTTTGCAATAAAGTCGTCGCGCCTTTTTCGCCGATTCCCTTGACGCCGGGGATATTGTCGGACGCATCGCCCATCATCGCTTTCAGGTCAACCAATTGCTCAGGCTGGATTCCCCAATCCGCGATGAATTGCGCGACATCCCACACGCGGTCAGGACCGCCGCGTGAGGGAAGTTGTACCGTGACTTGTGGGTTGAGCAATTGCAGCAGGTCGCGGTCTCCGGTGATAATCCGCACATCTACGCCTTGCGCCGCAGCCTGTGGCGTGACCGTGCCAATCACGTCGTCGGCCTCGTAACCTTCTAATTGCAGCACCGGTATATTAAACGCCCGCACCACGCGGTCAATTTTCTCCAATTGTGAGCGCAATTCATCGGGCATTTTTTCCCGCGTGCCTTTGTACTCTCCGTACAACTGGTCACGCCCGCTCAGACCCATATCAAAACTGACCGCCAAATAATCCGGCCTGTCTTTCTGAAGCACATCCAACAAGACGCGAGTAAAACCGAACACTGCATTGGTCGGTTCGCCTGATTTTGTACTCATGCTCTCGACAGGCAACGCAAAAAACTGCCGATAGGCCACTGCGTACCCATCCACCAAAATAATCTTAGGCGGCATCAAACCCCCGTTTCGCCGTGATAATGGAACATTTGAGCCAAGTATATCACAAACGGAGTGATGAGTCCTGATCGAGAAACAAAGGCATAGGGGCAAGGTGCAAGACTGTGATTCAAATCGTTAACACTG
>DAOTTP010000043.1:0-8547 GCA_034437835.1 Anaerolineae bacterium | reverse complement strand
AAGAACGCGCTGAGTTTGCCGATTTCGTCCTCAAAATTCGCATGTAATCCCTCATACGAGGCGCTGTAGCACTGTTTTGAGGGACGCGCCCATAACGCATGATACCGGCAGACCTTCATGGCGAAGGTACGCCCGATTTGCCAATAATACTCCTCAAACGTCCCCGTAAACCCCAGCGCTCGGCGGTCATGGTAATACGACGAGACCACCACATCGCGCAAATCGCGGGTGATGTCTAAGACGCGCACATCGGGACGCAAAAGCAGTAGCGTTCGATGTTCGGGGAGGTGAAAGTGGTTCTTAACCAGCCATAAATCACTGGGGCGAAGCGCGGCCAATGCTTTGGCGGATCGGTCTGGCAGGAGCGACGGCTCTTTCCACTCTGGATTGAGAAATTCCTGTGGGGGTGAGCCATAGCCGGTCAATTCCAGCACGATGTTATATAGCCAAGTCGAACCGGATTTATATGCGCCGTTGAGGACGATTAACATGGAAGCGCCTAAGCCTTTTGTTCAGCGGCGGGGGTATCTGATGGAGGGTAATATAGCCAATCATGTGGCAGGCCGGAGGCCGTGACTCGTTCTTCGATATAGGTGAGGTCGTCAGCTGTTAATTCGGCATGGTAGCCGGCCACCTTGCCTTGCCGGATACGGCGGGTATTCAGGCTTTTACTGCTGCTCGTCCACTTGGTGTTGAGATGCTTGATTTGCCCGGTTTCTTCGAGGACGCGCATTTTCTCAAAGCGTCCATCTTCGATGCCCAGCCGCAAAGACTCATCACTGACCTTCGCCATCCCCAGCGAGTCAGCCATAAAGCGCATGGTCTCAAAAGTGTTGTGGCGGACATCTTCATACCGCACGAGGGTCAGTGACGACGGGACATCTCGATAGTGATACCAGCCTTGATAATACTTTAAGAGACCGTCGATACCCAGTTTGGGATAGCGGATAAACTCCGAGAGTGTCATCTCTGGAAAGTTTTTGAGCTGGGTGTTGTGATAATAGAAAGACACCAATGTGTCACGTATATCACGAATCAGCAAGACCACAGGGATGCCTGTGAACACCGCTTTATCGGCGCGATCTACCCGTTTCACTTCGGGACGGTCTCGCGTGATGTAATGCGCGATTAAAACCTGTTTTCCCGTGAGATGATGATACAGCCGCGAGGTCAACAGATAATGCTGATTTAAGCGATAGCCATGTTCTTGCTGAATCGCCCGCGCCAACATAAAGCGCACCCACGTCCGACCGCATTTGGGGTAAGAGATGAAGGCGAAATCGGGATGTTTGGGGTGGACATCCCCATCGACCCAACTAGCAAAGACCAGTTTCATCTTGGGGGGTGCAGACGTGACACGGTTTTTAATCCGTAGGGCGCGACGTTGAACTTTTGACAGCCACTCTGACAGATTCATGACACGTCCAAACTTAGCTTATCGCCAATGCGGTGGGGTCAAGTTCCCAATTGGCCTTCACCCAGATCAAGCCGCTGCCCCGGCGGATGACGCGCCCAATCCCAAAGTAATCCGACGGGGTGACTTCAAACGCCACGGCGCGGCTAACCGAATCTAGCACCTTGCCCTGTGTCATTGACGACATGGCCTCGATGTCTAGGCGGTATTCCCCCGGAGCGAGGTTGCAATCCGGCCATGTGCAAGTGTATTTTTGCTGGCCGTGAAAGGTCAGCGAGTCCATATTCTGGTTGAGCGTCCGCAACGTCGTCACGCGCACATCATTGGCGTCCATCACGGCAATCACCAGCCACGCATTCTTGACGACCTGCTCACCTGTATCTATGGTGATTTCAAATTTTATCGTCCCGCCAACCGGTACGGCGCTGTCGGCTTCACCGGCTGCATCGAGGATGCGGATGCGGCTAAGGATCGGAGTCGATCCGTCTGCACGCCCCTCATGTTCGGTCAAATCCACCGACGCCTCAGCGGGGGCGATATGAGTGCGCTTGAGATATTCGCTGACGATTTTGGTCGGCTCGCCAATCATCAACATCTTACCGGCGTCCAGCAACATGACACGATTGCTCAGATGTTGAATCGAGGCCATGTTATGGCTGACCAGCAACACCGTCCGCCCCTGACTGGTGATTTCTTGCATCTTGCTCATCGACCTGCGGCGGAACTCTGCATCGCCCACCGACAAGACTTCATCGACCAACAGCACTTCTGGGTCAAGGTGTGCAGCAACCGAAAACGCAAGTCGCACCTGCATCCCACTAGAGAAGCGTTTCACCGGGGTATCAATGAACTGCTCGACGCCGGAGAAGGCCACGATTTCATCAAAATGTTTGCGGATTTCCGAGGTTTTCATGCCCAGCAGCGTGCCGTTCATAAAAATGTTCTCGCGCCCGGTCAGTTCGGGGTGGAAACCCGTCCCGACTTCTAGCAACGACCCGACGCGCCCGTAAATGCGTGCGATCCCCTCACTGGGGGCGCTGATGCCGGTCAGGGTTTTGAGTAGCGTGCTTTTACCAGAACCGTTACGCCCAATGACCCCTAATACCTCGCCCTGTTTGACCTCAAACGTGATGTCACGCATCGCCCAGAACTCAATATCGGCTGCTTCTGGGAGTTGATTCCGCATCAGTGAGGCCATCCGCCGGAACGGGCCGGTTATGGCATTGCGGATAATCCCCATCATATCGGTTTGTTTTTCGGCCTGCCCGATATAGAATTTCTTGCCCAATCCGTGGACTTCGATTGCGTTTTCGCCCATATCCGGTTACACCAAATCTGCAAAAGTAGCTTCCGTCTTACGGAAGTAATATGCGCCCGTGACCAATAAAAACAGCGTCGCAGCAGTAGAAACCAGCAACAACGGCCCCGGTGCGCTATCAACGCCCAACATCGCCCAACGGAAGCCCTCGACCACCCCCGTGATAGGGTTGAGCGCGGAAATTAACTTGAGCGGCTCTGGCAAAGCGCTGACCGGGTAAATCACGGGCGTCAAGTATAACAACATCCGCAAGGCGAAGTTCAGCGCATAACCGACATCGCGGAAGGCCACGTTGAGCGCCGATAGCCACAAGCTGACCGACAGCGCCGACAGGAATGCCAGTAGCAATAGCACTGGTAACCAGACGATATTGGCTGTGATTTCATAATTGGCCGTCACCGCCCTGAATGCCGATTCCGCAAAAACGGGATTGGACAGCGCATAGGCTTTAAGGCCAGCGGTCACATGCGGGGTGTTAATCCCGTAATAGATATACAGCACGCCCAACATCGCAAAACTTATCAGGAAATCGACCATCCCAGACAGAATCGCGCTGATGGGCAGAATCATCCGTGGGAAGTAGATTTTGCGAATCATCTGGCTATTCGTGACCAGCACCGCCGCCGCTTTATTCAAGCCGTTGGAAAAGAAATTCCACGGTAACAGGCCGACATAGCTGAACAGCGGGTATGGGATGCCGTCGGATGGCATCCGGGCGATGCGCCCGAATACGAAGCTGAACACAATCATGGTGATGAACGGCTGAATCACCGCCCACAAAATGCCCAAGACGGTCTGCTTATAGCGTATTTTAACGTCGCGTAATGTGAATAGGAAGAGAAGTTCACGCTGTTGCCATAGTTCAAGCAGATTCAGCGGTTGGAACGCTTTTGGGGGTTCAATGATTTTGACATACTGCGCGTCTGGGCGCTGGGGGGTTGATGATGTTGCCATACGTGCCTGAGTTACACCAATTTATATATGGTGCAGGATTATAGCATACGAGTCCTGAGCAATGCGTGCGGAGTCCCAAGTGATAAGCGAAGGGGGAAAATCTTCCGCCCCCAATCACACTGCTTTTTCTCAGGACTCAACACTCAGGACTCGCCATCTTGTCTTTATTGTACCCATGCGCCCGGGTAGTAGCGCTCATCGTCACGGGTGACTTGATAGCTTCCCCCGCTAATCAGGTCGTAGATAAAAATGTTGTAGTTGGTACGCACCGTGTCGCTCAAAACATCACTGGCGTAGGCTAGATAACGGCTGTCTGGGCTGAAAACTGGGAAAATCTCATCAACCCCAGCCGTGCGCGTCACGTTAAAGGAAGAAGGGAATTCGCCCGTCGTCCGCACGAATAAATCGCCTTTGGGGTCGGCCTGTGTTCCCCCCACATAGGCCACCAATTTACCATCTGGCGACCAGCGCGGGTGAGTTTCGACGGTGGTATCGCCATCCGTCGTCCAGTTGACGATTGCCGCACCGGATAGGCTAATTAACACAAGATCGGTGTTGGGCAGTTCTGGCGCACGGGCGCGACGCACAGCAATGACCTGTGTGCCGTCGGCAGAAATCGCTGGGAAGTCATAATCGAACTCGTCATTGGTCAATCGGCGGATGGGGTCTGTTCCGGCCAGCGCCGCGAAGTCGAATATATAGACTTGGCGGAGGTTGAAATCGCCTGTTTCGGCGACGAACACCAACAAACGACCATCTGGGGTGATCTGCGGGGTCGTGGCGCGGACAAATACCTCTGCCGACGGGTCAAAACGGTAGGCCATATTGTCCTGAATCCCCGTCCCGACATTAATTGATGAGAGATAACTGTCGAATAGGTCGCGGAAGTAGCGCGTGTAAACCACCAGTGAACGGCTGGCAGCGGCCACCGTCTCACCGCGATTCGTCCCCGATAGCTCGATAATCGTGCCGCTACCATCAAGTGCGAACTGAACCACTGGGAAGTAGCCGTCATTCAAGGCGTTTGACCCGCCCCACCCAATGATGACTCCCAGCAGCCCTTCTGGGGCGGGAATGGGGGTAGCGCTGGGTAAGGGAGTGATTGTGGGAATAGCGGTGTCATCCGGCAACGGGGTTGGGCGATCCGTTGCGGTTGCAGTTGGGATGAGCGCAAATGCCGCCCCAGTTTCCGCGATGGCAATCTGCGTCCCTTGACCCTCGGCGGCCTGCGTCTGAGAAAACTGGACGACGTTGGCGGCGGCGGCGGCCTCGGTAGACCTAGCGTCGGCCTGTTGATTGTTGTTGGAGATCAGGAAAGCGATAATCCCAGCGATGATGAGTACCATCACAACCGTCACACCCAACAGGATTTTACGGAGCGATGCGCCGGCGCGGACGGCGTTCTGGTTTTCTTCGCTGAATACGCCAGAGATGGTCAACTGCGCCAGCATCTGGTTGGCTTGTTGATTATCGGGATCTAACTCAATGACGTTATTCAACGCGGTGCGTTTTTCGTTGGCATCGGTTGCGACCCGCGCCAAAAGCATCCATGCGCGGATATTCGTTTCGTCCTCGCGAACCACCTTCAGCAGAATCTGGCGCGCCTCATCGCGTTTGCCAGTTTTAGCGGCGGCAATCGCCTGTTGCATAAGCGCTTCAATATTGTTCGTCATACATCATCCTCAGAGACAAAGACTAGGGGAGTAAGGGTTTAAAAGTCACAGACAAGTCGTTGCGCGGGTTATTGGTGATGCGCCGAATTTCTGTCCCACGCAGCGTCATCATATAGGTTTGGAAACGGTCATCTTGCGCGTTCGAGATGAACGCAAACCACAACCCATCTGGGCTGAACACGGGGGAACGGTCTTCGGCAGTCGTCCCGTCGAGGGTAATCACCTGCTCGTTGAAACCTTCCGCATCCATCGTGTAAATATCGCCGTCACCGCTACGGTCACTAGCGAAGGCTATCAAGCGGCCATCGGGCGACCAAACTGGGTTATAGCTGCTGCCATTGGTATCGGTGACTGCTGTGATGTCTGATAGTGTTGCCTCAGACAGATTTAGTGTACCAAGATAGATTTCGGTAAATCCATTAGTCTCAGCATCACGGGTGAAGGCCAAGCGTGTCCCATCAGGTGAGATGGCTGGTTCACGTTCAGGCTCTAGGCTTTCGTTAAGGCGCACCGGCTGCGACTGACCGAGGGTCAGCAACCATAGGTCGCCGCCACTGGAAAAGACAAGCTGTTTGCCGTCTGTAGACCATGCCGGATCAGCGGTATCCAGTGCGCCCAGAGTCGTCAGCTGAACCGGATTATCAGGGTCAGCAATCGTGGCGGTGAAAATCTCGGCGGCGATGGCGTTGCCCGCTTCATCGCGCAAATCGCGCACGAAAACATAGGTGAACGCATCCGGGGCATAGGCCGCATCGCGCACTTTTCCGGCCAATAGCCCTTCACTTGACCCATCCGCAACAATCGTCAACGCATCTGGCTCTGGGACGGACGGGTCTTGGCTGACGTAAATCAGTTCAAAACGCGATGGCTCCAGCGTCGGCGTCATGATCGGGGTCGGGCTGAGGGTTGGGGTGAGTGTATAGGTCGGGGTCGGTGGCAGAGTCGGGGCGCGGCGCGTGATGAGTTCGGCGGGAATGGGGGTGTTGGTTGAGGTCGGGGTCGGTGTATCCTCCGGCGTCGGGGTCTCGGACGGCGGCACATCGCCCAATAGGGTCGTCGTCGGGGTCGGGATGAGCGTGGCGTCACCGTTCGCGCCCAATAAAACGAGAGTCAAAACGACCACTATTAACATCACGATTCCCGCATATAGGAAGAATGACGGTGGAAGCCCTCCGCGCTGTTCATCTCTAGCAATCGGGTCATCCCCCGGCAAAGGTCGTGAGGTCGTCGGGCGGGCAGAACCAGAGAGGCGTGCGCCGAGCGCCGGTTCCGAGGGTTGAGGGGTATCCCCTTCTGCATCCAATTGGCGCAGCGCGTCACGGGCGCGGGTGTTATTGGGGTTGATTTCCAGCACGCGGCGCAACGCGGCTCGACGCTCAGAGGGATTCACCAATACCGTAGTCAGCCAAATCCACGCCAACTCGTTGCGCCCATCTGCACGTACCACTTCGCTTAATAAGCGCCGCGCAGTCGCGGCTTCGCCCGTCTTCGCCGCGTCAATCCCAGCACGTAGTTTTTGTTCCAAGTCAGAATTGCCCGCCAAGAGATGTCTCCCTACAACCAATCAATACCCTAATTCAACATGCCAATCGCGCCCAGATACACCACCACGAACGGTGCAACCAACAACAGTGAGTCGGCACGGTCTAATACCCCCCCGTGACCGGGGATGATATTCAGATTCGGCAAATGTGAATCTTTTACATTATAGTGGCGTTTCAGCCACGACTCCCACAAATCGCCAAACACGGCTAGCGGCGGCCCTAACAGCGCCACCCCTGCCGATGCCCATGTCAGTTTATCCATTAACGCCAAGACGCCCAGCGTGAATAAAGTCCCAAAAATCAGGCCGACAATCAAACCCTCCACCGTCTTTTTGGGCGAAATCTTGGGAGCCATCGGCGTGCGTCCCCACAATCTGCCACCAAAATAGGCGAAGGTATCGTTCGCCATCGTAATGATAAGCGCCAGCATCACTCCCCAAAAACCCAACCGATGACGCAGTACCAACGTCAGCGCCAGCGGCAACGCAACATAGACCAAGCCCGCCAGTGTCATTACGCCCTGCTGTAGCGCCTGCTTGAACGGCGCGCCCAGCCCCATCGCCGTGATGACCCCACCTATCAGGCCAAAAACCAGCGCTCCGACCACCAGCCACGGCCATTCGTATTGCATCCCCAATAAAATCACCAGCGAGGCCGGTACGCCCACCTGCGTGAAGCCCATCTCTGGTTTATCTTGCGCGAGGGCATAGAACTCCAACATCCCAACCACCGACGCCAAACCGATGAATAACGCCCACGGCTCGTCCCCTAAGTATAGGCAAATAAAGGCCAAAATCATCAGAGGAATACCGGACAATGCCCGCAATGCCAGATTGGATACCATTGCACGTTTGGTGGGTGGTGCGGGTTTTGAGGCGGTCATGGCTTGGGGGTTCCGACGCAAAAGAATATAACAAACTATTTGTCCATTATACCGCGCACTTGATTTATGTTGTAACTTGCGATTCGTGGTAACGAATTGGTAACGTTGCTTGCACACGCCACAATCGCATGTTATGGTTTTCGGCATGGAGAAAATAATGTGCTGTTCAATGTGTGGTTGTTGTCGCATCGCTTACTGCGTGATGTGCAATTTCGGCGCGTGTGGCGGCAGCCAGTCTTCTGTGTGATTGTCCGGTAACAGACAAGCACTCACCCTCTAGGGAGCAAGCAGACAGAAGCCAGCCACACTCGTGCGCTGGCTTTTTTTCTTGCAACAGGTTGGCGCACATTCAATGCTCTAGTCCGTCCTTTCACACCGATTCCTTTAGGAGGAACACCCGATATGAGTGACATCTCAAGCCGTGGTTATGCCAATCCCGATGTGCTGGTCTCCACCGAATGGCTGGCGAACAACCTCAACACCGCGGGCATCCGCATCGTCGAATCCAACGAAGACCCGCTACTGTACCCGTCGGGTCACGTCCCCGGCGCGGTGCAAATCGACTGGACGAACGACCTCAACCACCCGCTGCGCCGTGACTACCTCGACAAAGCCGGGTTTGAAGCTTTGATGTCGAAGAACGGCATCACCAACGACACCACAGTCGTTTTCTATGGCGATAAGAACAACTGGTGGGCGACGTATGCCTTCTGGGTTTTCCAACTATTCGGCCACACCAACGCCAAGTTGGTCGATGGGGG
>DAOTTP010000042.1:0-6624 GCA_034437835.1 Anaerolineae bacterium | reverse complement strand
GGCTATCCGGCCTTAATCGCACGCCGTCACTGGCCGGAACTGTTGGCGATGAAGGATGACTCCGCGTTTGAGAGATGGCTGGCCGCTCATGCCGCCGATGCGTTGCGCGTCCCCGTCGATACCGATGCCATTTTTCGTAGCGTAGATACCCCTCAAGATTACCGCGACGCCAAAGCACGGGCGGGGATAAAATAGACCCCGCCCGCGTTATCTATCTACGCGCTCACAATCGCGTTGATGTCGGCATATTCGGCGTCAGACATCACCCATTGGGTGGTGGCGACGTTTTGTTGAATCTGTTCCACCGACATCGCGCCCGCAATCACCGACGCGACGGCGGGGTGATAGAGCGTCCATGCGAACGCCAAATCGAGCAAGGCGTAACCCTTGTCCTCGGCATAGGCGAGTAATTTTTCGACCCGTTCGAGGTTCTTGTCCGTCAGATAATCACCGGCCTGTAGACCGGCCATCCGGGCGCTTTCTGGGAACGGTTGACCGAGGCGATATTTCCCCGTTAAGAGGCCGCGTGCTAATGGGAAAAACGGCAGATAAGCTGTATCAGTCTTGGCGCATTCGTCCAAAACCGGCAGTTCTGGCTCACGGTAGAACAAGTTATAGTGATTCTGCACGCTGACAAAACGTGCGCCGTCTTTACGCGCCGCGTCCGCCTCGCGCAATTGCTCAACGCTGAAATTTGAGCAGCCGATTTCACGCACTTTACCGGCTTTGACCAACTCATCTAAGGCCGCCAATGTTTCTTCCATCGGGGTATTGGCGTCCGGCGTGTGCAGTTGGTACAGATCGATATAATCGGTCTGGAGGCGGCTTAGACTGTCCTCAACCGCTTGCTTGACGTAAGCCGCCGATGCGCCACCCTTGAGGCCGCCCGCGTTCATGCCGAACTTGGTGGCGATGATCGCCTCTGACCGGCGAGTCTTGAGCGCCTTGCCCATATATTGCTCGCTGATGGTATTGCCGTAAATATCCGCCGTATCGAAGAAGTTGATTCCGTGGTCCAACGCGCCGAACAAGACGCGCTCTGAGTCCGCATAATCCGGTAGACGTCCGCCAAAATTATTGCATCCCAAGCCGATGATGCTGACGTTGAGCGAACCGATTTTACGAGTCTGCATGTGCGTATTATCCTCTGATTAGGGTCTTAGAAAACTGGGTGTGCTGCTCAATCAAGACCGGCACATCGACGCCGACCATCTGGCCGTCTTTGACGATGGTCTTGCCATTGATGATAGAGAAATCGACATCTTGTGAGGTAGCGAACAATAGTCCCGCCGTCACATCATGCCATGCGCCAGTGAAGGCGAGGGTATCGGTGCGCCAACCTACGAGGTCGGCGGCGTAGCCCTCGCGCAGTTGCCCGATGTCGTCCCGCCCCAGCACTGATGCGCCGCCGCGTGTGGCGATTTCAAGCGATTGGCGGGCGCTCATGGCCGCCGGATTGGGTTCTGCCACACGCTGCAAGAGCATGGCCTGACGCGCCTCATTCAGCAAGTGACCGCTGTCATTTGAGGCCGACCCGTCTACGCCGAGTCCGACGCGCACACCCTTTGCCAACATCTGGCGGACGGGCGCGATGCCCGATGCGAGGCGCATGTTAGAGCAGGGGCAGTGCGCGACTCCAGTATGCGTGTGGGCGAACAGGTCGATTTCGCTGTGATCCAGTTGAACGCAGTGCGCGTGCCAGACATCATCCCCCAGCCAGCCGACGCTCTCTGCATATTGGCCGGGGCGCATCCCAAATTTCTCCTCGCTATACAGGATGTCATTGATGTTTTCCGCGAGGTGGGTATGCAGCCGGACGCCGGGGATACTCCGCGCTAAGGCCGCCGATTCGCGCATCAGGTCTTGGCTTACGTTGAACGGGGCAGTCGGCGCCACCCCCATCCGCAACATCGAATAGCGGCTGTTGTCGTGGAAAGCCTCAATCGCCCGCTGGGTATCGCGCAGAATCAGTTTTTCATCTTGAACCAAATCATCTGGCGGCAGGCCGCCTTTGGATTCCCCGACGCTCATCGAGCCGCGAGTCGGGTGGAATCGGAAGCCGATGTCCGTAGCGGCGCGGATTTCATCATCAATCAGCGCCCCGTTGAGGTACAGGTATAGGTGGTCGCTGGAGGTTGTGCAGCCGGACAAAATCAACTCGGTCATGGCGACTTTGGCCGAGGTGTAAATCATGTCTGGCGTCAGATTACGCCAAATCTGGTAGAGCGTGGTCAGCCAGCCGAACAACTCATATTCCTGACCGATAGCGCGAGTCAGGTTCTGGAACATGTGATGGTGGGTGTTGACCAACCCCGGCAAGACGACGTGATTCGGCAGCGAACGCACCTCATCAGCCGATTGGGAGTCCAACTCGGAGGTTGTCCCGACGGCCACGATGACATTATTGCGGATGAGAACCGCGCCGTCTTTGATTTCGCGGCGGGCGTCATCCATCGTGACCAGATGGCCGATATTTTTTAAGAGAAGGGTCGCCATTAGGCTCGCTCCGTTTGCTCCGCGATACGATACGCGGCTTGGACGGTCTGAACCATGAGCATGGTAATGGTCATCGGGCCGACGCCGCCGGGGACTTTGGTGATGGCGCTCACGACGGGCAAGGCCGACTCCAAATCGACATCCCCGACGTATTTATAGCCTTTTTCACTGGTCGGGTCATCAATTTTGTTCGTCCCGACATCAATCACGACTGCGCCGGGTTTTAGCCAGTCGCCGTGTAGGTAATTCGGGCGGCCAATCGCGGCAATCACGATATCAGCATCCTTGAGGTAGGCTTGCAGATTCTTGGTGCGGCTGTGGCAGATAGTGACGGTGGCATTGGCCTCCATCAACATCAGCGCGATGGGCATCCCAACGATGTTGGAGCGCCCCAAGACGACGGCATTTGCGCCGGAAATATTCACGCCCAACTCGTTCAAGATAATCATCGCACCGGCTGGGGTGCAGGGTTTATACAGTGGCTCGCGGCCTTTCATCGCCAACAGACCGATATTGGTGGGATGAGCAGCGTCGGCGTCTTTCTCAAAACTAATCAGGCTGAGGACTTTTTCCTCGTCCAGATGTTTTGGTAGCGGCAATTGGACGAGGATTCCATGTACGTTGGGGTCATCATTCAGCGAACGAACCGCTTCTTCAACCTGTGCTTGGGTCGAGTCAGCGGGGAGGACGTGGGCATACGAGGTGATGCCGACCTTTTCGCAGGCGTTGCGCTTCATGCGGACATACATCTGCGAGGCCGGGTCATCCCCGACCAACACCACGCCGAGTCCGGGTTTATAGCCGTATTTTTCTGTAAAATCGGCGGCATCAATCGCCAGTTGTTTGCGGAGTTTCTCGGCAATCGGATTGCCGTCAACGATCTGGGCAGTCATGTGTTTTTTTATCCTTTGTCAAACAGGTAGAAAATTAGTGCGTCCTCGGCATTTTCTCATCACTCATCACTTTTGACTCATCACTCCGTATTCGTCATTCGTTTGAGTTCGTAGAGCTTGGTGAGCGCTTCAATTGGTGAGAGATTGTCGATGCTCAGGGCGCGTAATGCTTCAACGGCAGGGTTTTCAGGGGGCGCGTCAAAGAAGCTGAATTGGTGCGACTGCTTCTGTTTGAAGTCCGCGCCGCGTTCCTCTAAATCGCGCAAAAGTTGTTGAGCGCGGTCAATCACCGGACGGGGGAGGCCAGCCAACTGTGCGACATGCACGCCGTAACTACGGTCTGCGCCGCCAGTCATCAATTTGTGATGAAAGACCAGCGTGCCGCCCTCTTCTGACGCCGCGACGTTGAAATTACGGCAGCGGGGCAAGATGTCCGGCAGTTCGACCAGTTCATGATAATGGGTGGCGAACAACGTCCGGCAGTTCAGGCGCGGGTTATTGTGGATGTACTCGATGATGGCGCGGGCGATAGCGAGTCCGTCATACGTTGATGTGCCGCGCCCGACCTCATCCAAAATCAACAAGCTACGGCGCGTGCTACCCGATAATAACCGCGCCGTCTCGACCATCTCAACCATGAAGGTTGATTGTCCGGCATGAATCTCGTCTTGTGCGCCGATGCGGGCAAAAATGCGGTCTACCAGTCCGATAACCGCCTCATCCGCAGGGACAAAACTGCCGATTTGCGCCATTAAAGTGATGAGCGCAACTTGCCGGATATAGGTTGATTTACCGGCCATGTTCGGCCCCGTGATGATATGCACTCGTGACATGGTATCAAAGTGGCTGTCATTCGGGATATAACGCACGCCGTCCGAGAGCGATTGTTCGACCACCGGATGACGGCCAGACCGCAGAATCAGCCGGTCATCATCGGTTAAAACCGGACGGCAATAGCCCTCACGCATGGCGACATCGGCCAACGAGAGGAACACGTCCAGATGGGCGACGGCGCGGGCGGTTTTTAATAAGGCGTGGACGTGTTCAGAGATACGGGCGCAAACGTCCTCGAAAATCTGGCGCTCAACCTTGAGGATTTGATCCTCGGCGTTGAGTACCAGCGCCTCGTATTCCTTCATCTCCGGCGTGATATAGCGTTCGGCGTTGACTAAGGTTTGTTTGCGGATGTAGTCTGCGGGAACTTTATCGGTCTGGGCATGAGTGACTTCGATATAGTAGCCAAAAACGCGGTTAAAGCCCACTTTGAGCGTCGTGATGCCGGTGCGCTGACGTTCAATCGGCTCAAGATTCGCCATCCAATCACGGGCTTCACGGCTGGCGTTGAGGATGTCCGACACCTCTTGCGCGAAGGTCGGGCGGATGAAGCCCATCGAGTCCATCTTAGCGGGCGGCTCGTCGGTGATAGCTTCTGCAATCAAGTTGCTGACCGCCTCGCATGGGTCAAGTGTGCGCGCCAATGACGACAGCGCAGGTTGCACGCCCAACGCCGCGACCAACTCTGGGATGGCCTCTAACGATTGGCGCAAACCGAGTAGGTCACGCGGCCCCGCCCGACGCATCAAGACGCGATTGGTCAGGCGTTCGATGTCTGAGACACGTTTCAAAGCGGCGCGTAAATCTTGACGGGTCGACTCGGAGTCGGTCAGCGCTTGCACGGCGTCGAGTCGGGCGTTGAGTCGCTTTAGGTCGAGCAACGGCTGATTGACCCACGTATGCAGCAAGCGCCCACCCATCGGCGTCACGGTGCGGTCTAGCACACTGAGCAAGCTGCCTTTGGAGGTGCGGCTGCGCGTTGTCTCGGTCAGTTCTAGGCTACGGCGGGTGAAGCCGTCCAACACCATGAACCCGTCGGTGCTATATGGGCGTAGGCCGGTGATTTGTGCCATGCCGTCGCGTTGGGTATGGCGCAGATAGCTCAAGAGCGCACCCGCAGCGGCGGCGGCATTGGGCTTGTCATCCAACCCAAAACTGGTCAGCGATTTGACGCCGAAATGAGTCAGGATGGTCTGCTGGGCGCTGCTGAACTCGAATTGCCAATCTTGTAGCGGGGTGAGGCTGATTCCTGACGGGAGCGTGACGCCGGACGCCCATGTTTGCGGCATCAAGACCTCACGCGGGGCGAGGCGAGCGAGTTCTTCTAGCACCATCACGCCGACCTCATCACCGTTGAGTTGCGTGGCAGAAAATTCGCCGGTGGTGATGTCTGCGTATGCCAGCCCCGCCGACTTCCAATCTTTGCTGGACGGGTCGCCGAATGGGAGGACGGCCATCAGGTAATTGGGGCGGTTCTCGCTCAACATGCCCGGTTCGATAATCGTCCCCGGCGTTATGACGCGGGTCACATCGCGGTCAACCGGGCCTTTGCCCGTAGGCTCGCTCAGTTGGTCACAGATGGCGACGTGATAGCCTTTTTCGACCAGTTTAGCGATGTAGCCTTCGGCGGCGTGATGCGGGACGCCCGCCATCGGGGTGCGCGGCCCTTCTTGGCTGAAATTTCGCCCTGTCAAGGTTAAATCCAGTTCACGGGCGGCGATTTCGGCGTCGGCGTCGAACATCTCATAAAAGTCGCCCATACGGAAGAACAAAATTGCGTTGGGATGCTTTGCTTTGATATCGAGGTACTGCTGGCGAACTGGCGTGACACGGCTCATTAGGTTTCTTTGTTTTATGGAACACAAAGGCTGATTGTACCATCATGGCGCGGCCTATCCCAGCGGGGGATGATTTGATAAACTGAGGCAGACTTTAGATAAACCATTCGGTTTGATTTGTGCAAAGTAAACAAGTGGAGATGACTATGACGAATGCCCCTCGTGAACAGGGTTTTATCCTGCGCGATAAACATGACAATGCTCGCCCATTGATGCAGCGTGACGCGAATTCGCTCTCACCCTCCTATACGCGCTCATACGGGTTTGTGATGGATCACGGCAAAGGTTCGACGATGTGGGATGTGGACGGCCACGAATATCTTGATTTCGCGGCAGGGATTGCGGTGTTGTCTACCGGCCACGCCCACCCGAAAGTGATTGAAGCCGTCACCAAACAGGCGCAGAAGTACGTTCACATCGGCGCGACGGATTTTTACTGCCCGGTGCAAGTCGAGTTGGCTGAACGCTTGCAGCAAATCACCCCGATTAACGGCGCGGACAGCCCATCGGATAAACGGGTGTATTTTGGCAATAGCGGCACAGAAGCCATCGAAGCGGCGCTC
>DAOTTP010000041.1:0-2266 GCA_034437835.1 Anaerolineae bacterium | reverse complement strand
CTTGGATGGAGTCTTAAAAATCATGCAGAAGGATTACGAGGGGTTAGTCCACGCGACGCTTGCCGATTGCGTCGTATATTTTGGCGGGTGATGGGGCAATCGCTTAGAACACACACCCTTCGTATTTCATCACCCTACGAAGGGTTAACGTGACAGATGTCTTACGGCTGGCGCGGCGGAACGGTGATGACCCGGATATACTCTGTGTTATTCCACTTGAACAGCTGTAGCGGCAACCATCTGTCTATCTGTAGACCCAAGAGTAACGTCATCTCGACCAAAGATTGCGGGAAAATCTGGAAGTCTGGTATGCCATGCACATTTTCTTTGAAAATCGCAAGCGCCTTATTGAGCGTGCCGTACATATCGCTGTAGTGCGCCACATTCCGTGGATCAACCTCATAGGTTGTCTCATCGAATGGGTTCAATGCCCCCGTGACAAACAAACAAGCCAACGGCTCAGTATCTTCTGGGTAATTTTTATCTTCTTGTAATATCGCCTTGAAAGAATCACGCACCGCCGCGTATCCCTTTGTGCGAGTATTCTGAATAACCACCTGAATCCGCTTGGCTTTGGCAAGAATTGTCCCAGCCGCAGCAATCACCTCAACATTGCTGTATGCGGATTTAATGAGTGGGATAACGACATATTCATGTTCGCCAATCGGCTCTCCTTTTTCACCCTCCACAGTTTGAGCGCTCATCGGGAGATTCGGCTTGAATCCTGTCACCTCGCGCTTGAGGCGCGCCGCAATCTGAAGTAGACGAGTTGCGACACTCTGAGCTGCATTGCCAGTGTCCGAAACGGCATTGAAGCCCGTCAATTTACCTAATTCGGTGGCGGGGTCGAGATGCACGGGGATAATCGGCTTGCCTAGTTTAATGGCGTGGTCGATTTCCTCATTCACATACTTCGACTGGAAAGCGTGCTGACTCCAGAAAATCACAACCACTGCCGATTTTTCAACCGCGTCCAGCAACGCCTTATGCCATTCTTCGCCCGGTGGGATACTACTCACATCTTGCCAAACGATAAAATCCATCTTGCGAAAGGCTTCGACATAACGCTCTACAACCTTTTTGTCTTTGCGAGAATAACTGATAAAAACGTGACCGATATTGTTGCTCATCTCTTGCTCCTTTAATGGGATGATTTCATCTGAGTGTAGTCCGGGAAATTTATGATTGCAACTAGTCACCCTGTTCTGCGCGTCATGCCCATGCCTGTCGTCGTTTTGCGCCCGACGCCCGCGAATTGCGCGTAATCTGCCAGCATCGACGCGACCCGACACAAGTTCGGATAATCGGCTTGAATCTCCGCCTCTAGCGCCGGATTTTCACGCTCTAGGGCGTCATTTTTCGGTTTGAATTCATAGACCGCCATCCCGGTGAACCCAATTTCTTTCCCGCCATCTTTGACCCGCACGGTGTCGGTTTGGGTCGCCTGCTTATTAATCATGATGTGATAGCGCGTGAACGCATTCCAGAGCGATTTCTCGCGCAAGGCCGCGCCGGTGATTTCTGCCCAGCGATTGGCGAGGCTGTTGAAGACCAGATGCGGCAGCGGCGCGGGCAAATTCATCCCGTCACTGCGAAAAGTCGTGGCCGAGGCGAACTCGAAATGAAGATGGGTTGGGGCGTGGCGCAACGCTTGGGCGGCGTGCATCAATGTCTGATGGGTACTGACCGTCCCCCATGGGGCATCATCCCAAGACATGCCGACGATTTCCCACGGCAGGTGGTCTAACTCGATATGAGAGGGAGCATCAGCGCGGAACGCCTCTAATTTGGCGCAGATGGGTTCGGTCAACCCGGTCACGCGGAACCATGCCGCCGCGCCCGCCTTGAGTCGCCCGATAATCGGGGCTGTTTTATCGGACTGCATCAGTCCAGAAGTCGAGTACGGCATCGGCTTATCGTTGGCTTCGCCTTCGACGGGATGAATCCGCCCCTCCCCTTTTAAAGGGTCTTGGATGGCGACGAAAAATTGGCGGTGAATCGCCCGCCCCATGTGATTTTGGATGGTGGTATCCAATCCGGCGCGAACGTGAATCACCAACGCGCCGAGGTCAAACTGAGTCATGAAGCCCTCCTGAGCAGAGGGGAGTATACCGCGCCGAAATAAAAACAGAGCCATTGATTCTTAATCCAATGGCTCTGTTTCAATCCCCATGGGGGATTCGATGTGGGCGTGACGCGAGTACGTCGAGGCCACAACGCAAAACGCCAGATTGTTTCAATCCCCATGGGGGATTCGATGTGGGCG
>DAOTTP010000040.1:0-13652 GCA_034437835.1 Anaerolineae bacterium | reverse complement strand
AGGTGGTCAACTTCTTGGAGTAAATTCTCTAATTCGCGCACAGACCAATTCTTAGCGACAATCACCACGAAAAGAAAATCTTGCGCGGTCTGTTTTGCGGCTTGGATAGCGGAACGAATATCCCGTGTGAATAGATGGGCATGGTCGCCGCCTTCGGTTTCCCTCGTTTTGATCGGGATAAGGATATGGCGCGTTTCGCCTGTTATATCCTCTGTCAATAATAAGCCAATATCATACGTCTCGCGATATTTCTCTATTTGCTGACCAGACATCTGAACCGAGCTATAGCGACCATAACTCCCGTGAATTTGATAGAACGTCTGCAAGGCTGCAATTAAAGCTAGACGCACATGGGCTTCTTTTTCATGCCCTTTGATGCTACGGCGTGAGCCTTCAAGACGATCCATAATGACTTCGCGGATGGCTTCCCATGAAAATGTCTTCAAAACATCCCGATAGCGTAAGATTAAAGCCATCAAGACTTCAATCTCTGCATCTAGTCGTGATAAAGCGCCTTTTCGCACAATTCGCTGAATGATGGGATTGAGACGCTGTTGCGGAGCATCACGAACCAACCACGAGAAAAAATAATAACAAGCTTTAGGGTGGGTGTATGTCCTACCAACCCCATCAAACAGAAAAGGGTGTTCTGAAGATGGGGCAGTATAGATATCATGCAAAAGTTGTTGGATCTGATATTGGTTTGCAGTGAACAGAAAGTCGTTCAGGCTGATATCTAAATCCGCTATCCGTTGGGCATGTTGGCTCACCCACGCATAGAAAGGATAAGCTTGGTCGGCCAGTTGCGCTAAATCCTCTAGACGTGAGTTAGAGATGTCAATGTCATAGAGAAAAAGGGCTGAATCCATCGGCTTAGGTCTTTACCTTCAGGTCATCCCATGCCAGCGAGTCCATGAAATCGTCGTCTAGGCTTGCAATGAACAGCGCCAGCAACCGCGCCGTGCGCTCGATGTCGCGCAGGTCTGCCGTCTCAACCGGGCTGTGCATATTCCGCAGCGGGAGGCTGAACAGCGCCGTCGGGATGCCGTTACGGGCAATCTGAATCGCCCATGCGTCCGTGCCGGTGTGACCAGATAAAGCTTCGTCTTGGATTTTGATGTCGTAGCGCTTGGCACATTCACGTAATTTTTCGGTCAGCTTAGGATGGAGATTCGGGCCAATCGCCAGCACTGGGCCGCCGCCCAACTCATCGCCTTCGACTCCCGGCTGCTTGGCGAAACCGACATCTAACGCGATGGCGATGTCTGGGTTAATCATCTCAGCAGAGGTGGACGCCCCGAATAGGCCGGTTTCTTCTTGTACCGTGCCAACGGCGTAGACATCCCAGCGGTGATGCATCTTGCTCAGTTCATTCAGGCAGGCCGTCACGATGGCGACACAAGCGCGATCATCCATCGCTTTGGCGGCGATTTTATTGCCCATCAATTCCAGCATCGGCACGTCGCACGTCACTGGGTCGCCGATTCGCACCCATTTTTCGACTTCGGCGGCGGGCAACCCGACATCGACAATCAGTTCATCCCATGTCGGATATTTTTGGCGCTGGGCTTCGGTCAATAGGTGTGGCGGGACGGCGGCCACGATGCCGGGGAATTGTTTTCCGGCGCGGCCATGTACCATCACGGTTTGCGACAACATGACGCGATTATCGACCCCGCTAAGGCGCGTGACATAGATGAAGCCGTCCACAATGTCGCGCACCAACATGCCGATTTCATCCATGTGCGCGGCCAACATGATTTTACGGGCGGGCGCGTCGCCAGTACGGGTGGCCTTTTTGACACCGATGAGGCTGCCGAGTCCGTCCACAAGTTGCTCGTCGGTCAAATCGCGCCATTCCTCGGCCAAAATCGCCCGGATGGGGGTTTCATAACCGGATGGGCCGTGCGCTTCCACTAATTTCTTGAGATGGGCTTTGACATCAAACACGAAAAAACTCCTGAATCAAATACAGTGATGCGGGATAAGAGATGGTTTGTGCGTTATGATGCCTTTGCCAATCTGTAGGCGCGCACTTCTACCTGAATCCCGGCACTGACAGCGGCATTTAACATATCTAGTAGCGCATCAGTCACTTCTGCATCAAAGTATGCCTCGCCACAATTGGCACATACTTGTGCCGGGACATCTTTAATCACGAGTGTCACTGAGCCGCGTTCGAGCGTGACTGTGGTTGTGCCATGTTTTGTCTCGCCGTGTTTGCAGATTACACATTTCATGGCTTCTTACTCCTAAAATCCTCATCCCAGATCGCTGGATCAGGTTCGTATACGGTGATGATAATCGTTTCATTAGCGGAAACGTTATCCCCGCAACAATATGTAAGGGACGACTATCACACCACCCTAAAACTATGCGACTGGGATGGGGTGTGTCATCAGCATAATCACGGATAACTTCACCTGACTCAACGACAAACTCCACATCTGTGCGGCTGACATCTCGTTCGGCCATGGGTTGGACTGCATGTCTGCCATAGATGTAATTTTTACCACTCACCTCATGATTCCCCATTCAAGCGATTATGTCGGTTAGAAAAACGACTCAAGGCTTACTATGGCGTTGGTGTATCCGTCGGCGGAATCAGGATGAAATCAGTCGCCGTCGGGGGGACATCAGTGGGCGGTATATCGGTGTTGGTCGGTGGCGCTATCGTATTGGTCGGCACAGGCGTATTGCTGGGCGGGATGAGCGACGGCGGCACATTGGTATTGGTTGGGAATAGGGTGCTAGTTGGCGCGAAGGTCAGTGATGGCGCAAGAGTCGGCGTCAAAAAGACGAACGTCGCAGGCTGAATCGAGGTCGGGAAGGGCGTGAAGAATGTTACGGGGGTGGGGAACAGCGGCAGCGTTGCCGAACCGAATAACGGGATGGTTGAAGTGGCGGTCACGGTCAAATTGCCGCCCCCCAACGGGGTATTGGTCGCGCCCAGCGCGGTAGGCGTCGTCCGAGCAGGGACGGCCTGCGGCGCGGTCCCCCATAAGTAGAAGCCAAAACAGTAAAACGGAATCGTCAGCACGATGAGTACCATCAGGACAATTCGTAAAAGCTGGCGTCGACGTTCCAGCCCAGAAGCAGAGTCAAGCATATATCGCCCCAACGTTGGCGGGATCTTTAGCGTGTTTAGTGTACCACAAAATCGGGTTGCGCTTGCTTGACCACTTACCCACGTTTGGCCGCATCAATCAGTTTGACGATGCTATCGGCGGTGTAGGGGCGCTCGTGTAGCGTGTGGAGCAAGGCGGCGACGGCGGCGGCCAAGCCATAGGCGAAGCGTGGGCTGGTGGCGCGTTCGCCCAACAAGGCGACATTCACGCCGGGGACATCCAAGCCCTCGGCGCACAGTTTGACCAAGACCGCAGCCGGAAGTTGCGCCCAAATCGGGAGTGGGCGGTGGGTGATGGTTTCGCCCCTGCGGGCGGTCTGCCATGTGAAGGCGGCACGCCCACCCACCTCAGCGCACGCCACCGTCAGGCGGGCATCGTTGGTCAGCGCCGCTGCCGCCCATGTCTCATAGCCGGGGGCTTGGAGGGTATGGGTCGGTTTTTGGCCGGGAAAGAAATTTTGGAAGGTCGAGAGCAATAACAGCGGGGTATCCGTTTGCACGGTGATTCCTCTACGGGGATGATGACACACACTGGGGAGAACCCCCATCGGACGCTATTATAGTCTGTATGTTTTTTTGGTGTTAGTCGTTAGTTTTGGCTGATAGGGTAACTGATGAGAAAATGGGCGTTATTATGTGGGATAGTGGTCATGATTTGGGCGGGCGGGCTGATGCTTCGCGCCCAAGAGCCGACGCCTATCACACGTTCGATCATCCCGGCAGAAGTGTGCGCCGCGCCGCTGGGTCTCGCCTTGCTCACCGCCAGCGATGCGTGCGTCGGCAAACCGTATGGGTTCATCTGCAACGGCGGCGCAAGCCCGTCGGTTGAGCCACCGGGGCCAGTGTCTAATTCGCTGTCAGCCATCGGCTCACTGGTCGAGACCGATGTCGTGCAGTCCATTCATACGTTAGGCATCGACCCCACCGGTTATTATATGGGCTTGGCCTATCTGCGCGTCGCCGCGCCAGAATCGCTGGTGACGTTCAGCGGATTATTGCTCGGAGATGTCTCGGTCAAGAATGTCACGCCGCCGGACTTCCCCGCGTGGCAAGCCCTAGAGGTCGTGACCATCGACTCTGATGTGGCGTGTGAGTACGCGCCGCACAGCACGTTGGTCATCCAAAACCCCATCCCCGGCGTCTCGGCGCGGCTGGTCGTCAACGGGGTCAGCATTGACTTGAATGGTACGCTGGCCGTTCAGACACAGGGCGATTATACCGTTTTCGCCGTCCTGAGCGGTGAACTGCGGGCGCTGGCATTGGGGGAGCGCCAGACCTTGACAGCTGGGCAATCGGCCAGCGCCCCGCACGCCGCTGGTAATTTCAGCGCGCCAACCTCGGCGCTGTCCATCCCGCGTGTGTTGGATGAGGAGCGCATCAACCATTTGCCGCTGGCGTTGTTTGACCGTCCGGTGCAAATCGCGCAGGGCGGATTCGCTCGCACGTCCGCGCCGGTTAATCTGCGCGTGTCGCCCAACACTGACGCGACGGTGATTCTACAGGCCGCCGCTGGTGAGAATATGAGTGTATTGGGCAAAAATACCGATGGTCAATGGCTGCATGTGCGCCTATCCAGTGGGCAAACCGGCTGGATGTTTGCCGAATTATTGCAAGGCGATTTCAGTAGCGTGGTCAAGGTTTATGAAGCCACGCCCGCGCCGGTTCAGCGGATGGGCGACCTCGGCTATAAGGCGCGTATCATCGCGCTGCGTGGGTATGATGTCCGCGTCGCGCCGGATATGGCTTTCGCGGTGCTGGGGTTCATCCCCAACGGCGCGGAAGTTGAGTTAATCGCCCGCAGCCCATATAGTCCGTGGGTGAAGATTAAAACCGGCAGCAGCGAGGGCTGGGTGGCGCTGTTGGCGCTAGAAACTCGCGCCGTGATTGACGCCCTCCCGATTGATAATACCGTCCCGCCCCCGCCAGCGCCGACCCGCGTGCCGGGTTCGTTCGGCAACGCCTTCCCCGACCCCAGTTGTTATCCGAATTGCTAGAACGAGGAGATATTCATGCACGATAGAGCGTTTTGGAGCGCCATCCGCAGCAATGATTATGCCGTGCCAGAGGGCGCGGACATCTGGGCGCTGACCGAGGAATTATTGGGATATTTGGGCGACCCCGACCCCGAATTGCGCGACGGGTTCGCCTATACCTTGATTGCTGTGTGGACGATGCGGGCTTATCTCAGCACCGACCAACTCTGCGCCATCACGCAAAAACTTCTCCCGAATCTGCACGAGGGGTTGGGGGAATTTCGCGGCGACAAGGTGTTGTTGCGCTCATTTTCCGTACTGATGCTGTCGGTCATGGCCTATGGCGAGATTAAGCGGCCATACCTGACCAGCGAGGAATATGGTGAGTTGGTCGCGGCGCTTGGGGCGTATCTCAAGGCCGAAATCGACCTGCGCGGGCATGACGCGCTGGTGGGGTGGATTCATACGACGGCGCATACCGCCGATTGGGTCAAATTCTTGGCGCGTTCCTCACAGGCCACACCAGAGACTCATCTCACGTTGCTGATGGTGGTGGCCGATAAGCTCATCATCCCCACCGCACATGTCTATATCCACAATGAAGACCAACGTATGGCGGTTGCGACCCTCGACCTGCTCAAGCGCGAGATGTTGACGCCAGACGACCTGAGCGGGTTCGTCGAACGGCTGCTCAAAGTGCATGAGATGGGGACGGACGGCGGCGAATTTGACCCGACCATCCACGCCACCTATATGAACGTCAAGCACTTTGTCCAATCGCTGTATGTGCTGCTGACGATTGATGCGCCCATTCCCGGCGCACATCATCTGGTCGAGTTGCTACGCGAGGCGCTCAAGAAATTCCCGAATTAATGGCTAGATAGCCGTTCAATACCTTCGCCAATTTTGATTATCAGGGACAACACGGGCGTTGTCCCTACAAATTTTCCCGTCGCGGGTTTTTACTGTAGGGACACGGCAGTGCCGTGTCCGCTGATGATGGGTGAGATCAATCCGATTTTGGCGAATGTAGTGTTAAACGTTTGTGCTTTATTTATCCCTTTACCGACCACAGACTGTAATCGTTTAGAGTTTCGACAGCGCCAGATGCGCCGCCTGCACGATGATTTGATGTTCGGCGGCGTGTAGGCGCATCTCAAAGTCAGATAATTGATCGTCCGGTAGGATAGGGACGTGTGCTATCACCAACGGCTTGCCCGCGTCCACCTCTGGCACGACGTAATGCACCATGCAGCCGCCGACATGCACCTCGCCCGCTTCCCACGCCGCGAACGTGCGCTCAATGGCGTGCGTCCCAGCAAATGTCCCCGGTAGCGCCGGATGCAGGTTAATCACGCGATTGGGGAAGGTGTCCAGAAACACCGCGCCGAAAACGTGCATCCATCCGGCCAGCACAATCAAATCCGGCGCAAACTCCGCGATTTTAACCGCGAGGTCTTGGTCAAATTCCTCGCGAGATTTTCCCGCTGAGGTATACGGTTTCAGCGGAAAATACAGCGTCGGGATATTGTTCATCTCGGCACGGGTCAGGCCGAAGGCGTCCTTGCGGTTGCTGACCACCAATACGATTTCGCCGGGCAGATGCCCCACCGCTATCGCGTCCATCAGGGCTTGCAGATTCGTCCCAGAGCCGGAAATTAAAACAGCGATACGTTTCATAGGGCTGAGTCCTGAGTGATGAGTCCCAAGTCCTGAGTATACAAATACACCACTTCGACTCGGCCATCAAATGAATTGAGATATGCGTTTTTCTCAGGACTCAGCATTCGGCACTTAAGACTCATATAGATTCTCCACTGTGACGACGCGGCTACCCGTCGTGATGCGCCCGACGCGGTAACAATCCCCCGGCAAGGCAGCGAGGGCGGAGTCGGCTTGATGTGATGGGACGACCACCAACATCCCCAAACCCATGTTCAGGGCGTGGAATAAATCTTGCGGGGTTGCGCCGCTGTGACGCGCAATCAGGCCAAAAATCGGCGGCTCAGGCCATGTGCCGCGCTGAATTGCGGCGGCTGTCCCACTGGGCAAAATGCGCGGCAAGTTGTCATAGACTCCGCCGCCAGTAATATGGGCGAGGCCGCGAATCTCAACCCCCGCCGCTTGCAAGGCGTCGAATTGGGCGATATAGGGGCGGTGGACGGCCAATAGCGCCTCCCCGATAGATTTCCCGCCGAGTTCTGGCCGCGCCGCGTCCCAATCCAATTTGCCCAGCGCCATACGCGCCAGCGAAAACCCGTTGGTGTGCAGGCCGCTAGACGGCAAGCCCAAGAGGACATCCCCGACCTGAATCTTCGAGCCGTCCAGCAACAGGTCGCGCTCTACAACCCCGACCAGCGTCCCCGCGAGGTCGATTTCCCCCGGCTGATACACCCCCGGCATTTCGGCGGTTTCGCCGCCAAGCAGGGCGCATCCGGCCTCTCGACAGGCTTGCGCCACGCCCGCCACCACCGACGCGATTTGCTCTGGGTTGAGCTTAGAGGCGGCCACGTAATCGAGGAAGAATAACGGGCGCGCCGCTTGCACCAAAATATCGTTGATGCAGTGATTCACAAGGTCTTGGCCGATGGTATCCCAGCGATTCATGCGGGCGGCGACCATCGTTTTCGTGCCTACCCCGTCCGTGCTGGCGACCAATACCGGCGCGGCCATATTTTTGAGCGCCGAAGCGTCGTATAACCCGCCGAATGAGCCGGTATCGCTCAGGACGGCGCGGTTATACGTGCTGCGGATAGAGGTTTTCATCAATTCGGTAGCGCGAGTCCCCGCGTGAATATCGACCCCGGCGCGGGCGTAGGCGCTTTGGCCGGTGCGCCCGATGTCGCGTCGAAATTGCATCCCCTCAAACCAGACGGCCTCGACGCCCTGATAAGCCGCCGCCAGCGCTTCTTCAAGGTCTGCGCCCGCCGCGCTAATGGCGAGGACGCGCCCGCCCGCCGTGATTAAGTTACCGTCTGCGTTGACGTCCGTCCCAGCGTGGAAAGCGAGCGCTCCGGCGGGGAGGGTTTCCGGCAGCGTGATGAGGTCGCCTCGGCGCGGGTTGCCGGGGTAATTGTGCGATGCAATCACCACCGAGGCACACACCCCCGGCGACCAGACTACCGGCGTCTGGTCGAGCGTGCCATCGACGCACGCGGTTAAAATCTTGAATAAATCGGTTTCAAGCAGCGGCAAAATCGCTTGAGTTTCGGGGTCGCCGAACCGACAATTATATTCCAGCGTGCGGATTCCGTCCGGCGTCAGCATCACCCCGGCGAATAGCACGCCGACGAACGGCGTACCACGGGCGGCCATGCCGGTCAGTACGGGTTCGATGACACGACGGCGGATGTCTTCCATCAGGGCGGGGTCGGCGTCTGGGACGGGGGCAATCACGCCCATGCCGCCGGTATTCGGCCCTTTGTCGCCGTCAAAAATGCGCTTGTGGTCACGGGCAGATGGCATCAGCACGGCGGTTTTGCCGTCACAGAAGGCCAATACGCTCAGTTCGGGGCCAGTCAGTCGTTCTTCAATTACGACGCGGCTGCCCGCAGCGCCGAACGACGAATCGCGCAAAATATGTGTGACGGCGGCTGCGGCATCATCGCGAGTCTCGCACATGATGACGCCCTTACCGGCGGCCAAGCCGTCCGCCTTGACGACGACGGGATGCTTGCAGGTGTCCAGATATTTGAGCGCGGAAATATAGTTGGTGAACGAGGCGTGTTGCGCGGTGGGGATGTTGTTTTCGACCATGAAGGTCTTGGCGAACGCCTTCGACGATTCTAGTTCAGCGGCGTCTTTGGTCGGGCCAAAGGCACGAATGCCGCCCGCCGCCAACGCATCGACCACGCCGGCTGCTAACGGGACTTCTGGCCCAATCACGGCCAACCCGATGCCCAAACGTCTCGCCGCTTCAACCAGTGCGGGGATGTCGTCCGCTGGGATGGGGAGATTTTCACCGAGGGCGGCAGTGCCTGCGTTGCCGGGCGCGAAGTAGAGTTTTTCAACCGTCGGAGAGCGCCGCAGCGCCCACCCCAGCGCGTGTTCGCGCCCGCCCGAACCGACAATCAGGATGTCTACCATGCCGTACCCCCGTTGTGTGCTGTGATGTCAAAGCACCCCCATTGTATGGGGAATGAGGCCGCGTAGGGAGTGGGGATTATGTTACATTCTTTAGAACCCTCGTAACACCCGCCGCAACGCCGATTCATCGACGTTGCCCCCGCTGACCACCGCCACGGTAGGGCGTGAATCGGCGTGAATTGCGCCAGACATCAGCGCCGCCGTCGTGACCGCGCCGCCGCCCTCAGCAATCCAGCCCTGATTGAAGGTGAGCGCCCGCATCGCCTCAGCAATCGCGTTTTCATCGACCAACACGACGCGCCGGACATAGGTCTTTATCAAGCCAATGGTGATGCTCCCGACCTCGATTTCGCCGCTGAGTGCTTCGGCCAATGTCTCCCAGATTTGTGGCTTATCTGTCCCGTGAATGAGGTTATATCCGGCTGGAGCGTGTTCCGCGCACACGCCGATGACCTCACAGTCTGGTTTGACTGACGCCAGCGCCGCCGCGATTCCGCCCAATAATCCGCCGCCACTGAGGGGGACAAGCACCCGCCCGACATCGGGCAATTGCGCGGCGATTTCCAGCCCAATCGTCCCCGCGCCCGCGACGACATCCGGGTGATTGTAGGGCGAGACATACGTGATTCCGGACTGTGCGGCGCGGCGGATGGCCTCGGCTTCTGCGGCGTCGTAATTGTCACCAAACAAGATGGCCTCGCCGCCGTGAGCGCGAACGCCATCTACTTTTTTCTGCGGGGTATGCTTGGGCATCAAGATTTGAGCGCGGACGCCGGTCAATTTTGCCGCGTAGGATAGCGCTTGCGCGTGGTTGCCGGAGGACGCTGCGATGACTCCATCCGCGCCGCGCCCCTGCTCTTTGAGTCGCAGCATCGCGTTTAATGCGCCGCGAATCTTGAACGAGTGAGTCGGGTTGACCGTCTCAAATTTGAGATACGACTCCCCCGGCAACCAGCGGGCGCGTTCCAACGTCGTCGGCAGAATCAGGTATGGGCGGATGCGCTCATGCGCGGCGCGAATATCAGATAGGGTTAGAAAAGTCATTATTATGACTGAATGAAGGACTTAAAATCCCGCGCTGGACGGCCACACGTAATGCCGTCGCCTTGCGAAGCTGACCGAGATGGTAGTGTTCCATCAGGCTGTCCAGTTCTGCACGTTCGTGATTGTTCAAGCTCCGTCGTTGTTGTAATGCAAATAAGGCCGACAGTTGTTCGGACTGGTCAGACGCCATCCGCGCCTGCGCCAATGCGACCACATCCACATCTGCCAGCGAGTCGATGGGGATTTCTTCTGCGCCCGTGGGGACGGCCAACGATGCGGAAGCCGCCTCAGATAACACTTCTGAGACCGGCCTGCCAGTCATGCGGGCGACGGTTTTAGCCCGTTCATATATGTCATCAGATAGGGTGATGGTGATTTGTGTCATAGAACGCACCTCCATATCCTTAGAGTATAAGCCGGATTTGCAATTTGTCCCGAATTTCCGGCTATTTATGGCTGATACGAGCGTAGGACTTCGCCCTCTCCAGTTAAGCTATAAACGCCGAGGCAGGCCGGGATTAAAACCGTCTGACCGGCGCTGAACGACAACGGCGCTGCGTCATCCCAGTGGACGGTAATCAGGCCGTCGGTGCAGGTCAAAGCGTGGAAACGTCGCTTGCCGGTATCCAGAATTTGCTCTCTGCCGGTCAAAACATGCCGCGCCGTCTCGAAATATTCCCCACCCAAGACCACCCCGCCGGGAGGGGTATCCTCTAGCCGAGTCATCGGCGGTTTGACGCCCAAGCGGGCGGCGCGGAGCGATTTCTCGATGTGCAGCGGGCGCGGCTTGCCGTCTAAGCCCAAACGCCCCCAATCGTACAGGCGATAGGTCTGGTCTGAGGATTGTTGAATCTCATAGACCAGCACGCCGGGGCCGAGCGCGTGAACCGTCCCCGCCGCCATATAGACCACATCCCCGGCGCTGACCGTCTCATACGACAGCAGCGGTTCGAGTCGATTCTCACGGATGGCGCTATCCAGCCCAGCGGCATCCGTCCCCGGCTCAATCCCGACCACAATCTGCGCCCCCGGCTGGGCAGCCAGCAGAATCCACCCTTCGGTTTTGCCGCGTGGCTCGCGTTCCAATTCCCCGGCTAGCGCGTCGTCAGGGTGAACCTGTACCGACAGCCAATCGTTGCAATCTAACAACTTGACCAGCAGTGGGAATCCCAGTTCTGGGTCGGCATCTGAACCGATAAAGTCCGCGCCATAGGTGTGGGTCAAATCTGCGATGGTGCGCCCCGCAAGTACGCCATTGGCTACCGGAGTCGTATCGTGAAGCTCCCACGATTCGCCATACGGGGCATGGGTTGGCAGCGCCTTATGATAGCGTGTTTCGAGCGCCCGCCCGCCCCATACGCGGGTATGGAGGGTCGGCTTCATCAGCAGGGGATATAAGGTCATCAGGGAACTTCCTCTGGGTGCGGTGTGTGATTTTTTTGATGTCCCCCCATGATACACCGAGCAAGGGGAATGTCCGTCAAGTTTCTAGTACCCTTTTACCCTGTCCAACAGGTTAATCAGTGGGCGTTTTTCGACATAGCGGCGTAAATTCTCAGCGAACACGCGCCCCGCCCGTTCAAAGTAATCTGGCAAATCCCCGGAGACGTGCGGGCTGATGATGATGTTGGACATCCCCCACAGCGGATTGGTCAGTGGCAAGGGTTCTTCCGCGAATACATCCAGCGCCGCCCCCGCGATATCGTCGTGTTGCAGCGCGTGAATCAGCGCGACCTCATCGACCACATCGCCACGGGCGATATTGATGAAAAACGCCGTCGATTTCATCGCGTTCAGCACGGCCATATCAATCATGTGGCGTGTATCGCCAGTGAGTGGGGCGGTCATCACCAGAAAATCGCAGTCCTTCGCCATCGTCGCCACCGCTTGGCCGGGGTACAGCCGGGTCGGGATTTCGCCCAGCGGGTCGCCCGTGCCGGGTTCAATCCAACCTTCGCGGGCTTCTGGCTTCATCACATCGCGCTTGGCGGCCAAGACCGTCATGCCCAGCGCGTCGCATAGGCGCGCCAGTTCCCGCCCGATGCTGCCATAGCCGATAATCCCGACGGTTTTGCCGCGTAGCGGGGCGGGGCCGAACGCGCTGGGGTGATTCTTCGGCCATTCCGATTTGCGCTTAAGGTCGAGCATCAACGGTAGCTTGAGGTTGAGCGCCAGCATCATGCCGAGGCAATATTCAGCAATCGGGGTGGCGTGCATCCCGCTGCTGGACGTGATTTCGATTTCAGGGACTTGGCCGATAGGGTTTTTCAACATCCAGTCGAATCCGGCGGATGCCAATTGAATCCAACGCAGTCGCGGCGCTTGCTCTGGGGTGGGGACAGTGCGCCCAGTGAACAGGACTTCCGTCTCTGCCCAGATATTGTCCGGCACACCATCGGGATAACGCTCAACGCGATAATCGGGCGCGAGGTCACGCAGTTGTTGGAACAGCGCATCGCTGATGGTTGATTTAACGACGATGCGCGGCTTGGGATCGGTTTCAGCCATAAATAAAGAGTCCTGTAGATACAAGGGCGAGACTTGTCCGCCCACGTTGAGTGATGAGTCCTGAGTTTAACACAGGTCACGGGTAGCTTTGGGCTGATGGGGACGACCATTCCAAAATCCCCGTAGGGACAAGGCGTACATGTCCGTTTTCGCGCTGGGGACTCTCGACTTCCTTTCGTGTTATAGTATGGACAGATGAGTGAAAGGCACAATCCATTATGCTCGCGCCAACGCCTGAAAAGACCCGAATCAGCCTAGAGGATTTCTTGGCGATGCCGGAATCTATGACCCCGACTGAATTGTTTGACGGAGAGATAATTGTGTCGCCAGCCCCCGCGTTTCGTCACCAAAAATTTGTGTATCGCATCGCCAAATTGATTGAGAAATTAGCAGGAACAGAACCGCATCTCGCACCATTGGATGTCGTCTTAAACCCCGGCACAGTAGCCCAGCCGGATATTTTATGGATTGCGCCGGACAGCACGCGCTGTATGGAACGCGACGGGCGCTTATATGGTGCGCCGGATTTGTGCGTCGAAATCCTATCGCCGTCCACCGCAAGGTTAGACCGCACGACCAAATTTATCGCGTATGAGGCGGCTGGCGTGCGCGAATATTGGATTATCGACCCCGCCGCCGAAATCCTTGAGGTATGGGTGCTACAAGGCGCTGAATATGCCCAACAAGGCGTGTATCGCGCCCCGCAGACCTTCACATCTCCGGTGCTGAATCAGGCCGTGGTTAACGTCGCAGAGGCATTTCCGACAACTCAGGCATAATCAAGGAGTAATTAGCGATGTTGAAACAATTAAGATTCAAAAATTGGCGTAGCTTGCGCGACGTGACGATAGATTTATCCCCTATCACGGTTTTTATCGGGGCAAATTCGTCGGGCAAGACGAATATTGTGGATG
>DAOTTP010000039.1:0-1532 GCA_034437835.1 Anaerolineae bacterium | reverse complement strand
TGCACCTCAGATGGGTCAACATCGTGCCAGCGTAAATAGGCCTCCTGCACGATGTCCTCGGCTTCAGTGGCGCTGCCCATCATCCGGTAGGCGATGGCGAATAATTTGGGCGTGAGTGCGGAAAACGGGTCATCGGTCATCGGTCACGCCTTTGCTAACAGACCACGCACCGGCTTGCGGTTGCCTTGCGCTTTGCGGGCATGTGACCACGCATAGAAGCCGGGGACTTTACGCTCCAAGTAGAGCGCAAAGACCGTCGCACGGCAAATCGTCTCTTTGAACATCGCCCCGGCGCGTCCGGTCAAAACACGGTGAGTCGGCTGGTCATGAGCATCCACAAATTGGACAATCGCACGCCGACGACCCAGACTGGTCATGCGGACGAAGAAACCGAACGCGAACGGCTCCGGCGTTTCGCCCTTGAGCAACGCGCCGAGGACGTTGGCCGCGTGATAGGCCATCGGCATAGCGACGGCGCAGCCCATCCGCAGCGACAGTCCCGCATCAGACTCGAACGCCGCCGAGTCACCAATCGCGAAAATATCTGGGTGCGAGACCGAGCGGAAAATCGAGTCTACAATCACTTGCCCCGTAGCATTGACCGCCAAACCCGCTTGACGCGCCAGCGGCGACGCAGTGAATCCCACCGCCGACACGCATAGGTTAAATGACAGCGAGTCGCCGCCCGCGAAAGTGATATGCCCTGCCTCGATTGCCTGAACTGAGGTATTTTCATGGGGCGTAATGCTAAATTCGCTCAAGGTCTTGCGGAGATAGGCGTTGGCGGCAGCGTTCAAATCGTCCCCCAGCAACCCGCGTGTGATCAGGTGAACTCGCGCCGCCGGATACGTCTCTGCGATTTCTGTGGCGGCCTCAAGGCTGGTCATCCCGCCGCCGATGACGACGATTTGCCCGCCGCGTTCCGCCGTCGCCTTCAACTCAGCCGACCCATTCATCGGGGCATCTAAGCTGACGGCGTGCTGCGCCGCGCCGGGGATGAGGGCGGTATTCGTCTGGCTGCCAAGCGCGTAGACCAGCGTATCGTAGCTCACGGTCTGAGTCGCGCCGTCGGGGGTCTGGAGGGTCAGCGTATGCGACTCAGGCGCAATCGCGGTCACTTTGGCTTGGATGAAGCGAATCCCCGTGCCTTTCAAAAACCCCGCGATGGGGTGTTGTTTGAGCGTCTGCCCGACAATCACCTGATGTAATCGGATTCGCTCAACGAAATGGGGCGCGGCGTTAATCAGGGTGATTTCGACGGGGGTATGGCGGGTCTGATTGGCGAGTCGCAATGCAGCCAGCATTCCGGCATAGCCTGCGCCGAGGATGACGATATGGGTAGGTTGTGGGGTGGTCATGTTGATAAACCTCCGGTGATTGCCTACTTATGACAAACAAGACGAATCACCGGACGGTTTTGTGACAAGTCGCTGAATCATCACTATACTCACCTCAAAGGTGGACTAGCCGGGGGGCAGTTTGACGATGAAGCCAAGATGGTTGTTGTTATGCGTGTTAATCATCGGTCTAGT
>DAOTTP010000038.1:0-16445 GCA_034437835.1 Anaerolineae bacterium | reverse complement strand
GTAACTACTCAGCCATCATTTCTTCCCTCAATTTGATGATCTAGAGCGTCAAATTGGCTGAGTCGTGGGGAAGTTCTCCCCTCAGATGATTGGGCTGAGTACCGGTCAAAATCCCGTTTTCCCCTCAAATAGGGGCTGAGTAGTTACAAAACGTATTTGAAATCATCTGTTATGCACTAGGCGCGATAATTCCCGCTATAGAGGCTTTTCCTGTCGGTTTCGCTTCGTTGGACGCCAGACGCTAAAGCATCCGTCTGCCATTTGAAGCCTCCTGAAGGGGACTATAAGGCGAGAATTTGCCAAGAACAGCCTGCTTTAGCAGGCTTCAAAATGGTAGCCAGAGGCTTCAGCCTCTGGTGATGGGTCAGACAATCGCCTAAATTGGTGCAGTGGCGGATACGGCATTGCCGTGTCCCTACAATAAAAACCCGCCACAGGAGAATTTGTAGGGACAACGCCCGCGTTGTCCATGATAATCAAAATTGGCGAAGGTATTATATATAGCTACCATGTGATTTTTTTATCGTGTAATTTTTTCGATAAGGCTACGATTCGCCCATCTGCGGCCTGTCTAGCCTTTTTCTTGGTGCTGAGATACGTCTGCAACAAAGAGTGCGCCTCTATTCGACGGCTGACTTCCGGCTGTATAAGCAATTCCGCCGCCGCTAAGACCAACTCGGCGTGATTCGGCGCTTCCTCAAGCGCCGCCAAATACAATTGATAGGCACTCTCTAACGCGGCATTATGCGCCAAAGGGTCGGACTTATAGACCTCGATTTGACGCGCCGCGACGAATAACACCGCTTCAATGTACCCGACTAAAATATCCTGACGGCGTGCCAAAATCCACGCATCATCATGACCTTTCAAAAATGACCCGCGATATAGCGATAGCAGGCGTTCATACGCTTTGGCCGGGTCTGGATTGGTGATGTCTCGCGCCGCAACCAATGCCTGAGTCCACTCGAATGCGTCGTAGTAGATGGAGATGCCGGGGCGGATGCAATAATTTCCACCGTGATGTTCCAACAGCTCCATGTCAACGGCGCGATGGAGGCGGCACTTGGTGACATGAAAAACGTTGGTCGCCTGAATCTCGTCTAAGTCTTGCCAAAAGGCGCGGTGGAAATTATCACGGGTGATGACCCCACGGTCTACCGCAAAAAATAACAACAAGCGCGGGAGATGCCCCTCCCATTTGCTGATATGTTCACCGTTCATATAGACAAAACCGGGGCCGATAGCGTAAATCTCCAGTTCGGCAAATGAATTTGGGGGTTTGGTCTGAAAGGTTTGATTGATGAGTTGTCCGTCCTCAAAGATGATGGCGCGGGTCTGGGCAATCAACGAGATCCACGGGAAGCGCGGCTGGGTACGCCCGTTCACGACCAATAAACAGTGTTTAGGCAAACGCGCAGCCAATTCCTCAAGAAAACGTTGTATGTCATCGGTGTGTTCGGCGTGGTCAAAATTATCAATTATCAGCAAGATATGAGGGTCGTTCATCGCGTTAAGGTCTCGGATGATCGCGTCGAGAACTGCCTCCCGAAAGGCCGCTATCCCATCTCGCCAAGCAAGATTAGCGACGGAGGTATACCTCCCAAACATATCGCTACGATCTATAAATGCTCGTATCATATTGTCAATAAAAGTGGTTAATTCTGTGTCTTCTGATGATAAGGGGTAGTAGAGTGAAGTATACTGGGGATGCTGGAGGAGGCGGGCTATAAGGGGGTTGGCATGTTTACTGTTGGGTGAGAGGATGACTGCGCGAGTTGTACTGGCATACTCTTGGAATTTCTCTAAGATGTGGTCTAGGAAGGTGAGGTACATGATGAAGTCCCTTAGGGATGATGGATATTGCAGAAATTCTGTGAACCAGTGTAAAACACACTGCCTTAATTGTAACTGATTTACCCATATATACGAATAGTTGAGGGGCGCGATAAGCACAAAATAGCTATGATTGAGAACACGATAAAACCACATCGCCCATTGGGTGTTTCTTTGGCAATTATCTTGTGCGGAGGGCTATTTTCGCTCGTCCCGCTGTTGAATTTAGGGATACAAGTATTGGTACAGGCGCGTTTATCCAACCTCGCCAATACGCAGGTGACTTTGCCGGACGGCACGACCCTCCAAGCCTTAGCCGCTGGGGGCTATGAGGGATTGGTGAATCCCACCGCTTTTATCTCGCAATTGGTCGTTTGCCTATGGGTCTTGGCGACTTGTGTGATGGCGTGGCGCGGCAAACCACGGGGAATCCGCTGGGTTTTCACGGGGACGGTATTGGCGTTGGCGATGCTGACGGCTTATCTGACGCTGCGGGCCGTTTTTATCCTGCCAAACCTAAATCAGGGCTTGTCCTCTGGGGATGACGTGGTTGGCTTGGGATGGGGCGGGGCGTTGTTTTCAACGGTATTGCTGCCGTTATATACGCTATGGTATCTCAACCGCGCCCCGGCGCGGGCGTTCTTTGCGGGCAGAACGCTTTACGACACGGGGCGCGAGTCTAAGACCGATTAAGCCTTTGAGCCTTTTTTCTTGTTCTCTTCCAGTTCCATACGCACCAACTCACGCCGTAAGGTCTTGCCGACGGCGGATTTTGGCAATTCTGGGATGAACGCAATACGGCGCGGGATAGAATATGGGGCGAGGGATTTTGCCGCGAACTCAATCAATTCCTGCTCGGTGACGGATGTGCCGGGTTGCAGCACAATCCACGCCTTGAGCGCCTCTTGGCCTTCACGCTCTGGATGCGGGACGGCTGCTACGCCAACTTCCAACACGGCAGGGTGATCTTTCAAGACCTTTTCGATGTTGTTGGGATAGACGTTATAGCCGCCGATGAGCGCCATATCCTTCTTGCGATCAACGATATAGAAATAGCCGTCTTCGTCCATCTTGGCGATGTCGCCGGTATACAACCATGTCTTGCCGTCTTTTTGCTTGAGGACTTTGGCGGTTTCTTCCGGCATGTTGTGATAGCCGACCATTAATTGCGGACCAGACATCAACAATTCGCCGGATTCGCCGACTGGCACATCGGTCTCGCCGTCATCAAGGCTGACGATTCGCATGTCCATATCTGACAGCGGCAAGCCAATAGACCCAATGCGATTCTCACCACGGACAGGGTTCACATGGGTGGCGGTAGGCGCTTCGCTCATGCCAAACCCCTCCAATAGCGTCCCGCCACTGAGTCGCTCGAATTCCTGTTTGGTGGCGGGCGGTAGCGGCGCAGACCCGCTGATGCAGGCGCGAATAGATTTGAGGCTGATTTCGCCGCTTTTGACCTTCGCGTTGTTGTTGATGGCGTTATAGAGCGCGGGGACGCCGTGGAATAACGTCGGCTTGAATTTGGCGATGCAGTCCACCACATCGGCGATGTCGCGGGCGTTGGGGACGACCACAATCGGCGCACCGGTCTTGACCGCCATACTTAGGACGGCGACCATCCCAAAGACGTGAAAGAAGGGAATCGCGCCGAGGAAGATTTCCTGTTCGCCGGGGATGCCATCTACGGTCAGGAAGGCCTCTTGCTGAAGCACATTGGCGACCAACGCCGCGTGCGTGGCGACGGCTGCCTTCGAGACGCCGGTAGTGCCACCAGTATATTGGAATAGGCAGATGTCATCGGGCGTGACGGTCACATTGGGCTTGCGCCCCGCGTACTGCTTGAGGATGTCGGGCAGCCACTTGTCATCACCACCGATGGACTCGACACGGTGGCCGTCTTTTTTCTCTCTGGCGAGGGTGAACAATATCTTTGCCAGTGGCGGCAGATATTCCTTGACGTTGGTGACAATGATGTGTTTGACCTTCGTGCCGACTTGTACGGATTTCGCCAGCTTATAGAACAAACTCAACGAAATCACAAATTCTGCACCGCAATCGTTCAGTTGATTCTTGAGCATGTCTGCGGGGTAGGTTGGGTTGGCGGCGGCGATGACCCCGCCCGCTTTGAGCGCTGCATAGAATCCGATCACAAAGGCGGCGCAGTTGGGCATCAATAAGACGACCCGATCACCCTTTTTCAGCCCCATATCGACCAGTGCAGCCGCCAGCGCGTCAGATTGCTGGTCGAGTTCGGCGAAAGTCAAGTTTTGCGCTACGCGCCCGAAAATGGGAAGGTGAGCGCTGGTGATGAGCGCCGGATTGTTAGGGATGCGCTGGGCGGTCTGGCGTAAAAAATCATGCAAGCCGATTTTGGGGTAAGTGAGTGTTTTGGGCGTTTTAGCGTGATAGAGTTTTGTCCACGGGCGTTCTGCGTAAGTTACCATTTTGACCTCATTATGGAAGGATACTGATTTAATCGAAAAACAGCCTTACTACTGTTTCGCAGAGTATAGGCGAAATCGATGTATCAGACAACAGAATCAAACACGGGTTTAATTCTTGTTTTCACCGTCGGATTGAACTGCGGCACGCCAATGGTCGGGCAAGCGGGTGACGCGCCCATCGGCGGTGATGCAGATATGTTTGGTCTGGCCGGTGACGTGGAGTTCTCCGCTGGTCTCATCGGTGATTTCATAACCCCATGTCAGGCCACGGCTGCCTAATTCCTCAATCCATGTTCGGATGGTTAGGCGTTGACCATAGACCGCCGCTTTGACGTAACGGGCTTGGACTTCGACCACGGCCAAAAATAGCCCTTCATGCTCGAATTGGGCGTAATTGCTCCCGCGTTGGCGCATATAATCGCTGCGGCCTTCTTCAAAATACACGATATAGCTGGCATGATGGACAATCCGCATGGCGTCTGTTTCAGCATAGCGGACATAAAAACTGGTGTTAGAGACGTAACGGTCTGTAGGTGGCATGCGACTCTCCGGTTGAATACCCCAAAAGGATAGACCAGCACGGGACGGCCTGCAACCGAAAATGGATAGATAGGTGATGAGGAAATGCACAGGTTTGATCGATTTAGGGCGACAAACCAGTATAATTTAGTCATATTGAGCGTTTGGGATGATAAGGAAATTTGGGATGAAACGTTGGTTGATGATTGTTATCGCGCTCCTGATTTTGACGATTACGGTAGGCGCACAGGATTCTGACCCGTTCGCACCGTATGATGGTATCCCGTTTGGGCGAACGGACGACGGCGCATTTGTGCTAGGCGACCCAGATGCACCTATCACTATTGTTGAATTCGCCGATTTTATCTGTCCACACTGCCAAAACTATCACAGCACGGTTGCGGAATTCATTCAACTGTATGTCAGGACGGGGCAGGCACGGTTTGAGTATCGCCTGTACCCGATTGTTCACCCGACCTATTCGGTTTATACCGCGCAACTGGCCGAATGTGCTGAAGAACAACTCGCGGGCGGGTTTTGGCCTGCCAGTGATGTGTTATACGGGTTAGCCACATCAGGGCAAATCGGACCTGATACGGCGGAAACGTTGGCGACGGTGTTGGGCATCGGCGGTGAAAAATTGGATACCTGTGCCGCTACTGCCGTACAACACGAGACCGATTTAGCGCTTGGCGAGGTAATGGGCGTCAGCGGCACGCCCGCCACACTCATCCGCAACGCAGCCGGGGAGTTGGGCTGGGCATATCTGAATGATCAAGTGATGAACCGAGGCGGCCTGCCGCTGGAGGCGCTGAGTTTGATTGTGACAGCCGAAAACCCAGATTCACTCGTCCTTGTCCCACGCCCGCTATTGTCGATTTTGATCAGTACTGAGGGGTGTGTCGCCCCGTGCTGGCGCGACATCATCCCCGGTGAAACGCCCTTTGCAGGCGTAGCTGATGTCATTCGGGCTGACCGTCAGTTTTATGAGATTGAGGAACGACTGGAGCCTACTGATGCTCAAGGCGTGAGTTGGCATAGTGTCGGCAGTGGTTTTAACGAACCAAACTTTATCGTAGCTGGGGCGGATGGGGTCGTCGAAATCGTCTCGATTTTTGAAGCCAGCACATTGTCTCTGGGAGAGGTGTTGAGCGTTCAGAGCGAGCCGGAGTATGCGTTGGCGATTAATAACAATAACGGCGGCGCGATTCTCTACACGTTCTTCCCGGCCAAGTCGATAGTCGTGGTGTCATTTATGGCGGTGGAAGCTGGGCTGACGGCGGAGACATCGGTGATTGGCGCGCAGTTTTTCAGTGAACCGCGTATGAAGGAACTGCTCACCAGCGCTGTCCCCGCTGAGTGGATAGGGTTTGAGGGCTTGGCGTCGTATTTCCAAGAATGAGGACCAGCCCTCTTAATATCACTCCGCTGTAGGGGTGTGGCGGCGGGCGAGTTCGTCGCGGACATCATCTAGTGATAAGCCGAGGTCGGTTAGCAAGACGAGCAGATGGTAAATCAGGTCGGCGGCTTCGCTGATTTGGCGCGGCGCGTCCTGTGAGAGCGCGGCCACGACAATCTCGACGGCTTCCTCACCGACCTTTTGCGCCATCCGCCCGCGCCCAGACTCGAACAGGCTGTTGGTATAACTGCCCTCAACCGGGGTGTCTTTGCGGGCTTGGATGAGCGCTTGCAGTGTGTCTAAAATGTCAGTCATGAGATGCGGTCACGCCTTCTTGAATTCGCTGAGTTCACGGTAAAAACAGGTGTCTGCGCCGGTATGACAGGCTGGGCCACGCGTCTTGACGCGCACGAGTAGCGTATCCCCGTCACAGTCCAGCGCCATGCTGATGATGTCTTGCGTATGGCCGCTGATTTCCCCCTTGTGCCAGAGTTCTTGGCGGCTACGACTCCAAAACACGGTCTGGCCGATTTCGAGTGACTTTTGCAACGACTCGGCGCTCATATAGGCCAGCGTCAGGACGGCATTGGTCTCCGCATCTTGGATAATGGTCGGGATGAGGCCGTCTTTATCCCATTTGATTTGATTGAACAGCGCAATCGGGCTTTCGCTCATCAGACGGCCTCCCAGCCGGTCATGCGGATGGGGACGCCGCGCCCATCCAGATACGATTTGAGTTCACCTACGCGCAATTCGTTGAAGTGGAATAGTGAAGCCGCCAGCGCCGCGTCCGCCTTGCCAACTGTCAGTGCGTCGTAAAAATCTTCCGCCTTGCCCGCCCCCCCGGAGGCAATCACCGGGATACTGACCGATTCCGCAATCAGGCGGGTGAGGTCGAGGTCGTAGCCAGATTTCGTCCCGTCTTTGTCCATCGACGTGAGCAAAATCTCGCCCGCGCCGCGTTTTTCACATTCCTGCGCCCATGTCACGGCGTCCATGCCCGTCGAAACTCGCCCGCCGTTGATATGGACAATCCAACGCCCATCGACCAATTTAGGGTCGATAGCGACGACGATACATTGTGCGCCGAACGCCCACGCGCCCGCGTTAATCAAATCTGGCGTCTTGACGGCTGAACTGTTGATAGAGACCTTATCCGCGCCCGCCAATAATGTGGCGCGAATGTCTTCTATGGTGCGAATTCCGCCTCCGACACAGAACGGGATGAACAGCGTATCGGCCACGCGCCGCACCATATCGAGGATGGTATTGCGCCCCTCGTGCGATGCGCCAATATCAAGGAAAACCAACTCATCCGCGCCTTCGCGGTCATAAATGGCGGCTTGTTCTACCGGGTCGCCCGCGTCACGGAGATTAACGAAATTGACCCCTTTGACGACGCGCCCGTTGTGGACATCCAAGCACGGGATGATGCGTTTTGCCAACATACCTTAAGCCTCCTGTGCCGGTTGCGCTGCGGCGAGCGCATCGGGCAAGCTCAACGCACCGGTATATAAGGCCATCCCGATAATTGCGCCCGCGACGCTGCCGCTGCGGGCAAGGGTGGTGATTTCTTCAACCGTGCTGACGCCGCCCGATGCGATGACTTGTAGGCCCGTCTCGCGCCCCAGCGCAATCGTGCCTTCGACGTTCGAGCCGGCCAGCCCGCCGTCGCGGACGACATCGGTATACAAGGCGTGACGCAGACCGGCGGCGGCCATCTGTTGACCCAGTGAGACGGCGGTGATGTCGGTCACGTTCTGCCAGCCATGAGTCGTGACCATCCCATCGCGGGAATCTAGGCCGACGCAAATCACATCCGCGCCATATTGCGCCAACGCCTGATAGACCAAATCTGGGTTTTGGATGGCGATTGTCCCCAATACGACTCGCGCCGCGCCAGCAGTCAAGGCGCGGGTGATGTCAGCTAAAGTGCGGAGGCCACCGCCAAATTGGACATAGCCGCCCAGTTTGGCGATTTTTTCCATCACCGCAAGATTGTCATTGGCTTGGGCGAACGCGCCGTCTAAATTGACGACGTGTAGCCATTCTGCGCCGTAATCCAGCCATGCCCGCCCGACGGAAACCGGGTCTGCGCTGAAGGTGGTCTGTTGGTCAAGTCGGCCTTCTTTCAGACGGACGACTTTGCCGCCGCGTAAATCGATGGCGGGGTAGATAATCATGCGTTGAACACCTTTCCGGGCAGATTCAGGTAGTTTTGTAAGACGCGCAAGCCGGTCTGTTGGCTTTTTTCCGGGTGAAACTGTACCCCATAGATGTTATCGCGCTGAACCGCGACGCAAAATGGGTCGCCATAAGTTACGGTGGCGGTGGTGTCGGCGGGGTCAGCTGCTACACAATAATAGCTGTGGACGAAATAGGCATGGGCGGGCGCGGGCAGGTCGGTGAAAATCGCAGACGGGCGCTGGACATCAACCTGATTCCAGCCCATGTGCGGCACTTTGAGGTCGGGGCGATTGACGAATCGCGTGACGCGCCCCGGCAAAATCCCCAAACCGGCATGGTCTCCCATTTCGTCGCTGGTCTCGAATAGGAACTGCATCCCTAAGCAGATTCCCAAATACGGCGTCCCAGCTGCAACGGCGGCGCGGATGACCTCAACCAGACCTTGTTCGCGGAGTTGTTGCATCCCCGCGCCGAACGCGCCGACTCCCGGCAGAATTAATTTATCTGCGCCGTTGAGGTCATCCGGCGTTCGGACGAGGTGGACATCACCCACGCCGAGGTGGTGGAGCGCGTGTAGGACGCTGCGTAGATTTCCCGCCCCATAATCAATGACTGCCAGCATAGGCTACCCCCTTAAAAGTGGAGTGATGAGTGATGAGAGATAAACGAGTCCTGAGTCCCAAACCCTGAGTGAAAAGCAAAAGATGCGTAGGGACATGGTGCTGCGTGTGTGTTTCTCACGACTCAAAAGCAAATAGCAAATGTCGAAAATCTCTCCGTTTCGCCCCTGCTCATCACTCAAGACTCAGAACTAAAAAAGCGCCCTCTTGTTGAACAAGAAGGCGCTTGGTGACGAGACGCGACTTATACTCAGTCCAACAACAGGGTGTGGGCTTGAATATGATGATGGTGGAAGGAGAAAGTTATTTGCATGAATATGAGTATAGTCGGGGTGCTGTGGCTTGTCAACGCGCCGGACGGTGGGTAGAGTTGACCCCATCAATATTGGGGGTGAACAGTGGAACAATTTGTGATTCAGGGCGGGACGCCCCTCAACGGCACGGTCAGACCCGGCGGCAATAAAAATGCCATCCTCAAGATGCTGCCCGCCTGTCTGCTGACCGACCAGCCTGTGATTTTACATAACGTCCCAGATATTTTAGACGTGCGCGTGACGTTGGACATCATGAGAAAACTCGGTGTTGAGGTCGAATGGCTGGATGAGGAATCGGTGCGCATCCACGCCAAGACGGTCAACAGCACGCAGTTAGACCCGGCGCTGGCGCAACGTATCCGCACCAGTTTTGTATTTGTTGGCCCGATGCTGCACCGGATGGGCGCGGTAGATGTGCCTGTCCCCGGCGGGGATGTGATTGGCGAACGTCGGCTGGATACGCACGTCATCGCGCTAGAAAAATTAGGCGCGGAAATCACCTATACGCACGGGCTGTTCTCCGTCCGTGCGCCGAAGGGTGGTCTGAAAGGCGTCAACATCCTCTTGAAAGAGGCCAGCGTGACGGCTACCGAAAACGCGCTGCTGACGGCGGTGATGGCAAAAGGGACGACGGTCATCAATAACGCGGCGGGTGAGCCGCACGTCCAGAATCTGTGCGATATGTTGAACGCGATGGGCGCTCAGATTGAGGGCGTAGGGTCTAACCGTCTGACCGTGAAAGGCGTGGATAAGCTGGACGGCTGTGAGGTCGCGGTGGGCGCGGACTTTATGGAGGTTGGTAGCTGGATTGGCGCGGCGGCCATGACTGGCGGGGCGCTAACCATCGAAAAAGCCGACCCGCATGTGTTGGGGATGGTCGAAATCGTGTTTGAGAAATTGGGCGTCAGGTGGGAAACCCACGGCGACTCGATTTTCGTCCCCGCAGTCCAAGAATTGACCATCACGCCGGACATTGGTGGGCGTATTCCAGTGATTAAAGCCCAGCCGTGGCCGGGTTTCCCACCGGATTTGATGAGCATCGCCATCGGAATCGCCAGCCAGAGCCGGGGGACGGTCATGTTTCATGATTGGATGTATGAGAGTCGCCTGTTTTTCACCGATAAATTGGCGCAAATGGGCGGGCGTATGACGTTATGTGACCCGCACCGCGTCTTAGTTCAAGGGCCAACCCGACTCCACGCCGTGCCGCTCGTCACCAGCCCAGACATCCGCGCAGGGATGGTGATTCTGCTGGCGGCGGTGTCAGCGGAGGGTACGACGCGCATCGCCAATATTGACCAGATTGACCGAGGCTATGCGCGTGTAGAACAGAAATTGCGGGCATTGGGGGCGAACATCCAGCGCGTGCGAATCGAAGGCACAATCGAACGGGTTATTGAATCGGCCTTGTAGGGGCGACCCGTCGGGTCGCCCAGCATTGATTTAACCAAAAAGCGCCGTAAAGCCCCTACCTTTAGGTACGGGGATATAAGGCGTAATTGAGTTCTCTGGCTCATCGTGCTATATTTTCTTTATCGCACATGGCTGTCACAGCCTCGATTAACTAACTTGGACAGGACGTGTCCATGCCGGATAACGTAGAGCGCAGTCAGGCTCATGCGTCCGTCAGAAGCCCCCGCCTTTAGGTGTGGGGCGCGTCACGGATAACCGCCGTTGTTATTGCCGTTACTATTGCGCCCGACGGTAGGGAAGGTCGATGTCGATGTGTTCGTGATGCCGGGTGTACCGGGCGCGCCGGGTTCCATCTGCTGAAGCAGGCTGCGGGCGCGTTCGGCTTCAATGGCGGCGCGGTCACGTTCCATCTGCCATAGGCGATTGACGTTGGATTGAATGACCGGTAGTTCGGTCTGGAGCGATTGGATGAGCTTGACGTATTGGTCAAAGTCCTCATCGTGGCGACGCCAAACCTCATCACTAGACAACGTGTATTGCTTCCAACGCTTCTGGTCGTCGGCGCGATAAGTGTTCCATTCTTGACGGAAACGGTCTTCCGAGAGGCGCTGCATTTCGGCCACCTCGTTGATGCGGCGTTCAAGACGTTCACCGATACGATGAAAATCCTCGATGATTTGGCGCATGGCGCGATAGGCTTCTGACCATGTTTCAAACCGCTGGATGTTCTGTTCCATCACGCGGTCATGTTCCTCAAACCGGCGCATCAAGCCCGATGTTTCTTGGTCACGGGTCTGATTCAGCAAAGTTTGTTGGTCAATAAATTGTTGAATCTGCTCACGGCGTTCACGGTCTGTATTGCTAATATCTTGGATGCGGCGCTCATTGCGAATAGACAAGTCTTCAATCAAGCTGATTTTTGGACGGACGGATTCTAGCGCCTTGCGGGTGTCTTGAAGTTGAGTCTCGGATTCGGTCAGGCGACGGGCATCTTGGCGACGCTGCTCTTCCAAATACGCGATGCGGCGCTCTGGGTCATCTAGGCGCTTATTCAGGTCATCAATTTTGAGTTGGACATCGCCCACCGTCCCGGCGAGGCGGTCACGCTCCATCTGGAAACCGGGCAATTCCACCGTCTGACGGCTGATGCGCTCGGTTTTTTCTTCGATTTCGCGGATGGTGCGGACAAGTTGCTCACGCTGCATATCCCCGACGCGCTGGGACTCACGCTCGGCATTCAGGCGTTTGGTTTCCATGCCTTCGACCATCTGGCGCATTTCGCGGCGGAGTTGGTCTAGCGTGTCATTATTGGCCGCTGCGGGGATAAGCTCTGTCCGCATAACCGATTGGTCGGATTCCATGCCGTTGACGCGGCGGCTGAGGCCGTCAATCGTCTCCTGTTGGCCTCCCAAGCGCTCCTCTAAGGTCGCAATGGTCTGGCGGTCTTTTCGTCGTTCTTCGTCCAGCCACTCGATGAGGCGTAACGCTTGTTGAATATCCATAGTGAGGATGTCCCGTGTGTGTATCGCTTGGTAGCGATTATAACACATGCCCATCTCTTGCCTAAAAACAGGTTAGAATGGAAACAAATAGTAAACAAAAATTGTAACTACTCAGACATCATTTCTTCCCTCAATTTGATGATCTAGAGCGTCAAATTGGCTGAGTCGTGGGGAAGTTCTTCCCTCAGATGATTGGGCTGAGTACCGGTCAAAATCCCGTTTTCCCCTCAAATAGGGGCTGAGTAGTTACCAAAAATTTAACAATGGAGAAGTCAATGATTGTTACGCGGGAACAATTGGAACAGCAAGAGAGTGAACGCTTGGCGGTTTATAGCCTGAAAAGCGGCGCCAGTCGGGGGCGTCAAAACCCAGAAGATGAGCCGCGTTACCGGACGGCCTTCCAGCGTGACCGTGACCGCATCGTGCATTCGGCGGCGTTTCGGCGGTTAGAATATAAAACGCAAGTATTCGTCAACGACGCCGGGGATTATTACCGCACGCGGCTGACCCATACGCTGGAAGTGGCGCAAATCGGGCGGACAGTGGCACGGGCGCTGGGCGCGAATGAGGATTTGGTCGAAACGATTTGCCTCGCGCATGACCTCGGCCATGCGCCGTTCGGCCACGCTGGGGAGGACTCACTCAATGCGGTGATGAAGGGAAACGGTGGCTTCAATCACAACGCGCAATCGTTTCGCGTAGTCACTACACTAGAGGTTCGCTATATCGGTTGGCACGGATTAAATCTGACGCTAGAGGCGTTGGAAGGCATTGCAAAACATGAGGCGGCGCGTGACCTCAGCGGATTGATGGGGCTTGACCCCAAAACTCGCGGTAGCCTTGAGGCGCAAATCGCCAACATCGTCGATGAACTGGCGTATAGCGCTCATGACCTTGATGACGGGTTGCTCTCTGGGTTGCTCATCCCCGCGCAGTTGGAAGAATTGGAGATATGGCGGATACTATGTGATCGGTGCGATTGGCACGGCACGCAGTTGGATGAGGTGACGCGCCACCGCTTCATCCGTGAGTTGGTGGGGATGTTGGTCGATGATTTGTTGACGACGACGGATGGACGGATTCAGGCACTCACCCCTCAGACTCCCAACGACATCATGACGCAGCCGGATAACCTCGTAAAGTTCAGCGATGATATTTGGTCGATGTCGCGCAAACTCAAGCAGTTTTTATATGCCAATATGTATTTCCATCCGAGTGTGATTTCAATGGCACGACGGGCGGATAGGATTATTGGGGCGCTATTCGAGAGTTATATCGAGGAGTCGCGCCAATTGCCTAAACTCTGGCAAGCACGATTAGAGCGCGATGGATTGCACCGAACAGTGGCCGATTATATCGCGTGTTTGACCGACAGAAGCGCAACAGCGGAATATCAGCGGATGTATGCGCGTTGACGCCGCTTGTTTCTACGGTACAATGCGAAAGGATGCGATGAAGAAGGTATTCCCTCATGTCTAACGAGACAATTCTCAATGGCCGCTACCTGCTGACGGCCCAACAAGGCAGCGGGGGAATGGCCGTTATTTATAAGGCTACTGATAAGGCGCTGGGTCGCACTGTCGCGGTCAAGATTCTACGCCCCAGTATGACCGTAGACCCCCAATTCATCGTGCGCTTCCAAAACGAAGCGCGGGCGATTGCCAACCTGACGCACCCGAACATCGTCACGGTGCATGATGTCGGCACGCATACCGACCCCAAAGGGACGACCCATTACATGGTGATGGAATTCGTCGAAGGGGCAGACCTCAAACGAATCATTCGCGGCGACGGCAACGGGACTCCGTTGCCCGTCGAATTAGCGCTGCATTATGCCATCCAAATTTGCGCCGGAATCGGATTCGCACATCGGGCGGGCATCGTCCATGCCGATGTGAAGCCGCAAAACGTCTTGGTCAACTCCACCGACCAGATGATTAAGGTGACAGATTTCGGTATCGCACAAGCCCTCAGCGAGACGCAGCCGAAAGAGCGTGAGGCGGTGGTGTGGGGCAGCCCACATTATTTCTCGCCAGAGCAAGCCAAAGGCGAAAAGCCGTCGCCGGCCTCGGATGTGTATTCCATCGGGATCGTGATGTTCGAGATGCTAACTGGGCGACTGCCGTTCAATGGCACGACCCAACAGGAATTGGCGATTTCGCACGTCCGCGACATCCCACCCAAAATCAGCCAATTCAACCCAGAAGTCCCAGAAGAATTGGTTGCGATTGTGGCGCGTGCGCTGGATAAAGTCCCATCCGCACGGTATCGCGACGCCGCACAATTGGGTCATCTGCTCATCAGTCTACGCGAAAAACTGCGGATTGCGCGGATGAATTCAACTTACGCGCAGATGCCGGTTGATTCGTCGCAGACACAGCCGCCGCCGACTCCGCCGCAATCGTCACGACCTGTTGAGCCGCGTCAGCAGACTGCGCCACCGCCACCGCCGAATACCAGCACGGCGGGCAATCGCACACCGCCACCGATGGCGCCGACCTTGCGCCCGATGCCGCCGGTACAACAAACTCCGCCGCCTGCTGGGTCAAATGTGATGACGCAGCGCGTCAACGCCGCGCCGGAGTCGTATCAACAAGCGCCGCTACGCCCGCAGACACCGCGCATGTCGCAACCCGCTTCACCGTTGGTCGCGCCGCCGCAACCGCCCGTGGTCGAACCGGCAAATTACTATAACAGCCGCCCGATGAAGCCACAGCACTCAGAGCCGACGGTTTCACGCGGGTTATTTGACCCGGTGACGTTGGCGCTGGCGGCGCTGGCGCTGATTGCCGTGACGTGCTTAATCCCGCTGTATATCGCGGTTTTCCAAGCGCGATAACCTGTCCAAACACAAACAGTAGAGGCGTAGCATGTGTGTGCTACGCCTCTTTTTATTACTAGAGTACGAGGGCGACCCAGCGGGTCACCCTCGTACAAGTTTCGGTTAGCGCGGCATGGCTCTGAGCGCGTTATAGGCGGCGCGGGGCGTGCCGTCCCCACTGGTCAGGCTGAAATAGCACTGCTCGGCGCGTCCATCCGGGATGCTGCACCCGTTGAGGTTGTATAGGAACATCGGCCCGACATATCCCAGCGATTGCCCAACTGCGAACGCAGTCGGGGCGTACTGAGCTTGTTCTAGGGCGGTGGTATAGGTCAGGTAGATGAAATCAGCGCTCGGATCAGCCGCGCCTTCCGCCGTCCCCCAGCCAAATTTCGTTACCCACAACGGACGTTCGTCACCGTTGGCCTCGGCAATCAGGCGGTAGTCCTCAATCGTGTCACGGAAATAGAAACTACGGTTCTCGAAGTGAGTCAGCACGCCATCGCTGGCTTGGCAACAGCGCGATTCTGGCGGATTGGCGAATCCTAGCGCATGGACGGCGATTCCGTCAGCGATGTTGGCGATTCCGAGGTCATATAGGCTTTGCAGATACAGCCGGTCATTGAGCGCGTTCACGCCGTCGTTGAAGCCGGTTGAGGCGAGTCCGGCGGTGATGACCAGCGCGTTGGGCGCTTGAGCCTTAATCGCGTCATGGGCTTGCGTGAATAGGTCGAAGTAGCTGGCGGGGTCGATATTGTGGACATCGCTGAACCACTCGCGGCGTAGATTCGGCTCATTCCAGATTTGATAGGCCGCCACGCGGTCTGTATAGCGTGCGGCAAGACTGCCTGCGAAGGTCGCAAAGACCGCGAAATCATCTGACGGGCCGTCCTCGAGTTGGGCGGTACGCGCCCAAACCGGCGAGTTGTCTAAGGTCAGCAACAGCTTTATCCGCGCATCGCTCAGGCCAAAGACGACGGTATCCAGCGCTCCAAAATCATAGACATCGGCCTGTGGCTGAACCGAACGCCAATCGACATCCAATTTGACCCAATCGACGTTAAGCGAGATAACGCTGTCAATCAGTACGGCTGGGTCTTGCCCCTGTAGGCTGAGACTGACCCCGCGCCCATATAGGACATTTTGAGCCACCGATGGGACGGCTGTTTGCCCCGGTAGCGGGGTAGCATCCGGCGCGGTGACTGCGCCATCACGGACGATGAGGCGCGTCCCCGCGATAATCAAATCTGGGTTGGCGATGTTATTCAAGCGGATGAGGTCTTTGACGGTGGTGGCGTGGCGCTGGGCAAAACTGGATAGCGTATCCCCCGGTAAAATCGGCTGGGTGATTTGCTGTCCTTCAGCGGTGGGAGAAGCCGATTCCGTT
>DAOTTP010000037.1:0-5649 GCA_034437835.1 Anaerolineae bacterium | reverse complement strand
TCAGGACATAGGTCTAAGGAGCTGGACACCGCGTCGCAACGAGTCTACACCACATTCATCTGTAAGAATCGTGAGGGCGACCCGCCGGGTCGCCCCTACCACATCTCCGCATCATTGTTTCTTCCTGTACGGACGCCTCATGAGGCGTCCGGTAATTCGGCATTATCGCGCTAAATTACGCCCCGACTTGTTTAACCCGCAGTTCCGCCGCGTCTAAGAGCGCTTGACAGCGGGCGGATAACCGACGCCCCAACTCGTATAGCGCGACGGAATCTTCCAGCGTCAGTTCGCCGGATTCAAGCCGCTGAACGGTGGCTTGTAAGGCGCTGAAGGCTTGCTCAAAACTCATCTCTTGGGTTTCATCGCTCATAATAACCGCCCCTCTTCAACAACGCGGGCGTTGAAGCGCCCATCCTGAACCTGTACCGTGATTTCTTCCCCAACCCCGACTTGACCAGTTGCACGCACGACCTCGCCTGTGGCCGCCAGTCGCACCAATGCGAATCCGCGTGCCAATAGCGCCGTCGGATTGGCGGCATCTAATGCCCGCGCTTCTGAGATAACCCGTTCACGCAGCAAATTAAGCTGTGCGTCTAGCCGCGAATCCAGTCGGTCAGTCAACCGGTCAACCGTCTGGCGGGTGTTCTGGATGACGCGCTCTGGGCTGCTCATTTGCATCTGGGTTACTGCGCGTTCGACCCCTTCCCGTAGCAGTTCCAGACGCCCAGCCATCAACTCATCGAGTTCGACGCGAGAATTCTCAATATAAGTCGGAAAATCGACGGCCAAGCGGGTGATAAACTCGGCGGCGGCGGATGGGGTAGGGGCGCGGTAATCGCTGACGAAATCGACCAGCGTGGTGTCCGTCTCATGACCGACACCGGTCACGGTTGGCACATCAGACTCCGCCACCGCCCGCGCCACCGATTCGTGATTGAACGCCCACAAATCTTCAATACTGCCGCCGCCGCGACAAATCAGGATCACATCGCAGACATCGCCCGCATTTAACCGCCCAATAGCGCGGACGATTTGGGCTGGCGCGTCCGCCCCCTGCACCTGAGTCGGCGATAAAATCACCTCACCCAGCGGGAAGCGCCGCCCTAAGACGTTCAGCACATCTTGGAAGGCCGCCGCATCTGGCGAGGTCACGACGCCGATTCGCCACGGTAGGCCGGGGAGGTCGCGCTTGCGGGCGGGGTCGGTCAAGCCTTCGGCCATCAGGCGGGCTTTGACCTCTTCCAATTGGGCGTAGAGGTCGCCAATCCCTAACGGGCGGAGTTGCTCAACCTGAAGCTGATATTCGCCGCTTTTCTCATAGACGGTGATTTTGCCCCGCGCCAGAATCGACTTGCCGTTTTCCGGCGCGATGGGTTGACCGGCTGCCGTGCGATTCCACATCACGGCTTTGAGCGCGGCGCGTTCACCGTCTTTGAGCGTGAAATACCAATGGCCGCTGGCATATTGGCGGGCGTTGCTGACCTCGGCTTGCACCCAAACATTGCGGAGCAGCAGGCTACCTTCCAACACATCTTTAATCTGTGCGGTGATTTGGCTGACCGTCAGCGCATCGTCGGTCATGGGAAGTCCTGAGTCATCAAGCCTTGATTAGGCGTCGGGCGCATTACTGTACTTGGTACAAAGCGTCAAAAAACATCTGCTGAAGAGGATGTTGACGATGCCATATCTCCTGCCATGTTTTAGGGATTGGGTATTCGCCCTCTTTAAGTACGAAATTGTTTTCCCTCCCCGCTCGTGATTGACGCCATTGTTTGGAGTAGAAACTGCCTTTGGTGGTGCGGTCAATCTGTTGAAAGTAGTTGTCGATCTGCTCACGGGTCATTTCGTGAAGTGAACTGATGTTAAGGAATAGGTCGAACTGCTTCGGCGGCAGTAACTCAATTTGGTGAGCCATCAGAAATCGTATCCGTGACGATTCGTATTCTGCCTTGACCTCATCAAATGAGGAAAATGGCCGATACTTAAAGACCTTTTCTTCGGGGAAAATAGTCGATAGATATTCTTGAGCCACGAACAGCGCCGGTGGGATGTCGATAATGGTATACGTGGCCTTTGGCATGGTTTTCAAGAACACATGTGCCAATCTTCCATAGCCAGCGCCGAGTTCTGCGATGTTAAAATCAACTTGTTTCGGTGCCTGAAAATTGAGTGCTGAATAGAATTCATAAATCGAATTACACAAGTCCTGTGAAATCCAATTTCCCCTGTATTGAACACGCCACGGGTTGCCTACAAGCGGCTCTTCAATCGTTTTTAATAATCCATCTTTATCTTGTTTACGAGTCCAGTTTGCGAGCATTCCAACATATATTTTATAGATAAACGCACTGAGTGGATTGAACGCTGTAATGCCTTTGCCGCGAGGTTCATTATAACCGGGAAATGATGCGCCGAAAATCGAAAAATCAGGATGGCGTAGCCAATGCAGGCCGACGGGTAAAAGCTGATGAGCGAGGATACCAAGAATTGTCCAGTTAAAATATTTTGTGTTGACTGTCCGTTTGAATTGGGAAATCCCCCATTGCTCAAGCTGTGCAATATGTGTGGCATTCAGTTCCCTCCAAAACGGTGAAGGGGAATATAAGGTGGGAGCGTTCTCTATATCTTGTAACATCTCATTCAACATGGAAAATATCCTGTGAGGATTTCGAAATTAAGATTAATGACCTATTCTACCGAATTTATATGAAGAACACAAAGTATTAGGAAATATAGGGTGCATTTCAGATTGTTGCATGGTGTGGATCGGAATACAAATGGGCGCAGCACGCTGGCACAGAGGGTCGCCCCTACGAAAACCGCGTCATTCGTAGGGGCGCACCCATGGGTGCGCCCGCCAAACACGACATTTTGCACTAAGTTGAAATGCACCCGGAAATATGGAAATATGCCTCATGTCGAATGATTAGAGCTTCACCGATTTCAGCTCAGCCGTGTAGATTGAATCAAGAGGACGCCTAGAGCGGCGTCCTCATCTGAATTTATGGGGCAAATATCACGCTGTGACCGGAATCGCTGAAACGACTTCCGCCGCCAGTTCGTATCTGCCAAATGACGGGATGACATAGGCCCCCGCCACCAACGGCGCACAGGCGCGCAGCAAGTCTTGGGCGATGGCGACTCCGGTCATCGGCGCGTCCTCGCCCGCGTCTTCCAGTTGCTTGAAGATCGACTCTGGGATGGTGATGCCCGGGACTTCATTGTGTAAAAATTGCGCGTGTTTGAGGCTATACAGCGGCATCACGCCGATTAAGACCGGATTATCGAGGAAGCGCGACAATCGCTTCACGATACTCCATTTTTGCTGACGTAAGGGTAATTTGCGGGCAATCTTAGGCAATTGTACGCTGCCCCCTAGAAACATGCCCATCATCAGGTAAATCAAATTGGTCAAACGGCTATCACAATCGTCGGGAATCCGTTTCAAAAGATAGCTGTGTAGGCTACGATAGAGTTGAGGAATGGACATTGGAGGCATGAGTCTCGTCTCGGTTTTTTTCGCAAATTTACCTTAACGAGTTTTTTCACCGTTTTAGAGCCCATTCCTTAGCTCGTTTGTTCAGTGTCCGGTAGCTAGATTAGATTAGAAAGGATGTATTAAATGGCTCGCAAATGTGATGGGTGTAACGGAAGCGGAAAATGTAACATCTGTAACGGTAAAGGCAGAAAAGGTGGAAAACTCCGTAATGGAGACCCATTTACTGAGCAATGCCCATCCTGCCAACCTCCGGGAAGTGGTACATGCCGAGTCTGTCTTGGTTCAGGGGTGCAACCTTCCGTTAAATGATGTGAAGTAATCTGAGTGTGTAGATATTTCAACACATTCAACAGATATGAGGAGTGAACCCTATTAAAAACGTCCATTCCTCATATCAATTTTTCTCACGCTGTGACCGGAATCGCTGAGACGACTTCCGCCGCCAGTTCGTATCTGCCAAACGACGGGATGATATATGCGCCGGCCACCATTGACGCGGTTGAGCGCAATAGCTCTTGCGCGATGGCGACGCCGGTCATTGGCGCATCCTCTCCGGCATCTTCCATCCGTTTGAAAATCGCCTCTGGGATGATGATTCCGGGGACTTCGTTGTGCAAAAATTGCGCGTGTTTGAGGCTGTATAGCGGCATCACGCCAATCAAGACCGGCAGCTTAAACGACTCGCCGTTGATTTCCTCATACCGCTTGAGGAATCGCTCGATGCGCCACGCCTCAAATACCGGCTGACCGAGGGCGAAATCTGCCCCTGCGCTGAGTTTGTTGCCCAATATCTTGATTTCATGGTCGAGGTCATCTGCGCCCATATTCAACGCGCACCCGACCAAAAATCCGGCGGGCGCACCGATGCTATTACCGGCTTGGTCTACGCCGTTGTTCATGTTGTGCTTAATCAGCGTAATCAGCTTGCTCGGCACGATGTCGTAACTGTCGTTGGCGTCGGGATAATCCCCGATTTTGGTCGGGTCGCCCATCGTGACGAACACATTTCGTAAGCCCATCGCGTGCGCGGCCAGCAAATCGCCTTGAATCCGCAACAGATTCCGGCCACGGGTCGGGAAGTGCAGCACGGTATCGACGCCGACTTGGGTTTGAATCAAGTGCGCGGCGGCGTAAGGCGACATCCGCATCCGCGCCGCAGGGGTATCGGCCACATCCAGAATATGCGCGCCCGCGTCGCGCAATAGGCGTGCGCTGCGGACGAGTTTCTCGACATTGAAGGAGCGCGGCGGCGATACTTCCACCGTGACGGTGAATTTACCCGCCAGCAAGCGCTCGGCAAACTCGGTTGGGCGCAAAATCGGCCCCGATTCCTCGGAGTTGGGTTGTTCTAGGAATTGGATGGTCGGGAAGTTCCGCAAGCCGTCGCGGGCTTCATCTAGGGCGCGGCGCATCGCGCTGATGTGTTCCGGCGTCGTGCCGCAGCAGCCGCCAATCACTCGTGCACCGAGGGTTTGGAAGGTCAGGGCGTAATCGCCGAAATATTCCGCCGTGGCGGGGTACATCACGCGCCCGCCGATTGATTCTGGGAATCCGGCGTTGGGCATGACCGATAAACGGGCTTTAGGGACGCACGTCCGCATGGTTTGTAACACCGCCGCTAATTGAGACGGCCCGCCGGAGCAGTTGACGCCCAAAACATCCGCGCCCGCACGGTATAAATCATAAGCGACCCGCGCCGGGGTGAAGCCGGACAGCGTGCGGTCATCACCAGCAAACGTGGCATGAGCGATGAGAGGCAGGGTCGGGGCGACGGTACGCGCCGCGCCCAACGCCTCCATCAGTTCGTGATGGTCGGCAAAGGTTTCCAGCAGAATCGCATCGACGCCAGCCTCGGCTAAGGCGCGGATTTGCTCAGCGAACGCCTCGCGAGCGTCCTCTTTGCTGATCGAGCCGAACGGGCGCATCTTTGGCCCCAATGGCCCAACCGATCCGGCCAGATAGACATCCTCGCGCCCGCTGTCCGCGATGGCGCGCTGGGCGATGTCGACGGCGGCGCGGCAGACTTCAGCGACTTTGTCGCCGTAGCCGTGTTCGCTGAGTTTGAAGTGATTCGCGCCAAACGTATTGGTCTCAATCAATTCTGCGCCCGCGTCGATATAGGCTTTGTGGACGGCGTAAACTTGATCGGG